>DCMF01000098.1:18227-25935 GCA_002321305.1 Verrucomicrobia bacterium UBA1629 | reverse complement strand
CGATTCCGCTAGGTGGCTCCATTCGGGGCGAAGGACAAGCAAAAACGAACAACTCACAGGAGTAATTAGCAATGGCTAAGGAAACATTCGATCGCGGCGGAAAGCCGCACGTGAACGTCGGCACCATCGGCCACGTCGACCACGGCAAGACCACGCTGACGGCCGCCATTACGCACGTCCAGTCCCTCAAGGGCCTCTGCGAAGAGATCAAGTACGACCAGGTCGCGAAGGCTTCCGAGTCCGCCGGCCGTCGTGACGCCACCAAGATTCTGACGATCGCCTCCTCGCACGTCGAGTACTCGACCGAGAAGCGCCACTATGCGCACGTCGACTGCCCCGGCCACGCCGACTACGTGAAGAACATGATTACCGGCGCGGCGCAGATGGACGGCGCGATCCTCGTCGTCTCCGCCGTCGACGGCCCGATGCCGCAGACCCGTGAGCACGTGCTGCTCGCCCGTCAGGTCGGCGTGCCGAAGATTGTCGTCTTCCTCAACAAGTGCGACCTCGTCGACGATCCCGAGATGCTCGACCTCGTCGAGATGGAAGTCCGCGAGCTCCTTTCCAAGTACGACTACGATGGCGACAACGCCCCGGTGATCCGCGGCGCGGCCTATCCGGCCACGCAGGCGACGTCGAAGGACGATCCGGCGTGCAAGTGCATCGACGAGCTCATGGACGCGCTCGACACCTACATCCCCGAGCCGGTTCGCGAGCTTGACAAGCCGTTCCTCATGCCGATCGAAGACATCTTCTCGATCGAAGGCCGTGGCACGGTCGTCACGGGCCGCGTCGAGCGTGGCTGCATCAAGGTCGGTGAGGAAGTCGAGATCGTCGGTCTCAAGCCGACGCAGAAGACGGCCGTCACGGGCGTCGAGATGTTCCGCAAGCTCCTCGACCAGGGTCAGGCCGGCGACAACATCGGCACGCTTCTCCGCGGCACGAAGAAGGAAGACGTCTGCCGTGGCCAGGTTCTCGCGAAGCCGGGTTCGATCACCCCGCACACCGAGTTCAAGGGCCAGGTCTACGTCCTCACGAAGGAAGAGGGCGGTCGCCACACGGCGTTCATGAAGGGCTATCGTCCGCAGTTCTACATCCGCACGACGGACGTGACGGGCGACATCCAGCTCCCCGAGGGCGTCGAGATGGTCATGCCGGGCGACAACGTGGAAATCACGGTCAAGCTCATCGCGCCGGTCGCGCTCGAAGAGAAGATGCGCTTCGCGATTCGTGAAGGCGGCCGCACGGTCGGCGCCGGCACGGTCTCGGCGATCATCAAGTAAAAGACAAGAAAGTCTTCTGTGAGATGCCTGCCCGCACTCCGACCGCCTGTGGTCGGTCGGGGCGGCGGGCGGGTTCAGAAGCTCACAAGGGACAAAGGACAAGACAATGCGTGATCTCGCGATTCTGGCCTGCGGCGAATGCAAGCGGCGTAACTACACGACGACTCGGAACAAGAAGACGATGACCGAGCGTCTGGAGAAGGTGAAGTTCTGCCCGCACTGCCGTAAGCGCACGACCCACAAGGAGACGAAGTAAGTCTCACCTTTTTTAGGGTAGTAGCACAATGGCAGTGCAGCGGTCTCCAAAACCGCCTATGGGGGTTCGATTCCCTCCTACCCTGCCAACAGACGAGGAAGACAGATGAACATCATCAACAAGACGAAGGACTACCTGGCGGGCGTCGGCGCGGAAGCGAAGCGCGTGACCTGGCCGGGAAGGCGCGAGCTCTGGGAGTCGACGCTGGTCGTCATTTCGTTCATTTTCATCCTCGCCGCGACGACCTTGGTCTGCGACAAGGTGATCGAAGGGTTCATCAAGATCGTCCACGCGGGCGCGTGACGCCTTTTGGGGTAAGAGGGAAAAGGGAAGAAGGAAGAAGTCGATGAACAAGCAGTGGTTCGTTCTTCACACTCTTACTGGCCAGGAGAACAAGGCCCAGCGGTCGATTGACGCGCGCGTCAAGCTCGAGCGGATGGAAGACTACGTCGGGCGTTGCGTGATTCCGACGGAGCGCGTGACGGAGAAGAAGGACGGCAAGAAGCGCACGGTAACCAAGAAGTTCTTCCCGGGTTACGTGCTGTGCGAGCTCGCGCTTTACGATGAGGCGAAGGGCTTTGACGAGAACGGGAAGAAGGCGATTTACGAGCGGACATGGCAGTTCCTGCGCGACACCCCCGGCGTGATCGGGTTCGTCGGCGGGGATCGCCCGCAGCCGCTCAAGCAGAGTGAAATCGACGCGATTCTGCTGGACAAGCCCTCGGCGAGTCCGGTGGCGGAGCGTCCGAAGGTCAATTTCAGCGTCGACGAGACGGTGAAGATTACTGACGGCGCGTTCATGGGTTTGACGGGTCCGATCAGCATGGTGGATCCCGACAAGGGCAAGCTCAAGGTCGAAGTTCAGGTCTTCGGCCGCAAGGTCCCTGTCGACGTCGAATACTGGCAGGTCGAGAAGGTCGCTCTCGAAGAGACCTTCGAGCCGATCCAGTAGACGGCAGGTTTTGCGGTCCGCTTGACCGGGCAGGATCCCCGGAAGGAGCCGCACGAAATGAAGGAAAAGGCAAATGGCTAAGAAAGTCACTGGAGTCGTCAAGCTCCAGATTCCCGCCGGCGCCGCGAATCCCGCGCCGCCCGTGGGCCCGGCCCTCGGTTCTGCTGGTGTCAACATCATGCAGTTCTGCAAGGAGTTCAACGCGAAGACCGCGAAGGATTCCGGGCTCGTCATCCCCGTGATCATCACGGTCTACCAGGACCGCAGCTTCTCGCTGCAGTTCAAGTCGCCGCCGGCGTCCGTCCTCCTGAAGAAGGAAGCGGGCCTCGCCAAGGGCAGCGGCGTTCCCAACAAGAACAAGGTCGGCAAGGTCACGAAGGCCCAGCTTCTCAAGATTGTCGAGATGAAGAAGGCCGACCTCAACACCGACGACCCGGAGCAGGCGATCAAGATGATTGCGGGCACGGCGCGCAACATGGGAATCGAGGTGGTCGAATGAGCAAGCACGGCAAGAAGTATTTCAACGCGCTGAAGAAGGCCCCCAAGAAGGCCGTCAGGCTGGATGATGCGGTGAAGTTCGTCAAGGACAACGCCGGCGCGAAGTTCGACGAGACCGTCGACGTCTATTTCCACCTCGGCAAGGAGCTCACGAAGGGCGACACGGCCGTGCGCGGCACGGTCAAGCTGCCGAACGGCTCGGGCAAGACCGTCAAGGTCGCCGTCTTCGCGGGCGGTGACGCGGCGGAGGCCGCCAAGGCGGCGGGCGCCGATTTCGTCGGGCTCGCCGACCTGATCGAGAAGGTCACGAAGGAAGGCTGGTGCGACTTCGACGTCGCGATCGCGACCGTCGAGGCGATGAAGGAAGTGCGCAAGTGCGCGCGCATCCTCGGCCCGCGCGGCCTCATGCCGAACCCGAAGACCGGCACGGTCACGGACGACACCGCCACCGCCGTCAAGGAGGCGAAGGGCGGCAAGGTCGACTTCCGCATGGACAAGACGGGCAACCTGGCCGTCGTCGCGGGCAAGCGCTCGTTCGAGGCCGACAAGCTCGTCCAGAACATCAAGGCCATCGTCGCGGCCGTCAACGCCGCGAAGCCGGCCACGGTGAAGGGCGTCTTCGTCAAGTCGATGACGATCGCCTCCACGATGGGCGTCGGCGTGCCTGTGATCGCCGCGATGGATGCCGAATGATCAGGGGGTAACTGAAAATGCATCAGCACAAAGTGCGTATTGAGAAGGTTGCCATCCTCGACGAAGTCGTTGCGCGCGTCAAGGATTCGGACTACTGCTTCATCATCAACCACGGCGGCGTGACCGTCGCGCAGTTCGCGAAGCTCCGCAAGGCGCTCCGCGCGCTCGACAGCCACCTCCTCGTCGTCAAGAACACCTACCTCGCGAAGGTCGCCAAGGAAAAGGGCTGGAGCGAAGAGGTCAACGCGATGTTCACGGGCAACTCCGCAGTTGTCACGGGACACGGCGAGCCGACGGCGGTCGCGAAGGCCATCATGGAGTTCGTGAAGGACTCCGCCGGCAAGGCGTCCGTCAAGGGCGCGGACTACGACAACAAGATCGTGGACGCGGCGATGGTCGAGGCCCTCTCGAAGATTCCCGGCAAGAACGAGCTCCGCGCGATGCTCCTCATGCTCCTCAAGGAGCCGGCGACGCGTCTGGCGCGTGTCCTCTCCGAGAAGGCGAAGAAGGGCGGCGACGCGCCCGCGCCCGAAGCGGCGGCCCCGGCGGCCGAGGCTCCGGCGGCGTAAGGGCAAAAGTCTCTCGCGCCTCTCCTGTCGCACATGACACGAGGGTCGCGAGGGGCAAGAGAGACAAGCGAACAATCGTGAATTTCCTTCGGCTGGAACACGCCGAGGGTTGAACTAAAAAGGAAAGAAAGAAAATGACGAACGAAGAAATCATCAAGGAGCTGTCGGGCAAGACGGTTCTCGAAATCAATGACCTCGTGAAGGCCCTCGAAGAGGCGTGGGGCGTGTCCGCCGCTGCCGCTGTCGCGGTCGCCGCGCCGGGCGCGGGTGCCGCCGCTGCGGAGGAGAAGACCGAGTTCGACGTGATCCTCAAGGCCGCCGGTGCGAACAAGATCGCGGTCATCAAGGAGATCCGCGCGATTACGGGCCTCGGCCTCAAGGACGCCAAGGACATGGTCGACGGCGCGCCGAAGAAGGTCAAGGAAGCCATCGCGAAGGACGAGGCCGAGAAGATCGCCGAGCAGCTCAAGAAGGCCGGCGCCGAAGTCGAGGTCAAGTAAGGCCCTCGCTTCGCGTACGTGCGAAAAGAAGCCGCGCTCAGCCGAGCGCGGCTTCTTTTTCATGTTCGGACGGCCCGACAGGCCATGCGACAGACAGTGCGAATAAAGTGGGCCTTCTACTTCTGGGCAGAGGATTTCTCCTGCGTCTGGCGGCGCCAGTCGCGCATGGACTTTCCGTAGCGCGCGCGGAAGACCTTTTCGAGGTGGTGGACGTTTCGGAATCCGGCGGCGGCGGACACGGCGGCGATCGGGCGGGACGTCGTCTGAAGCATCTTCAGCACGGCTTTCAGCTTCGCGTCGAGCAGTTCGCCGTTGACGGACTTCCTGTTGTATTGGCTGAAGCGCAGGTCGAGCAGCCGCCGCGAGACGCCGACGGAACGCGCCACGTCGCCCGGACGAATCCCCAGGACGGCGTGGGTCTCGATGAAGGCGAGCGCGCGCCGGATGAGGACGGCCGCCGGCGCGACGGGTGCGGCTGATTCGCGGATGACGATTTCCTTCGGCGGTACGGGGTCGAGCAGGTTCTTGCGCGGGATGCGCCGCGCCATGAGCGCGTCCAGCACGGCCGCCGCGCGCAGGCCCTCGCGAATGTGGTCGGGATAGACGCTCGTGAGCTTCGGCTCGCAGAAGTCGCAGACGAGCTCGTCGTTGTCCACGCCGATGACGGCGATCTGGTCGGGGACGCGGATGCCCAGCCGCTCGCAGGCGGCGAGCACGTGTCCGGCGCGTTCGTCCCACGCCGCCATGAGGGCGGCCGGCTTCGGCAGCGCGGCGAGAAAGGCCTCCAGTTCGGCACGGTCTTCGGCTGACTCGAACGCCGCACAGCCCCTGAAGACGGTCACGCGGTGGCCCAGCTGCCGCATGTGCGCGCAGAAGGCATCTTCGCGCCGACGGCTCCAGATGTGCCGCTTCTCGTAGGGACGCGAGACCGGCACGAACGCGAACGACCGGAAGGAGCCGAGCGGGACGAGAAACTCGGCGGCCATCGCGCCGATGCGCTCCTCGTCGTTGTGGACGACGGCGACGGCGGGCGCGTCGGACGGCAGGCGCGGATCGGAGCCGATGCGCACGAGCGGCAGACGGTGCGCGAGGATGTGCGCGAGGGCGTCGTCATGCGAGAGCTCCGAGGCGATCAGGCCGTCGAGGCCGTCGCGCAGAAACCGCTCCAGCTCCGCGACCGTCAGGGCGTCGGGCGTCTGGAAGAGCCGGATGTCCCAGTGCTTTCCGCTTCGGGCGTAGGTGAAGACGCCGGAGATGAGGTCGCGGCCGGCCGCGCCTGTCGCGCGCGTGACCACAAGGACCTTTCGGGTGGCCGGAAACTGTCTTTTGGAGCGCATGCGAGAAGTATACCATGACGCGCGCGCAGTTTCAACAGTCATGCTTGAAATGCGTGATAATTCTTGCTTTCATTGCGTCATAAAGGGGTTGTCAACTTTCCGTTTCCTGTGCTACAATACGCGCATCATGAAAACGCCAGTTCAACTCCTGATCGTGTCCTCGCTCCTCTGCGTCACCTGCGCGGCGGCGGTGCGGCCGGACGTCCTCTGCATCTACTACCCCGAATGGCACGTCTATCCGAAGGGCGAGGAGATCTTCGGAAAAGGGCGCACGGAATGGGATTTCGTGAAGACGGCGCCCGTCCGCTTCCCCGGCCACCAGCAGCCGATCGTGCCGCGTGACGGCTATCTCGACGACGCGCAGCCGGCGGATGTCGCCAAGGAGATCGACTACGCTGCCGACGCCGGCATCGACGTGTTCGTCTATGACTGGTACTGGGCGGACGGGCAGCCCATTCAGCACGAGGCCCTGGAACAGGGCTTCCTGAAGGCCCCGAACGCGAAGCGCATGAAGTTCGCGCTCATGTGGGCCTACCACGACCGGACGGATGCCTTTCGCGCGCCGATTGGCGGCACGGCCGACGAGCGCAATCCGATTGACGGCAAGAAGTACTACTGGCGGCTGTCGCACACGCCGGAGGAATGGCGTGCGGCGATGGCCTACTGCATCAAGACGTATTTCGGGAATCCGCTCTACTATCTCAAGGACGGGAAAATCTTCTTTTCAATCTACAACGCCAACTGGTTCGTGCGCAAGCACGGCGGGCCGGCGGCGGCGAAGCGGTATCTGGACGAGGCGCAGGAATGGGTGAAGCGCGCAGGGCTTCCGCCGATCCACTTCTCCGGCATGGTGCGCAATGCGGACGACCTGCCGGAGGTCGTCGCGGCCGGATTCGACTCGACGTCGACCTACTGCCTCACGCCCTACAACCTGAAGGACGGACACGCGCGCATGAAGCGCGGCGAGCTTGTCTTCCCCTATGCGGAATTCGTCGCCGCGCACGAACCGCTCAACCGCAGCATCGCGGCGGCCTCGTCCATCCCGCACATCCCCGTCGCCGTGCGCGGCTGGGACGTCACGCCGCGCTGCCGCGTGGAGGAGAAGTTCCCCTGGCGCACGCTGGACGAGTACCCCTACATCGGCCTCATGCACGGCGCGACGCCCGAACTGTTCAAGGCCACGCTGGAGGGCGTGAAGCGACAGGCGCTCGACGACCCGAAGCGTCCGGGCGCCATCCTGATCAACGCCTGGAACGAATACACCGAAGGCAGCTACCTGCTGCCGGACACGCGCGACGGCGACGCCTACCTGCGGGCCGTCCGGGAAGTCTTTGGCACGAAACCCCAACACAACAAGCAATAAGAAAGAAGGAGCCGTTCACATGAAATCACCCATCCTCTCGCTGTCGTTTGCTGGAATCGCCTCCGCCGCCGTCGCGGCCCATTCGGAGGTCGACCTGTACGAAACGCTGAAAGACGGCGCACCGTCTTCGCCGTGGACGACGGAGGCCGACACGACCTACACGCTGTCGCAGGACTTGACGCTGAATGCTGGGATTCGCTTCGGCAATTACAAATACAACGGAACCGTCATGGACTTCTCCCAGGGGGGGGGGGGGG
>DCMF01000098.1:0-18172 GCA_002321305.1 Verrucomicrobia bacterium UBA1629 | reverse complement strand
GGGGGGGGGGGGGGGGGGCAACCCTCAAGGTCGGCGGGAACGTGGACGTCTGGGGCACGCCGAATTCGGCTCTGGCCTTCAAGGGCGGCGTGTGGGACCTTTCGAGCAACATCTTCTATGGCGCCGGCGCATGGGACAGCCTTGACTATTCGGGCGTTGAACTCACGTTTGACGGGGTGGTCATCTCCAACGCGAGCCAGATTGTCGGGCAGAGCGGCCACGGCAAGGGCTACAAGTGGATGGCCAAAGGGGCCAAGTTCTATGCGAATAACTACATGATTATGCGCGGCGCCAACAATCACGCGAACCGATCCGCAGAGGACTGGTCGCTGTTCGAGTTTTCGGACGGGAGCGAGATCCACGCGCCCAACCTGTTCGGCAACCGCGACACGGACACGCCGCTTGACCAGAACTGCACGATTCGCTTTTCGGGCGAAGGGACGCGCGCGAAGATCAGAAGCACGTTCGAGCCGGGGCGCAAGTCGTCCGGCTACCATGTCGAGATCGTGGACGGGGCGACCGTTGAATGCGGACAGTGGAAGGTCGGCAACGACTCGGCAAACGCCAACAGCAATACCGTGCTGGTGGCGGCGGGCGGCTTGCTGCGCGCGCCGGGTCAGGAGGGACTGATCGGCGAGAAAGGCTCGTTCAACGCTGTCACGGTCTCGAACGGCACGCTGTCCGCCAAGACCGTGAGGCTCGGCACGGTCGCCGGATCGTCCAACAACGTCCTGCGGATTGCGGGTGCGGCCGCGAGCCTTGTGATGTCGGGCTGGAGCTGGACGCCTTTTGGCCCGTCGTCCGGCAACACGGTCGTCATCGACGACCATGCGAACATCGGTATCCGCGACGGGAGCCAGCTGGCGTTCTGTCTAAATGATGCCACGCCGTCAACGAACAACACCTTTCGGGTGGAGAACGGCGCGACGTTCACGACGCGCTACGTCTACCCCGCGAAAGTCGCCGGTTCGACCGGCAACCTCGTTTCTGTCGGCGCGGATGCCACGCTGGACATCTTCGACCTGAACCTGTCCGCCAATTCCGGGAATGAACTTGTGATCTCCAACGGCACGGTGCGCTATTCGGGCGACTACGGCTTCTTCATTGGCGGCGATGCCGCGACGGGCAAGGGGAACGTTTGCCGCGTGAAGGGGCCGCGCGCGAAGATCCGCTCGACGAACGACAGCGACAGCAAGAAGTTCTTCTCTACGTTCCGCAACGGGGCGCTCCTGGAGTTTGACGTGTCCGAGTTCGTCGAGGCGAACGCCGAACCGATCTTCGACGTGAGGAATTTCGGCATGAACGCCGGGACGACGCTGTCGGTCGTTGGCGTCGAGGCGATGCAGAAGCGGATCGCCCGGACGACGACGTTGGTGCTGGCGCAAGTGCCCGAAGGCACGAGGCTTTCCATCGACGCGGACGTGCTGGCCGCCGCACAGGCTGCGTTGCCGCCGCGCTGTTCGCTGTCGGTTTCGGCGGACGGCCGGCAGCTGCGCTTCCGCGCGAAGCGCCTGAACGTGGGCGCACTGGTCATCATCCGCTGATCAGAAGGAGGTTCGATGAAGGTGAGGAAAAGGCTTTTGACGTTGCTGGCGTTCGCGCTCGCCCTGCCGGCGGCGCACGCCCTGGACGTGGTGGCGGAATACCGTGCCGAGACGGGGTTCGCGCGCGGGACGAACCTGCGGTTTGCGGACGGCAAGGTGCTGCGTCCGCGCACGGGCGTGGTGAATCCGGACGATCCGGCGCACGTGGAAGTCGAGATCGACGTCGCGGCGAACGCGGGCATCACCGTCTTCCTCGTGAAGGGGCGGATGCCGAAGGGGTTCGCGTCCGCCCGGAACCGGGACAAGATCAAGGTCCTGTCATCCGAGGCGGCGGCGAACGCGGGCTATGCGGACTTGCCGGGCGTCGATCTCGACCGCAATGCGGGGCTGTCGCCGGAAGCGTACGGCGAGCGGCTGTCCGCCGCGAAGGCCGAGGCGGTGCGCGCGAAGCGGAAGGGCGTCTTCGTCGGCGCGTGGAACGACTATGCGCACGCGCGGTTTCTCGTCCCCGACGAGCGCGAGAACGACTACTACCTGCGCGCCGTCGCCCGCGTCTTCGGACGCCGTCCGGCGGACGTCTACCTGACGTGCAGTGCCGAGGACGCGAAGGATCCGCAGAAGGCACATCCGCGCCTGTGGCGCCTGCGCCGTCCCGACGTCGAGAACGTCGCCTACGGGTCGCATATGCGCCAGCGGCTGGACGTCTGGCTGCCGAAGGGCGCGACGGGCAAGGTGCCCTGCCTCGTGCAGATCCACGGCGGGGCCTGGGTCGATGGGTGCAGTCTCGTGAATGCGGCCGGCTGTGTCGCGCGCGGCGATGCGCGGGGCGTGGCCGTCGTCTCGATCAGCTACCGGATGATTCCCGACGCGGACGCGGCGAAGCACGTGCCGGGTATCGAATGGCCGCTTGGCGACGCGGTCGCGGCGCTTGCGTTCGTCAAGGCGCATGCGGACGACTGGGGCATCGACGCCTCGCGCATCGGCCTGGTCGGCGGTAGCGCGGGGGCGGGCTCGGCCCTCTACGCGGCCATGCAGGGCGACAACGCGCTCGGCATCTACGCGGTGGCGGCCAACTCGCCGCAGACGTCTTACGATCCGGCCGAGTTCCGCCGGTGGATTCCGGGCGCGTTCTACGGGGCGCACGCGTTCGGCTACGGCTATTCGGACGGCGCGGCGTTCGCCGCGAACCGCGAGAAGTGGCTGCCGTGGATCGAGCGGTATTCGCCCGCCGCGCTGGCGCGCCGGATCGACCCCAGTCGTGCGCCGCGCGTCTTCCTTTCGGGGTCGCCGCTCCCCATGCCGGGCGAACCGCCGCCGGGCGGCGTCGTGCACGCGGGCGCGTATTGCGTCGAGTTCAAGAAGATCTGCGACGCGCGCGGCGTCTGGTGCGAATACGGCACGGTCGACAGCCTGCTCGATGCGCTGCAGGGGGACGACGCACGCGACCCGTTCGCCGCGATCCGTGCGCGGCTGGCGCGCGGCGAGAAGGACATCAAGATCGCGAAGGACATCTATTCCGTCGCGCCGACAGGCCCGGACAATCGCGTCTACCTGAAGCTGACGGGCCTTTCGGACGTCACGATCGACTTCGGCGGCGCGAAGATCCTCGGCCGCGCCAAGACCCGCCTGGTCGAACTCCAGTCCTGCACGAACGTGACGATTCGCAACCTGACCCTCGACTACACGCCGCTCACGTTCACGCAGGGAATCATCGAGAAAGTCGATGCGGACAAGAACTGGGACGTGCGCATCATCCCCGGCTATCCCTGTCCGACGGACGCCGAGCTGAAGGCCGTGACGTGGCCCGTGCAGGTCTACGCGAAGGAGGATCTTGAGCTCAAGAACCCGAACCGCTACCGCGACGGCATCCGGATCGTGCGTACGGGCGACGACACGTATCGCGTGACGGGCGGCGTCGATCGCCAGGGCGATGCGGGCGACATCTGCGTCTGGTCGCTGACCGACAACCGCACCGGCCTTCCGGAGGTGGTCCGCTCCGAATGGTGCTGCGGCTGCCGCTACGAGAACATCACCGCCTATGCGACGCCGGACGGCTGCATCTTCGCCGAGAACTACAGCCACGGCGCGACCTATCGCAACGGACGGCTTGTGCGCTGTCCCGTCTGGGAGGACTCGGCCCTGCGCGCCCTGAAGCGTGTGCGGAGCGGCAACCACGACGCGCTCAACGCCCGGTTCGGCGACACGGTGACGATTGACGGCTGCGAATTCGCCTACCACTGCGACGACAGCGTCAACATCTCCGGCTACTACAGCGTCGTGACGAAGTGCGACGGCAACCGCATCCGCGTCATCCCCGCCTTCGGACGCGGCGGGCTCTTCGAGCCAGGCGACACGATCCAGATCCTGACCTTCGAGGGGCAGGTGCCGCCGGACGCCAAGGTGTTGGCGGTCGAGGCGGCGTCCGACCCGACGGACGAGGAACGGCGCCGCATCCTCTCGACGAACTTGCGCGAACCGCTCGTGAACGCCGTCAAGAAGGCGCTCGTGCTGACGCTCGACCGCGCCGTCGACTTCAGCTTCGGCACGGTCGTCATCTCCAACGAGCGCATGGGCAACGGCTTCACGATCCGCAACTGCCGGTTCGGCTCGACGCGCGCGCGGGCGATGCTGATCAAGGCGTCCAACGGCCTGATCGAGAACAACACGGTCGAGCGGTCGAACTACGACGCGATCTCGATCTACCCCGAATACTACTGGCTGGAGGGCGGTTGCTCCCGGAATGTGACGATTCGGGGGAACACGCTCCGCAACAACGGCGGCGGAATCTACATCGGCGGCACGAGCGGCAACGGTACGCGCCTTCCGCCGGAGGCCCACGGCGGCATGGTTCTCGAAAACAACACGATCATCGATTCGCCCAGGAAGAAGGGGAAATGAAGACCCTCATGACGAAAGCGTGGTTCGCGTTTGCGGCGGCGGGCGTCTGCGCGGCGGCGTCCGCCGCGCCGGTTCCCGTTGCGCTCACCTTTGACGACGGACTCAAGGCGCAGCTCACGATTGCCGAGCCGATGCTGGCCGCGCGCGGCTGGAAGGCGACGTTCAACATCGTGACGGGCGCGGCGGGACACGGCGGACAGAACATCTCGTGGGACGAGGTGCGCGAGCTGCACCGGCGCGGACACGAGATCGCCTCGCATTCCGTCTCGCATCCGAACCTGCTGAAGCTGCTGCAGGCGGGCGACACGAACGAGGTGCGCCGTCAGATCGCCGAATCGCGTGACAAGATCGCGCACGAAGTCGGCGTCGCGCCGCGCTGGCTCTGCACGCCCTTCATCCAGCACGATGCGGCCGTCGAGCGGATTTCGGACGAGGAGGGACTGGCCGTCATGACCGTCCGCCGCGTCCCGTTCGGTGGCAAGATACCGGCGGACAAGGACTACGGACGCGCGATTGACGCGGAACTGGCGAAGCGTCCGAAGGCGCTCGATTTCCTCATCCACGGCATCACGCTGGCGACGGGCGGCTGGGGACCGTTTCTGGACGAGAAGGACTTCGCGGCGTTTTTGGACGCGATCGCCGAACGAGAGCGGAGGGGCGTGCTGAAGGTCGTGCCGTATGAAGAGGCGTACAATGCGGACTTGACGCTGGAACGCGGCTTTCGCCGTCCGCCGGCGTCGGCACGGCCGTGGACGTGGTGGCACTGGATGGACGGCCACGTCAGCAAGGAGGGCATCACGGCCGACCTGGAGGCGATGCGCGACATCGGCCTCGGCGGCGCGACGGTCTTCGACGTGACGGCGGGGCTGGCGCGCGGGCCGGTCGACTTCGGCACGGAGGCGTGGTTCGGCGCGCTCGGCCACGCGGTGCGCGAGGCGCACCGGCTGGGGCTGGAGATCCAGGTGCCGAACTGCTCGGGCTACAGCTCGTCCGGCGGACCGTGGGTGAAGCCGGAGCAGGGCATGAAGTTCGTCGTCCACACCGAGACGCGCGCGGACGGCCCCCGCCGCTTCGACGAGACGCTGCCCGCGCCGCTGAACCCGCACGGCTTCTACGCGGACATCGCGGTGCTCGCGTTCCCGGTCCCTCCGGGCGAGGGCGAGCCGCTGCGCGCGGAATGCGCGGAGCAGACGTTCGCCGGCGACGCGGGCGGCACGGTCGCGTTTGCGTCGGCCGAGCCGTTCGAGGCGACGGGCGTCTCGTTCGTCCTGACGGGCGGCGGGCAGTGGAACGAGCCGTCCCGCTTCGCCGTCGCGTATTCGGAGGACGGCGTGACGTGGCGGGACGGCGGCGCGCGCGACTTCGACGTGCGCCGTTCGGGCAGCGGCTCGAAGGGGCTTCGGTACTACCCCTTCAGTCGCGCCGTCCGTGGGAAGAAGTTCCGCATCACGTTCTCGTTTCCGCCGGAGCCGTCGAGTCCCGGCTACGCGCCGGGCTACGTGGGGCGCTTCACGGTGCGCGACGCGGCGCTGGAGCGGAAGGCGGCGCTTTCCGACCTCGACGGGAAGACGTTCCGCATCCGCCAGGACATCCGCCGCGACGGCTTCGCGGCGGCGCCCGGGCAGGTCGTCGCGCGCTCGTCCGTGACGAACCTGACGCATCTCCTGCGCCCGGACGGGCGGCTCGCGTGGGACGTGCCGGACGGCCGCTGGGCGATCCTGCGCGTCGGCTTCGCCGCGAACGGCGAGCGGAACCATCCCGTGAGCGGCGGCGGCTCGGGGCTGGAGGTCGACAAGCTCGACCGCGCGGCGCTGGACGCCCACTTCGACGCCTACGTCGAGCGGCTGTGCGCGCGGCTCGGCCCGGATCTCGTGGGGCAGGGGAAGAGCGCGCTCTCCGGCATCCTCGTCGACAGCTACGAGGTCGGCTCGCAGAACTGGACGCAGGGCTTCGAGCGCACCTTCCGCCGGCGCAGGGGGTACGACCTCGTGCCGTGGCTCGCGCTCCTCTCCGGGCGCGTCGTCGGCTCGGTCGCGGAAAGCGAGCGCGTCCTCGGCGACTGGCGCGCGACCGTCGCGGAGCTGTTCGCGGAGAACTACGCGGACGCGCTCGCCGGGCGCTGCCGGGCGCGCGGCCTGCAGTTCGGCGTCGAGTGCTACGGCAACGGGCCGTTCAACGCGCTGGAGTACGGCCGCTCGGCCGACATCCCGATGTGCGAGTTCTGGGCGAAGATGGGCGACGGCGTCGTCAACTCGACCGCCGTCGGCGGCGAAGGCTGCGCGCGGCTCGCGGCGTCCGTCGCGCACGTGAACGGGCGACGGCTCGTGGGCGCCGAGAGCTTCACCGCGTTTCCGGCGGACGGCAAGTGGCAGGCCGACCCGTTCTCGCTCAAGGCCCAGGCAGACCGCGTCTTCGCGCGCGGCGTGAACCGGCTCTACTTCCACCGCTACGCGCACCAGCCCTGGACGGCGCCGACGCGGCTTCCCGGCATGACGATGGGGGCGTGGGGCACGCACTTCGAGCGCACCGTCACCTGGTGGCGGCAGGGCCGGGACTTCATCGCGTACCTCGCGCGCGTCCAGTGCCTGCTGCAGGCGGGCGAGAGCGTCGCGGACTGCCTCATGGCGACGGGGACGGAGACGCCGGACGGCGGCGGCGACGCGCAGCAGGCGACGGCGGGCTGGCCGATGCCGCCGGAGGGCTACGCCTTCGACTGGTGCACGCGCCGTCAGGCCGAGAGCGCGGCGCTGCGCGCACGGTACGCGGTCGTCGCGCAGTCGTCCGAAGAGGCCGCCGAGAGGCTGCGCGCGGCGGGGCTTGAGCCGGACTTCGCGTGCGAGACGCCGGACGTCGCGGCGGACGTCGCGTGGTGCCACCGCCGCTATGAGAAGGGCGTCGAGGCGTACTTCGTCGCCTGCGGTGTCAGCGACCGCCCCGTCGAGCTGGCGTGCTCGTTCCGGCAGGCGCGGGGCGAGGTCGAGCTGTGGGACGCCGAGACGGGCGAGATCCGGCGCGCGCGGCGCGTCTCCCGGCAGGGCGGGCGCACGCGTGTGACGCTCGCCCTGAAGCCGTCGGGCAGCGTCTTCGTCGTGTTCCGCCCGTCGTCGGCAGCGCCGCTTGAAGAGGCTTTCGAGACCGTCCGCGAGACGCCCGTCGCCGGGCCGTGGACGGTCACGCTGGGGGAGCGGGCGCGCGTCTGGACGAATATCGTGGACTGGGCGGCGTCGGACGACCCGGAGATCCGCCACTTCTCCGGCACGGGCGCCTACGAGACGGCGGTGGACTTGCCGGCGTGCGGGAAGGGCGAACGGCTCGTCCTGGACCTGGGAGGCCTCAGGAACCTCGCGGAGGTCTTCGTCGACGGCGTCAAGCTGCCGACGCTCTGGCGTCCGCCGTTCCGCTGCGCCCTGCCGGCCGGCCCGGCGCGGACGGTGCGCCTGCGGGTCGAGGTGACGAACCTCTGGCCGAACCGCCTGATCGGCGACGACTTCCTGCCGGCGGACGCCGAGTACGCGGCGAACGGCGGGCTGAAGGCCATCCCCGCGTGGGTGACGGAGGGGCGTCCGAGCCCGGCGGGGCGCACGACCTTCACGACCTGGAAGCACTGGACGAAGGGCGACCGCCCGCTGCCGTCCGGCCTCTTCGGCCCCGTGCGTCTCGTGACGGAACGCGCGCGCAGACGACAACCTCCGCATTTATATAAATGCGGGGGTCGTTGAGCAAAGGGCGTGAGGCCATCATTGTGGAGAGAAAGCTGGTATAATCCTCTCCACATGGTCGCGCCCGTCTTCAGAGAATTGGCCTTCGTGCTGGCTTGCGTCGCCCTCATGGGCGGATGCGCCCTGGCGGCGCTCGCGCTTTGGCAGAGGAGATTTCTGCTGGGGCTTTTGGAACGGTTCGTCAGGCTGCCGCCGTCCACCAAGGCCGTCCTCGTGACGGCAGTCGTCGTCGCGACGGTCTTCGCGCAGAGGCCAGCGAATGTGGCCACGGATTTCACGGATTGATACGGATTGAGGGGAATAAGCCTGCATATCCCCCTGCGAAGCAGCCCGAAGGGGCCGCTAGGCGGGGTGCGCCCAACGCGGAGAATGAGGAGGAGCGGAGGCACGGAGAAACATCCATGGATTTCACGAATTCACACGGATCGGGAGAAGGGGCATCCACGAATCAACACGAATCGACACGAATCCAAATCCGTGGTAATCCGTGCCAATCCGTGGACAAAACTTCGACAGACAGTAAAGAAACTCCGTGCCTCTCAAACTCCGTCACCTCCGCGTTCTGCGACAGCAATCCCCCCGCTCTCACGACCAACGACGTCGTGCGGGGCTACCGCCTCGAAGCGGTGCGGACGAACGCGGCCGTTCCCTACGCCCGTCCGGCCAACGCGCGGCTCGTCGGCACGTGGCACCTGACGGATGCCTACAGAGGGCGAGCATGGGCGAGGCTGGGGGAGGAAGGAAAAGGGAAGAAGGAAGAAGTGCGGAGGGCAAGTCCTCTGTTGCGGAAGCCGAGGCCGCCGGACAGCACAGGAAAGCGGACAGTTCCTCGCTATCGATAAGGTGGACGCGATCCGGGCGAAGTTCGAGAAGCTGATCGGTCGCCCCGTCCGCAAGAGGGAAGACATCACTCGCCTTGGCTTCTACGCGAAGCAGGTTCGTGCGCGCATCCAGAAGGAGCGGGACGCGGCGCTGAAGAAAGCGGCTTTGCGCGAGTGAGCCACTTGTGGGGTGAGGAAACGGATTTCTCTGAAACGATCGTTCCGCCGCCGTGCGTGGCTACGCGCAACAGGGCAACGTCGAGTACTTGGCGACGCCGCAGGGCCTGTACGTGCGTCGTGCGGGACTGTCGGCTGCGGAAAACTTGTTAGACAAGTCCGCCGGCGGCGGCGGGGTTGTGGTATAATGTCCGCAGAACATCATGAAGCGGGAAAACACCAGGTCGCAGCAGATCCTGAACATCCTCGTCGAGGACATTCGATGCGGACGCTATGCCGTCCAGTCGGCGTTTCCGAGCGAGACGGCCCTTGCGCGGCGGTTCAAGGTCAGCCGCTCGCTGATGACGCTCGTCTTCGGCGAGCTGGAGCATCAGGGGCTGATCGTGCGGCGGCAGGGCAAGGGGACGTTCCTCGCCAAGCGGGCGGCGTCGCGCAAGATCGGGCTGATCATTCCCGGCGTCGCGGTCTCCGACTTCTTCCAGCCGATCCTCGGCGAGATCAGCCGCCTGGCCCGCGCGCACGCCTACGAGCTGAATTTCGGCGAGGTCGACTACTCGCCGAGCCATGACGTGCGCGTCCGTCAGGTGCGCGAACTCGCGGCGGAATTCATCCGCC
Source organism: Verrucomicrobia bacterium UBA1629 (assembly GCA_002321305.1). Lineage (GTDB taxonomy): Bacteria > Verrucomicrobiota > Kiritimatiellia > RFP12 > UBA1067 > UBA1067. The sequence continues at coordinate 8,398 of DCMF01000098.1, read as the reverse complement.
AGCGCGTCGCCGGCGTCATCTACGAGCCGCTGGTTGGCGACCATGCCGAGGAGATCAATTCGCACATCCTCCGCGTCTTCGACCGCAAGGGCATCCCGGTCGTCCTTCTGGACAGCGACATCGTGCCGTTCCCGGCGCGCAGCGCCTACGACGTCATCGGCACGAACGACGTCCGCGCCGGCGCGCTGATCGCGGAGCATCTGCTCGCGCAGGACGCGCGCGCGATCCATTTCCACCTGCCGCCGAACGGGCCGGTCACGTTCGACAACCGCATCTTCGGCGCGAAGGCCTGGCTGCTCGCGCACGCTCCGAAGACGAAGTTCGCGGTTCTCCGCTCGGCGACGGACGACGGCGCGGCGCTGAAGCGCCACCTGAAGGCTCAGGGGCGGCCGGACGCCTTCGTCTGCATGAATGACGCGACGGCGGCGGCCTTCAGGCGCACGCTGGAGGCGGCGGGGCTGCAGGTGCCGCGCGACGTCCTCCTGACGGGATTCGCCGACCTCTCGATCGCGTCGCTGATGACGCCGCCGCTGACGACCGTCCGGCAGGATCGCGCCGAGATCGCGCGCGCGACGTTCCGGCGGCTGCTCGCGCGCATCGCCGAGCCGTCGCTTCCGCCCTGCTCGCTCTTCCTGCCGTCGCCGCTCGTCGCGCGCGGCTCGACGGCGAAGCGCCGCTAGCCGAAGGGTGCCGCGCAAAAAACTTGTCTAACAAGTGCTCGCTCGGCGGGGGCTTTATGGTATACTGTCCCCCGTCTCAAGAGAGGAGACGCGAAAGGAATGCGATGAGGAAGAATGACGAGCAAGTGACGAAAATGGCGATGGCCTGCGGCGGCGCGCTGGCGCTGGCCCTGCTGCTGCCGGCGACGGCCGGGGCGGCGACTCCGGCGGCGGACGCGCGGCGGCTGTTCGCCGAGACGCCCGCGCAGAAGGCCGAACGGCTCGCGTGGTGGACGCACGACCGGTTCGGGATGTTCATCCACTTCGGCCTCTACGCCATCCCTGCGCGCGGCGAGTGGATCAAAAAGATCGAGACAATCCCCGAAGCGAAGTACCGGCTGTATTTCGAGAACTTCAATCCCGACCGCTTTGACGCGGCGGCGTGGGCGAAGGCCGCGAAGGCGGCGGGCATGAGGTACGCCGTCCTCACCGCGAAGCACCACGAGGGCTTCTGCCTGTGGGACACGAAGTTCACGGACTACAAGATCACCAATACCGCTTTCAGGCGCGATCTCGTGAAGGAGTTCGTCGAGGCGTTCCGCGCCGAGGGGCTGCGCGTCGGCTTCTACTATTCGCTCATCGACTGGCACCACCCCGACTTCACGATCGACGGCAAGCATCCGCGCCGTCCCAAGTGGGCGAACGACTGCGGCACCTTCGGCGATGCGGATGCGGACTATCCCGAACTGAACAGGGGACGCGACATGGCGATGTACCGCCGGTACATGAAGGACCAGGTGCGGGAGCTGCTGACGGGCTACGGCCCAATCGACATCCTGTGGTTCGACTTCACCTACGAGGGCGAGCACGGCAAGAGCGCGGCGGACTGGGATTCGGAGGGGCTGCTGCGGCTCGCGCGCTCGCTCCAGCCGCAGGTCATCGTGAACAACCGCCTCGGGCTCGGCGAGACGACGGCGGACGGCTGGGACTTCGTGACGCCCGAGCAGTTCCGCGTGAAGGAATGGCCGACCGTGCGCGGCGCGCGCGTCCCGTGGGAGACGTGCCAGACGTTCTCCGGCAGCTGGGGCTACGCGCGCGACGAGATGACGTGGAAGGACACGCCCGAAATCGTCTCCCTGCTGGCCGACACGGTGTCGAAGGGCGGCAACCTCATCATGAACGTCGGCCCGACGGCGCGCGGCCGCTTCGACGCGCGGGCCTTGGCGCGGCTGTCGGCCGTCGGCGCGTGGCTGGACGACAACGGCCGGGCGGTCTACGGCTGCACGCAGGCCCCGGCACGTTTCACGCCGCCGGAGAACACGCTGCTCACCTACAATCCCGAGACCAATCGGCTCTATGTCCATTTGCTGGTTTATCCGGGGCAGCGGCTGAGCTGCGCGTTCCCGGAGGAGGTGGTCTTCGCGTCGTTCCTGCATGACGGTTCGGAGATCGAGCTGGAGCGGCACGGCTCCGAGACCACCCATTCGCAGAAGATGTACCGCACCGGCTGCGAGGGCGTCTCGTACTTCAAGCTTCCGGCGGTGAAGCCCGCCGTCGTCAACCCGGTGATCGAGGTCGTTCTCAACGCGCCGCGCGAGGTTGCGGAATGAAAGGCGCAGGTTTCGTCTTTGCGTGCGCGACGGTTCTCGCCGGGGCGGCGTTTGCCGCGTCCGGCACGCCGGCCTACCGTAACGCCGCGCTGCCGACGGTCGAACGCGTGAAAGACCTGCTGTCGCGGATGACGGCGGACGAGAAGTGCGCGCAGCTCGGCAACCTCCGCGGCTTTCGAATGTATGACCGCAGGGGAGCGTCTGTCGTCCTCGCGCCGGAAGCCGTCGAGGGCTTTGCGACGAACTGTCCGGGGACTGTCTACGGCACGCTGCGGGCCGACTGGTGGTCGGGACGCAACTGGACGAACGGCATTCCGCCCGAGGAGGCGGCAGAAGTCTACAATGCGCTGCAGCGACTGGCCGTCGAGAAGACGCGGCTCGGCATACCGATCCTTTTTGCGGAGGAGGGGCCTCACGGGTTGATGGCGCTCGGCGAGCCGGTCTATCCGACGGGACTCGGCCTCGGCTCCGCGTTTGATGCGGATCTCATGCGGCGCATCGGACGCGAAATCGGCCGGTCCCGCCTGCGCGGCACGCACTGCGTGTACGGACCCATCCTGGATCTGGCGCGCGATCCGCGCTGGAGCCGGTGCGAAGAGTGCTTCGGCGAAGACCCTGAACTCGTGTCGCAGCTGGCCCTTGCCGAATTCGAGGGCATGCGCGAATACGGGCTGGAGCCGTGCCTGAAGCACTATGTCGGCGGCGGGAACGCGGAAGGCGGACACAACACCGCGAGCGTCCATCTGGGGCCGCGCGAATTCTACAACTGCCAGCTGCGTCCGTTCAGGCGGCTGATCGTCGCCGGCGCACGCCATCTGATGAGCACGTACCATGACGTTGACGGCGAGCCGTGTACGGGATCGCGGTTCCTGCTGACGGACGTTCTGCGCGGACAGCTCGGCTTCGACGGATTCGTCACGGCGGACGGCGGCGCGATGGGGTTCCTGATCGGACGCCGCGTCGCCAGCGGAATTCCCGAAGCCGCCGCGCTGGCCGTGTCGGCCGGGTGCGACGGAGAGTGCGACGAACCGGCGGTTGCGAAATGCGGGGCATGGGTGCGGCAGGCGCATGCGGCTGGGCTGCTGTCCGGGGCGGATCTCGACCGCGCCGTGGGACGTCTGCTGGCCATGAAGTTCGACATGGGGCTCTTTGAGAACCCCTACGCGACCGAAGGCGCGCCCGATTTCAATGAAGGCCGGAAACTGGCGTTGGAGGCGGCGCGCAAGTCGCTTGTGCTTCTGGAGAACCGCGGCGGACTGCCGCTCGCAAAAGGCCTGTCCGTCGCGGTCGTCGGTCCGAACGCCGGCGGCAAGATCATGAACCAGCTCGGCGACTATACCGCGCCGCAGCGTCACGCCGACGTCGTGACGGTGCTTGACGGAATCAAGCGGTTCGCGAAGACCGTCTTCTACGCCAAGGGTTGCGGCATCCGTTCAAAAGACAAAAGCGGCTTCGCCGAAGCCGAGCGTCTTGCGGCGCAGGCGGACGTGACGGTTCTGGTGCTGGGCGGCAGTTCGTCCCCCTACGCCGGCGTGACCCAGTCTGACGCGCTCAGCGGCGCGACGGTCGTCACGGGGATGGAGGATGATGACTGCGACAAGGATTCCGGCGAAGGGACTGACCGCTCGACGCTCGGCTATTCGGGTGTGCAGGAGGATCTCTTTCGTGCAGTCCGCGCCCGCGCCAAGAAGCTTGTCGTCGTGCTCGTGCAGGGACGGCCGCTTGCGTTGGACGCGTTTGCAAAGGATGCGGACGCCGTTCTTCTGGCATGGTATCCCGGCATGTATGGCGGACAGGCCGTGGCGGAGGCGCTGTACGGCGCTGTCAATCCGTCGGGTCGGCTGCCGGTCGCCATTCCGCATTCCGCAGGACAGCTCCCCGTCTGTTCGGACGGCTATGCGGCAGAACGTCCGCTTTATATCGACGGGCCCGGCACGGCGGCGTATCCGTTCGGCTACGGCCTTTCCTACACGACATTCGCCTATTCGGATTTCTCGGTGTCGGGAGACGCGGCGTCCGTCACCGTCCGCAACACGGGCGCGCGCGACGGCGACGAGATCGTGCGGCTGTACTTCACCGTCAGGGGTTCGGGCGTCCGGCGCCCGAACCGCGAACTGCTTGCGTTTGCGCGTGTAACGCTGAAGGCGGGCGAACAGAAGCGTGTCTCGCTGCCTTTTGACGCCAAACTGTTCGGCTCTTACGGGCGTGACGGCCGCTATGAGCCGCCGTGCGGCACGGTCACGCTTTTCGTCGAGGGATGCAAAGATGTTTGCGAGATTGCACAGACCGCCGCGTACAGGCAAACGGCGGAATGAAAGGGGCAATGCCATGACAGCAAGTTATGGCGATGATGTGGACAGGGCGTGAATTGTCCTGTGTCGGTGCGCAAAAAACTTGTCTAACAAGTGCTCGCCGGACGGCATTTTTGTGGTATACTGTTCGGCGTGTCAGGAAATCAGCGGGCATGAGGAACATGACGACAATGAAAACTTCAGTGCGGAAAACGCTAGGGCGCGCGGCAGGACTCGCGGTTCTCGCGGCGGCGCTTTCGCTGGACGCGGAAACAGTGCCGCTGTCCGAGACGGGCGACCTGCATCGGCCCGCGAACGTGACGGCGGACACGCCGTGTCTGCTGCTGATCCACGGCGGCGGGTGGTCGGCGATGAGCCGTCGGGACGTTGTGGGCATCGCCGACTACTTCTCGAAGGACCTGGGCTTCGTCGTCTACAACATCGACTACCGGCTGGCGTCGCCGGAGCATCCGTGGCCGGCGTGCGGCGAGGACTGCGTGGCGTCCGCCAAGTTCATGTTCACCGAGGCGTTCGCGCGCGCGGCGGGCGTCCGTCCTCGGAAGATCTGGATCGTCGGCGGGAGCGCGGGCGGGCATCTGGCGCTTTGGACGGGCCTTTCCCTGCCGTCCGATCAGGTCGCCGGCATCGTGTCGATTTCGGGCATCGCCGATCCGGCGCCTGACTTCGCCGCGCTTCCGTGGCGCTACCGAGTGCTGTTCGGCGGACAGGAGCCGACGGCGGCGCGGCTCGACGCGATGAGCCCGATGCGGCAGATCCGTCCGAACGGCCCGCCGGTTCTCCTGACCCACGCGACGGGCGATACGGTTGTGCCGATCGCGTCGGCGCGGAACTTCGAGAAGGCGTATCGCGCCGCCGGCAACCACGTCGAGTTCTACGAGTACCCCTGCGAAATCGAACCGGGCCTGACCGGGCACTGCATCTGGCGGCCGAACTCGAAGCCACATCGCCTGATCGCCGCGCTGGAGCGGGCGATAGCCGATTTCGTCCGGCCGCGCGTGTCAACGCCGCAGGCGGACGCGGTTGGCGCGACGGCGGACGTCTGGTCGCTCTTCGCGAACCCGCCCGCTTCGGCGAAGTCGTGGACATACTATTTCTGGTCGAACACGCTCACCGACCGCGAGACGATCACCGCCGAGGTGGCGGACATGGCGCGGCTCGGCTTCGGCGGCATCCTGCTCACGGACTCGCGCGGCTACTGGGACGACGACGACCACGTACTCAATCCGCCCGCGACCGTCCGCTGGGGGAGCGCAGACTGGCTGGATCTCGTCGAACACACAATCCGTGAGGCCGACCGCCACGGGCTGTCTCTCTTTCTGAACATCGCGGCGTCCGGCGGTCACCTGCGCGGCGACGTGGACGTCGGCGACGACGCGCCGAAGTTCCTGAAGTGCCGCGCCTACCTGCCGGGCGACGCCTTCGAGCCGCTGCCGTTCCCGCACGGGCGCGAGGTGGCCGCGTTCGCGGTGCGCACCGCCGAGCCGGCCGCGCGGACGGACTGGGCGAACGCCGGCGACGGGCAGATGTCGATGGAGGGGAACGTCGGCAAGGGCGAGGACGCGGCGGCGTTCAAGAGGCGCACGGCGCTGGAGGTTCGCGAGCTGAAGTCGGCTGACGAGGGCCGGGGCCTTGGCACGAAATGGACGATCCTCCGCTTTGCGCGCGCGACCGTCGTGGGGCGCGAGCAGGACATCGACGTCCTCGACCGCGCGGCCGTCGGGCGCCATCTCGACCGCGTGGTCGCGCCGCTCGTCGCGCGCCTGCCGGGGCTGGTCGGGAGGGATAAGGCGTTCGCCGGACTCTACAACGTGAGCTGGGAAGGACTGATGCCGACGTGGAGCGCGACGTTCGAGGCCGACTTCGCCGCCGACGCGGGCTACGCGCTCCGCCCGAAGCTGCCCGTCCTCGCGGGCTTCGTGCCAGCGGGGGCAGACGCGGAGAAGGTCTTCCGCGACTTCAGGCGCGCGCGCGGGCGGATGATGGTGACGCATCTTTACGGCGCGGTGCGCGACTGGGCGCATGCGCACGGGATGTTCGCCTCGGCGGAATCGGGCGGGCCGTGGAACGCGCGCGGGCAGAAACGCGATCCGCGCACGTTCGGCGAATGCGACCAGTTCGAGTTCCTCGTGGCGAACGACGTGCCGCAGGGCGAGTTCTGGCCGACGCACGAGGCGCTGCACCCGGATGCCGGACGCGCCAACCGCAACATCGACTTCTTCGGACGCGGCATCGTCGCGGCGGCGCGCCGGGCGAAGCAGCCGATCGCGGCCGTCGAGGCGTTCACGCACATGTACGGACACTGGACGGTCGATCCCGCGTTCCTGAAGCCGCTCGCGGACGCCGCGTTCGTCGATGGCATGAACCGCATCGTCTGGCACACCTATACGACCTCGCCCGCAAAGTACGGCGTGCCGGGGCTGGAGTATTTCGCCGGAACGCACGTCAACCGCCACGTGACGTGGAACCGCGACGCCGTGGCCTTCGTCCGCTACCTCGGACGGTGCCAGGCGCTCTTGCAGGCGGGCGACAGGATCGATGACGGCGAGTTCCTGCCGCCGACGGGCAACTATTGGGAATGGGGCCGCTTCCGCCGAGACGAGGGCGCGCAGTTCCTGACGACGCACCGGCGCATCGGCGCGGCGGACGTCTTCTTCGTGACGGGCGAGGGCGCGGGCGAAGTCTCGCTGAATGCCGTCGCGGGCGGTCGCGCGGTCGAGGTCTGGGATCCCGTCGCCGTCACGCGGCGCACGGCGGAGGCCTCGGAGGCGAACGGGCGGACGCAGGTGCGCCTCGACCTGCCGCGCGGCGGCAGCGCGTTCGTCGTCTTCGCGGACAAGCCGGCGCGTCCGCTGGGGACAGACCCCAAGAATGTGGGGACAGGCCCCGTCGAGTCGCGCGTCGCGGGTCCGTGGCGGGTCTCGTTCCGCTACCATCCCGGCGTCGCGGCCGAGCCGCCGAAGGCGAGGACGATGACGCGGCTCGTCGACTGGACGTCGCTTGCGGACATGCGGCACTTCGCGGGCACGGGCGTCTACGAAGCGACGTTTGACTGGGCGGACGCGGAGAGGGGACGCATACGGCTGTCGCTGGGGTCTGTCCCCACGGGGCTCGTGCGCGTCTTCGTGAACGGGGCGGACTGCGGCGTCGCGTGGTGCGCGCCGTGGGAGGTCGACGTCACGGCGGCGGTGCGGCAGGGGCGCAACGAACTGCGGATCGAGTACACGAACAACTGGCACAACCGCCTTGTCGGCGACTGCTCGCTGCCGCCGGAACGGCGCGTCACGAAATCGGCCGTGCACTATTGGAATGTCGCGCGCAAGGGGAGAGACGGTAACCCCTGGACGCTGCGCCCGACGCTCTACTCTGGGCCGTCTGCCTACGACCCGCTCCAGCCGTCCGGCCTCCTTGGCCCCGTCCGGCTGATGGCCTTTGACGGGAAATAAACAGAACAGGAACGATCATTCGAGAAAAAGCAACCAGCAACAGAAACATCACAAACAGGAAAAGACAAAGGAAAAACATGAACATGAGAACGAAATGCGTTGTTGGAAGCGGTTGCGCGCTTCTGCTGGCGGGCGCCGCGTCGGCGGCCACGACATGGAAGGTCTCGACAGCTGTCACGGACGGCATGACGGGGCCGCAACAGATCACGAACGCGCTGACGCAGTGCGCGTCAGGCGACACGATCCTCGTCGATCCGGGGACGTATGACTTCACCGGCATCTACATGGATGCGGCCAACAAGATCCACCTGACGCGCAAGGACAATCCGATTGCGACGTTCTCTCTTGTCGGCAACACGAACAGCCATTGGGCT
>DCMF01000025.1:24358-33147 GCA_002321305.1 Verrucomicrobia bacterium UBA1629 | reverse complement strand
TGCGACTAACTGGGATCGAACCGAAGCCCGACCCCTTGGTTGTTGTGGTTATGTATGCCTGTCTGCACAAGCGAGATAGGCGAGATAGCCGAAAGCCCGAAAATTCCAGCAACGTTCCAACAGAGACGAATTCCCGTTGGAAGACGCGGGTGAACGGAAGAATGCCGGGTTGCCGGATGCCAGCAAGTGCCAGCAAGCCGAGGCGATGACCGCGAATGCGGTCAGCAGAGCGGCTAAGGCTATGTTTTCGCGTTCCAACATTCCTTCCTACAGGACGTCTTTCTCCTTCCTTACGCCGCGCATTATACCATTTTCGGGCGCGGTAGTGCGCGGTAGTGAAAAGTATTCGGCGCGTCAGCGAAGGAACAGCGCAACCGCCGCCGCAACAGCCGAGACTATCGCCGCAAGGGCCCCCACCACGCCAAGCCAGAAGCGGAAACGCGCCCAGCGAACCGCCAACGCGATTTCCTCGGACAGGGAGGCCAGCCCGTCCATGACGGCATCAAGCTCCCCGATCGTGCCGGACAGCGCATCAAATGCGGCCTCGCGCTCTTCGCCGTGCTTCAGCTGCGCCGCACGGTGGGCTTTCTGCGCACGCCTTGCCGCCTCCATCCACTTCGCATAGTCGGGCGCGACCTCCAGGACGGCCCTGCGGTAGCCAAGGCATTTGCCCTGTACGGCGGCAATGACGGCGAGCTGGCAGTCGATCACGATGTCGCACGAATCGAAATAGGCGCGCTTCAAATGGCCTGCGGCCTTGTCGGCTTCGGCGCCGCCGCCAGTGGCGGACATCGTGACGACATGGCGGATCGCGTACCGCCATTCATTCAGCACCGGCACGACAAACGCGGACTGAAGCTCCTCGATGCGCTTGAGGTTGGCTTCAGTCCTGTCTATGAGCGAGAGCGCGCATTCAGCGGAAGACATGCGCCAGCACCCTCTTCTTCTGCGCCTCGTACTCGGCACCGGTCACGATCTGCCCCAACTGGAGCCGGACATTCCCGCGCGAATAGCGGGCAATGCGCCGCTTCTCGTCGGTCGCGTCGCCCCCTCGAATGCCGAAAGCCGCACGGATTATCGAAACTTTATCTTTCATGACGCCGCACATTATACCATTTTCGGGCGCGGTAGTGCGCCGTAAGCAAAAATATTCGGAAATCCCACTTTACCCCCTTGCGGGTATTAATGCCTTTTGCTATAATACGCGCCGAAAGCCACAAAAGGGCTTGAGTAAAGGAAAAGAAATGGCACACGAACTGAATGTTGAAAAGGTTAATCGCGGAATCAACCCAGACAGGTTGCTCGACAAGGCCGTCATCCGAAAGTTCGGGCGACCTGAAGACAACGGGCAGATCACCCCTGCGTACATCCGCGCTCTTGAGGAAGCAACGCGGGACGTGAAATTAACGGTCGAGGATTTTAAGGAAGCGGCGGCTGAAGCGGAAATCGCTATGCAGAAGCGGCTTGCCAAGAGAAACAAGAACAAGAAGTAAACGAAAGGGACTTGAAAAATGGAAACCTCTACCACTACAATCGAAGAAGTGATCAAGGCCATGCCGGATTATCTCGCCATAAAGGTTCGCCGCGTTGCCAAAGAAAAAAAGATAACCCTTGCCGAGGCAGTTATTTTTTTAGCCCAAAAAGGCATTAATGCCCATAATGGCTAAGAAACGACATTTTTATTGCACCAAAAGGCATTAATACCCATGAACACACGAACGCTACATTTGTTTCCGCGCGCGCTGGAGGTCGCGGCGAAGACGCTGGCCGACAGGCCGAAGATGCTCGGCGAGATCGTCGTCGCGCTGGTCGGCGAGGACGGCGGCGCGGCCCCCGGCAAGGCGCGCGCCGCGCTGAACGACGTGCAGCGGTACGTCGTCGAGGCGTGCCGCGCCGAGATGGACGAGCTCCGCGACCGCCGCATGGCGGCCGCCGAGCGCAAGGCCCGGCAGAGGGCCAGGGGCATGGGATAGGTTTTAGGTGTTAGGTTTTAGGTTTCAGGTTTCAGGGGATAGGTTTTAGGTTTTAGGTTTTAGGGGATAGGTTTTAGGGGATAGTTTCAGGTGACACGAAAACAGAAAGGAAAAAACGAGATGGAAGAAATGGAAGAACAGGGCATGGACACGAGGAAGTCGGGACAGGACAGGCGGAACGCGGAGACGCCCCCCTTCTCCTTCCGCTTCGACCGCCGCGAGCTGCGCGACGCGCTGGAGCGCCGTGCGCGGAAGAACCACCGCACCATCGCGGGCGAGCTGAACGCGATCGTCGAGGCTTCGCTGGAGGGCGCGGAATGAGCGGGATCGTGACGCTGTACGGCCCGGGGTGCGAAAAGCCGTACCCGAAGTACGTCCGCGCGAAGGACGCGGAGCTCTACTTCGGCGTGAAGCGCGACATGCTCAACGACTGGGTCGCGGAGGGGCGCGTGATCGCGCGCTGCGAGGACAAGGCGGTCTTCTACGACTTCGACTCGATCAACGCATCCATCCGCAACCTCCCCGCGTGGGAGCCCGTGAAAAGGAGCTGAGGCATGAACAGGGAGCTGGACAGATGGCAGAGGCGCGAGATCGCGCAGTGGCGCGACGACATGAGGCGCGTCGGCGAGAGCCGCGCCCGCAGGGCGTGGGGCGAAAGGCCCGAAGGCGGATGGCTTGGCGCGCTGGCCGAGTGGGCGGCGGGGCTTGCGACGCTCGCGCTCATCGCCCTCCTCGCGTGGCTGTACATGGTCGCGACGCCCGACCAGGCGAGCGCGGAGGCGGACTGGGCGGCCGAGGAGGCGCGCGCGGCGGAAGAGGCCGACTGACGGGATTTCACATGGGGCGAGATCCGGCTGATCCCCACCAAAGCCGCCGGAAGACCGAAAGGAAAAAGACAACATGAGCAGGAAGATCCATAGACAGGCCGCCGACGTGGCGGCACAGCCCGTGCCGAAGACGGTGCGCCTCGACGAGATCCGCGCGGCGGACTGGAACGTGCACCAGACGGACGACGAGGCCCTCGCGGGGCTTGCCGCGTCGATGCGGGCGAACGGGCTGATCCAGCGCGTGACGGTGCGCCGGGTCGCGGACGCGGAGGGCGGCGAGCCGTCCTACGAGGTGATCGACGGGCACCGGCGCATTGCGGCGGCGCGGTCGCTCGGCTGGGCGGAGATCGCCGCCGACGTGGTGGCGGACGTCTCGGACGAGGCGGCGCAGCTGATGACGGCGACGGCGAACGTCCAGCGCGTCGCGAACGACCCGCTGCTGGAGTCCGCGCTGATCGGGCGGCTCAGGGACGCGGGGCGGACTTACGCGCAGATCGCGGCGGCGATGGGCACGGACGAGCGGCACGTCGCGCGGCGGGCGCGTCTCCTGGGCCTCACGGCGCAATGGCGCGAGCTGTTCGCGCGGGCCGGCGGCGGCGCGGACATGGCGGACATGATGGAGATTGTCGCCCTGCACGAGCCGGAGGCGCAGGACGCGGTCTTCGCGCAGCACGTGAACGTGGACTGGGCCTGCGACGAGGAGGGCGGGCTGCGCTTCGGCGCGGACGAGCTGGAGGCGTGGTTCGACGGCGAGCTGCGGACGCTCGACCCGGACGAGACGCCCTTCGACGTCGCGGGGTGCGCAAAGTGCGCCTGCAACACGAAGACGCACGGCTGCCTGTTCCCGGAGTACGAGGACGGGTGCGGGCGGTGCCAGGACGCGGCGTGCTTCGCGCGGATGTGGAACGGCGCGGTGGACGCGGAGATCGAGGCCCTGCGGAAGAGGGGGGTCGAGGTGAGGGAGGCGAAGAACAGGTGGAACGTGCCGCGCTACTGGGAGGCGACGCCGCACAGGGAGCGGAAGAACGTCATCCCCTACGTCTACGGGCAGGACGGGCTGAAGCGGCTCGTCTGGACGCAGGAGGACGAGGCGGCGAAGGCCGTGCCCGCGCTGACCGAGGCGGAGAGGGCCGAGGCGAAGCGCGTGAAGGCGGCGCACCGGGCGTGGCAGGCGAGCCGCGACGGCGCGTTCGCGAAGATCCGCAGCCTCGCGAACGGCGACGCGGAGGGCCTTGCGCGTCGGGTCGTCGCCGCGCCGGGGTTCGAGAAGGCCGCGACGGAGAGGTACGTGAGGGCGTTCGGCGGGTTCGTCGGCCAGTCCGAGGCCATGGAGGTGTACGGCATCCTCGGCGGCGCGGAGCTGGGGCTGACGGCGGAGGAGGACGCGGCGATGTCGAGCGAAGACCCCGCGCTCGTCGCGGAGGAAGGGGGCGCGGAATGAGCGCGCGCAGGATCAACGGGCGCGTGGACGAGCAGGGGAACCCCCACGCCTACCAGATCTCGTTCCGCACGACGCGGGCGCTGTCGGGCGCGTGGAGCTCGCTGCGCGGCCTCTGCCGCAGGTACGGGCGCGACGAGGCCACGCCGGAGCTCTTCGAGAAGGTCGTGATGCCCTCGATGCGGGAGTACGTCAGCCGCATGGGGTATCTCGACCGGGCGAAGGAGGAGCGGAAGGAGGCGGCGGAATGAGCGCGGACGCGACAAGCACGGCGGACATGGCGCGGGCGGACTGGCTCGCGGCGCGGCGGACGGGCATCGGCGGATCGGACGCGGCGGCCGTCCTCGGCATCAGCCCGTGGGCGACGCCGGTGACGGTGTGGCTCGACAAGACGGGCCGCGCCGCGCCGAAGGAGGAGACCGAGGCCATGCGCATCGGCACGGAGCTGGAGGCCTTCGTCGCGCGGCGGTATTCGCAGGAGACGGGGCGGACGGTGCAGCGGTACAACCGCATGGTGCGCGACGGGTGCCTCCTCGGCAACTTCGACCGCCTCGTCGTGCCGGACGGCGCGAAGGTCGCCAGCCACATGGGCGAGATCAGGACGGACACCGTGCTGGAGTGCAAGACGTCGAGCCGCGAGTGGGAGGACGGCGTGCCGCTCCACTACCAGGTGCAGGTGCAGCACTACATGGGGCTTGCGCCCTGCCTCGCACACGCGGACGTCGCGTGCCTGTTCCTCGGCCGCAAGCACTTCGAGACGTTCCGCGTGGAACGCGACGAGGCGGTCATCCGCACGATGCGCGAGCGGCTGACGGCGTGGTGGGCGGAGTACGTCGAGGGCGACAGGATGCCGCCGCCGACGAACGAGGCCGACTGCAGGCTCCTGTGGGCGCGGTCGAACCCCGGCAAGTCCGTCGCGGCGACGGACGAGGTCGCCGCGCGGCTGGAGGCGTACCGAACGTTCCGGGACGAGGCGCGCCGCGCGAAGGAGGAGGCGGACGCCGCGATGGGCGACGTCTGCGCGTTCCTCGGCGACGCGGAAGTCCTGACGGACGCGGCGACGGGCCGTCCCCTCGCGACGTGGAAGAGCGCGAAGGATTCGCGCACGGTGGACTGGGAGGCCCTTGCGCGCGCGCTCGGCGCGACAGATGCGCAGGTCGCCGAGTACACGACCACGAGGCCGGGAAGCCGCCGCTTCCTCGCGAAGCCCGCAGACGCGGCGGCGAAGAAGAAGTAGTCAACCGAACTGTCAACTTGTCAACAGGGAGCGACCCCCGTGAACTCCGCGAAAGCCCCGGGGAATGAAACGAAAGGAAACGAAAGAAGATGAACACCGAGACAATGCCCGCAGTCCAGCAGCCCGGCACGATCGTGCCGAAGGGGAACGCCGCGACGATGGTCGCGCAGACGCGCGAGATGGCCGAGGCGATTGCCGCCATGCAGATGGCGAAGATGTGCCCGCGCGACGTGGTGGCGGCGCGCGACAGGATTCTAAACTCATGCACAAGACCGAAACTCGCGGAGGGCGCGTGCTACACCTACTCGCGCGGCGGCACGGACGTGACCGGGCCGTCCATCCGCCTCGCGGAAATGCTCGCGCAGAACTGGGGCAACATGAGCTTCGGCATCCGCGAGCTGGAGCAGAGGAACGGGGAATCGACGTGCGAGGCGTTCGCGTGGGACATGGAGACGAACGCGCGGCAGACGAAGGTCTTCCAGGTGCCGCACATCCGCCACACGAAGAAGGGGGACACGCGCCTCACCGACCCGCGCGACATCTACGAGCTGGTCGCCAACAACGGGGCGCGGCGGCTTCGGGCCTGCATCCTCGGCGTCATCCCCGGCGACATCGTGGAGGAGGCCGTGGAGGCCTGCGACAGGACGCTCGCCACGCGCTTCGAGGTGACGCCGGAGCGGCTGAAGAAGATGCTGGAGGCGTTCGCGCAGTACGGCGTGACGAAGGAGCAGATCGAGGCGCGCGTCCAGTGCCACGTCGACGCGATCAAGCCCGCGCAGCTCGCCAACCTCGGCAAGATCATCAACTCCATCAAGGACGGGATGAGCAAGGCGGAGGACTGGTTCGAGAAGCCGGCCGAGAAGCCGGCCGCCGAAGCCGCGAAGCCGAGGAAGAGCCTCCGCGACGCCCTGAAGGTGGGCGAGAAGCCCGCCGAGCCGCCAGCCGCCGAAGCCGCCGAAGCCGCTGACGCGAACGCGCAGGACGGCGCGCTGGACGTGGCGGAGGTCATCTGATGGTACGCCCTGCGGCACTCTACAACAAGGCCCGCTTCACCAGGGACATCGCGTCCCTGGGGCGCGTGGTCGCCGCGCTCTGCGGCAACCCGCGCATCCGTCGGGAAGACCTGACGGACGCCGAGCTGTCGTCCCTCGAGGAGCTTGCGAACGAGAGCGAGGCGATGGACAAGGCGGTCGAGGCTCAGCGCGAGCGGTGGAAGGAGCGTCAGCGCAAGGCGCGCCTGTCACCCGATGTCACGGTGACAAAGCGTGACACACAGTTGTCACCCGATGTCACGTTACTACCTAACAACCTACCTAACAACCTACCTAACAACCTACCTAACAACCTACCTACCGAACTACCTACCGAACTACCTACCTACCGAACTAACAACCGTTCCGTTACCGTTCCGTTCCGTTCCGTTGCGGCGGGCGGCGAACCGAACGGAACCGAACCGAACGGAAACCGGAACGGAACGGGCTCTGGCGAGAGGGAGGTTCTTCTGCCGGGGGGGACGGGGAACGCGAAGGAGCTTGCGCGGAAGTTCGCCGCCGCCGCGCGCAAGGACGCGGGGGCGTTCTTCGACCCGCAGTACGACCCCGTGACGGTGTGCGCGGCGGTGACGGGCGACTTCGGCAGCCTGAAGCGGTGGCGGCAGCTCGTCGCCGACAAGGGCGAGGGGGCCGTGCGCGAGGAGGCGTTCGCGTTCTGGCGCGAGGTCGCCTCGGGCGAGGACGTCGCGAACCGGGGCTCTGCGCTGAACGCGCGGCTCGCGAAGCTGCCGAGAGCCGACAGGGGAGGCGCGGCGAAATGAGCGTACAGGCGATCAGGGCAGCCCGTGAGGAATCCGAAGCGGCTGAGATGAAGCCGGGGCGCGGACGCGCGCGCCGGTCTCTGCGGGGCCGCCCCTGCGCCCAGACCGACAGGCGAACTGGTCATAGCGGTGACGGCGTGGAGAGACACGCGCTAACTTGAAACAGAAAGCGAAAGGAAACGAAAGATGAAGAACATTGATAAGTACCCGAACTTGGCTGACGCGCTGGAGGCGTATGTCGCCCACCGCGAGACCGAAGGGCTGCCGTTTGAACTCTGGCTTGAACTGGAGTACGTCGAGCCGCGCGAGCCGACGCTGCTGGAGGCGGTGGAGGCTGTTGTCGACAACAGATGGAGGATGAGCGATTTTACCAACAAGTTGGATGACCTTATCAAGGCCATCGAGCGCGAGAAGCGGAAGCCCGTGCGCAACCTCGACGTGTACAAGACGGCGAAGGAGGCCGATAAAGCATACGAGCATATGTGCTTCGGGAAGAAGTGCGACTCATGCAACTATGGGCATGGAAAAACCAAAGTCAATTGTTCTATCGCATGGCTCTACGCCGAGGCGGACGCGGCGGGGAAGGAGGCGAAATGAGCGACGTGAAACTGAGATCATGCCCCTTCTGCGGGGGTAGGGCGGTACTGACAGAAGACCGCTACGCATACGGCGGCGCACCGTTCAAGGTCGAGTGCCAGAACTGCGGCGCGAACCGAACGGACTACGAGCGCGGCGAGGCCGTCGGAGGATGGAACCGCCGCCCGTGGGACGGGCATACGTGCGGCGAGTGCGCGAACTTCTGCGCGGATACGAAGAGGTGCGGTAGCATTCGCGAATGCGTAGGCGAATGGGACACCGCCTGTTGCGACTTCAAGAAAACAGAAAGCGAGGAGGCGAAATGAAGACGCTTGAAGAACTGGGGATCAGCCCCGCGCCGTGGACGAAGCACGGCGATTGCTCCGTATACGGCGAGATACTTGCCGCCGACGGCTCGCCCGTCGTGGACTACGACTGGAGTGCCAATCCGGCGGCCGAGGCGGCGGACGACCCGAACGCGCGACTGATCGCGGCCGCGCCGGAACTGTACGAGGCGTTGCGCGAGTGGGTGGAGGAACTGTGCGACAGCTGCCAAGCCGAGGTCGGCAGGACGTGCGACGGCGAGTGCGAGGCCGTCCGCAAGGCGAAAGCGGCCCTCGAAAAGGTGGGAGGCGCGGAATGAAGAAATACGAACTGACGGACGAGACGATTAGGCTTGACGAAGGCACGGTCCTGCACCGCATCCGCGCCGCGAGGGACTTCACGCTCGCGGACGGTACGCCCGTCCGCAAGGGCGACCTCGGCGGATGGATCGAACGGGAGAGCAACCTCTCGCACTTGGGAGGGGCGTGGGTCTACGGCGAGGCGAAGGTCTGCGGCAAGGCGTGGGTCTACGACGAGGCGAGTGTCTGCGGCAAGGCGTGGGTCTACGACGAGGCGAGTGTCTACGGCTCGGCGCGAGTCT
>DCMF01000025.1:11572-24251 GCA_002321305.1 Verrucomicrobia bacterium UBA1629 | reverse complement strand
AGTCTGCGGCTCGGCGGAGGTCGCGTCGTCCGAAGACTACGCCGTCTTCAAGAACACGTGGTCGTCGTTTCGGTGGTTCACTTACACGCGGTCGAATCGGATGTGGCGTGTCGGCTGCTTCCACGGGACTGGCGAAGAGCTGATCGCCAAGGCGTACAAGGACAGCGAGTTGAGCGGGCGGTGCTACGAGGCAATCGTCCGCGCGCAGGAGGCAATCGACGCGGCGAAGGAAGGAGGCGAGGAATGAGCGAAGAGAAGCATGAGACGGTCTCGGACATCGTTGCCGAGATGAGGGCGGACTGCCCAGACAGGTTTTCGGACGGGACGTTTTATCGCGACACGGATTGGGTGTACACGAAGGGCACGGTCAAAGACCTCGCCGACCGCATCGAGGCGGCGTACAACCGACTGCCCCTGTTTACGCCGGAGCAGTTGACGGCCATTGCGCAACAGGGGGGCGAGAACTTCGACGATGCACAGCGCATCTACAACGAGGGGGGCGAGGCGAAATGAACAAGGAACTGGAGGACTACCTCACCGCGCTCCGCATGGTCGCGCAGTGCTGCGAGAGGCCGTTCGGCAAGGACGCGCGCATGGCGAAGCGGATCGCGCTCGCCGCGCTCGCGAAGTGGGGAAGGAAGCCCGCGCCGTGAAGCGGCTGACGCACTACGTCGGCACGTCGGACGCCGACGGACGGCCCGCCGTCCTGAAGGTGAACGTCATCGGAGAACGCGGACAGTGGCGTATGCTCCACGTCTGCGGCGAGAGATACCGCGACGAGGCCGAGTTCGTCCTGCACGAGCGGTTCGTCACGCGCTCGTGGATGTCCGCGTGGATGCGCGCAAAGCGCGTCTCGCGGACGAGAAGAGGATTTCGCGCAAGGTGCGCGGAACGGGTAATTGTTTCGCCCGCATGAAAAAGAGACAGTACGCAAAGGAAGTGAGGCTCGTGCCTGTGACTCTTTTGATGTTTCTGCGCGCTTGTGCCGTGGAACGCTGTTTTCGCTCATGAGAAAGAGACGCATCGAATCATGCACTCATAATGAATGTGTGAAGCAGACGCTAAGTGGTCGAGACGGCGTGACCACCACAAGGCCGTGACGGCGGGGAGAGACCCGCGCGAATTTGAACCGAAAACGGAAGGAAAACGAAAGACATGAGAAACGAAAATAACGAAACGCAAGAGCCGTCGCTGGACGCGGCGACCGTCATCAGCATCGCGCGGCACTACTGCCACGCAAAGGACAAGCACCCCTACTTCGCGGACAGGCTGTGCGAGTTCGGCTCATTCGGAGGCCCTTGCGAGAGAGCCGCCGAGGCGGCGCGCGCAAAACTTGAGAAGTGGCGCGAAGGGCTCGCGCAGTACGCCGCCGTCGGGATCGTCCCCGCGATAATGCTTGTTGAAGTCGAGGTGTTGGAGCTTGTGGAGGCCCTTGCGCGCAGCGACAATGCGGCGGCGGTCGAGGAGTGCTATGACGTGATAGCCGTCATGCTCCGCATCATCGACGTGCTGGAGGGGCGGCAGGAACTCGGCAGGCCGAAGACGGCGGAAAGCGAGGCGAAGTGATGGACAAAAAAACGAAATGCTGCGGCAACTGCGCGCGGTTCGTCCCCGATCCGGAGAATCCGCGCGTCGGGTGGTGCGACGAGTGGCCGTTCCAGCGCTCGGCTGACTGCGTGTGCCACCCCTACATCGGCAGGCCGAAGAAGGAAAGTGAGGCGAAGGAATGATGACACGTCGGTGCGAATGCCTTTGCGCGGCAAAAGGCCAAAAGTTGAGGGAGTTCCGAAGGGTCGAGAGGGACTACTACCGTCGCAAAGCGGAACTCCAGTACATGCACAATCTCTACATGAGCGCGTGTGATCACGACAGAGCCATGGCGGCAAGCAAGTTCCCGAAAGGAGAGTGGTGAGATGAGCGACACGCTGTCATGCGCCCTGTGCGGGCGCGACCCCGACACGGGCGAGACGTTCTGCCCGCGCTTCGGCGGCTGGCAGGAGAAGTGCCCGAAGCAGGACGGCCCGCTCCCGTGGGACGCCGAACGCGACGAGGGAGATGACGGGGAGGACGGCGAATGAAGATCTCCATCTTCGTCCCCTCGCGCCTCAGGAAAGGGGCGTGCGGCTAATGGCTCCGTCAGCCGCGCAAGCCGCATCAGAGTTCTCGCTCCCGCAACTGATGAGGGCGCGGACGAAGCCCGCGTGGTGTTCGCCGGCCCGGTGGAGGATCGAACTCGCAAGACGGGCGGCAACAGGGACAGGGCGCGGAAGGCGGACGGATCTGCAGGAAAGGACAACCGAAGAAAGGCAAGACAACAGATGAGAATGACGACGAGCGCGTACAACCGGCTTCGCAGGCGCGTTGCCAAGGCGACGTGTCGGGAACTCCCCAAGCCCCCTTCCGCGTCCGGCCCGAACCTCACCGAGCAGGCGTTCAACCGGCAGGCCCTCGCCGGGGCCGGCCGCTTTGTCGGCGGAGACCGCAAGGATTCGTTCGCCATCACGCGGCTCGGGTCGAGGTACACGCCGGACTTCCGCTGGGAGTTCCGCGCGGCGGACGGGTCGCCGCGCACCGTGATGGTCGAGGTCAAGGGAGCCTACCGCTCCGCGAAGGACGCGGGGCTGATCGAGCGCAGGAGCCGCCTCGCGTGGGAGGTCGCCGCCGACAGGCACCCGGAGTTCGTCTGGGTGTGGGCGAAGCTCCTCCGTCGCGGCGAGTGGCTGTGCGAGCTCTACGACCCGTCCGAGATGGAAGCCAAGGCCGTGAAGGCCGTCTGCCGGGACAACGCGGACTTCCTGAAACTTCTGGAGGAGGGATTGAAATGAGCAAGTGGAAGATACCGAGGCACAGGCCGAGGAAAGCCGAGCGGTGGATGATGGAGGACATCAACCACGGCAAGCGGTTCAAGCGCATGGAACTCGCCCGGATCGCGAGGGAGAGAAGCCGGAAGCGAGAGGAATACGCGAGGTACAAGGAACTCGCGGACTGCGGGGTCGAGGCGGCGCGGTTCGTGCTGGGATCGTGCGTCAGGAAGAAGTCGATGCCGCTCCATGTCGCCAAGCGGTGCGCGATGTCTGCAGCGATGGAGACGGGCAGGCGCATGTTCGTGTACGAATGCCCCTTCTGCGGGGCGTTCCACCTGACGAGCCATCCGGACGGCAGGATCAGGTACGTGCATTCCACGGGAGGCAAGGCATGACGCACAGGAGCAGGGAGCTGACGGAGGCGGAAGTACACTTCTGTACCCTCGTCGCGAAGGGGGACACTGCGATCAAGGACTGCCTTGTGGCGGCGTTCCCGAAGAAGTACAGGGGCAAGAGCGAGAACACGGTCAAGACCCAGGCGAAGCGGCTTGTGGCGCGGCCGGACATCGCCGCCAGGGTCGCCAGGATCAGGGAGGATACGGGCGCGAGGATCGAGGACAGGTACGCCGGGCTCAAGGACGAGATGGTAGACCGCCTTGTCAAGGGCATCCGCGAGGGGACGGACGCGGACGCGCTGTCCGTCGTGGAGTTCACCAAGTGCATCGACCTTCTCGCCAAGATGGGCGGGTGGTACGCGCCGACGGACGTGACCGTGCGCAACGGCGGGGTCAGCGCGGACTACCGCCCGCCGACCCTGATGGAGATGAGCGACGGGGAGATCAGCGCGAAGCTCGCGGCGTTGAGGGGGGCGGGCGATGAGTGACGAGCTCACGGCATTGGCGACGGAGGAGTTCAGGAGGTACGCGAAGACGCACCTCCTCGGCTTCATCTTCTGGTGCTGGCAGATGAACCCCGAGAAGATGCCGTTCAGGGTCGGTCGGCACACGCGCGGCATCTGCGGGAGGATCGACCGCGCCATCGGGGACTACCTCGACCACGGGGCGACCACCTACCTCAACATCAACGTCCCCTTCCGGCACGGCAAGAGCGAGATCGTGAGCCGCTTCCTCCCGGCCTACTTCCTGGGGCGGTGCGCCGACCGCGACCCCGGCGTCATCCTGTCGGGGTACTCGACCTCGCTCTGCAAGGGGTTCTCGAAGAAGGCGCAGTCGATCGTGCGCTCGGAGCAGTACCGCGCGCTCTTCCCGGAGATCAGGATCAGGGAGGACCACCGCGCCGCAGAGGAGTGGTCGGTCGAGGGGTCGCAGGGCATCGTGGTCGCGCAGGGCCTCGAAGGGTCGATCACGGGCAAGGGCGGAAACCTCATCGTCGTGGACGACTACTGCAAGGACCGCGCCGACGCGGAGTCGGCGACGATGCGCGACAACATGTGGGAGGCGTTCAAGGACGTCGTGATGACGCGCCTGAACGGCGCGGGGGTGGTGATCGTCTGCGCGACCCGGTGGCACACGGACGACATCGTGGGGCGCATCAAGGCGGGGATGAGGAAAGACCCGCTCTTCCCGCGCTTCGAAGACCTCATCTATCCGGCGCGGAAGACGGGGCCGGGCGGATGGGACTACCTCTTCCCCGAGCAGTACCCTCCCTCCTGGTATGACGCGCAGCGGGCGACCCTGGGTTCCTACTCGTCCGCCGCGCTTCTCGACTGCGAACCCGTGAGTGACGCGATGAAGGAGTTCAGGAAGGAATGGCTCTGCTACTACGACAGCCCGCCGCCGAGGGAGACGATGAGCGTCTACCTCCTTGTCGATCCATCGTCCGGCAAGAGGAAGGAGACCGGGCGCGAGAGGAGCGACCGCACGGCGATGCAGGTGTGGGGGCTCGGCGCGGACGGCAACGACTACCTCCTCGATTTCGTCTACGACCGCATGAACCTCGCGCAAAGGACACAGGCGGCGTTCGACCTCTACGAGACTTGGCGGCCTGCGAACACCTTCTACGAAGAGGTCGGCATGCAAGCCGACATCGAGCATATCGTCGGGGAGCAGAACCGCCTGGGATGGCACTTCAACATCGTGCCGTTGCCGCAGAAGGTGGTGAAGGAAGCGAGAATACGCGCCCTTCAACCTGGGTTTGAAGCGCACCGCGTGTGGCTGCCGAAGTTCCTCCGCAAGCAGTCTTACGCCGACGGGCGCGTGTATTTTCCCGTACAGGAGATGATCGAGGAGGAATACGAGACCTTCCCCGGATGCTTCCACGACGACGGCCTGGACTGCATGGCCCATCGTCTGCATCCGCTGTTCGTCTCGATGACCTCGCGCCCGATGATGGGCGTGGACGATTATGTCGAACAGGATGTCTACCGGGCGAACACCGAGTGGAAGCGGAGGTAGAAGCCGGAAACATCCGGCTCCGCGAAAACCTTGTCAAGAGGGTTTTTTCGACTTTTCGTCATGTTGGCTATCTCGGTTGTGTTGGTTATGTCGTTGCGACGGGAGACGAGCAAATTGAATTTGCGAGGTTGGGTGTATAATGTCGGCAGTCGGGGACACGGTGTCCTCGCAACACTTTCACCAACTTGGCAGGAGGATGTCATGGGCGGCGGCGGAGGAGATAGCGGCAACTCTGAGTACTACCAAGCGCAGCAGCTTGATATTGCCAGGCAGCAGCTTGAACTGCAGAAAGCGCAGGTCACCGAACCGGAGAAGCGGGTCGATGGCGCGAAACAGGCGAAGACCGATGCGCTCAAGGAACAGGAACTGCGTCGCGGCCTCGCGTCGGCGTTCTCGCGTGGCGGTGTCGGGCTGAAGTCCGCATCCGGCGGATCCGCAACGGGCGGCGCGGCGGGCAAGCTCGGGGACTAAACGAAGGCAGGCGGCCTGAAATGGCGGAAGCGGGATACAGGATGTACGAGAAAGAGGCACAGGCTTTGTACGACGCAAAGCCCCTCAAGTACTCCGCCGACACGGAGCAACTCAAGCATTGGCTCGGAAAGCGAAAGTCCTCCCTTGTCGCGGTCCGGCAGGAGTTTGAGAGCCTGTGGAAGGAGATCCGCCTGTACTTTGAGCCGAACATCGGCAAGGCCCTTCTCGACTCCAGGGACCGTGACGGTTCGGCATCGGAGCGCGAGGACGACAAGATCCTCAACTCGGAGCCCCGTCTCGCGGTCCACCGTTATGCGGCGGGCATGCAGTCGGGCATCACGAACAAGGCGCAGAAGTGGTGCGAGATCGTTCCGAAGATGGTCTCCGCCGACGATGCCCGCGACCCGGAGCTGAACGAGTGGTGCGACAACGCGACTGGCGAGATTCTTTCGGCACTTGAACGGGCGAACTTCTACCGCACCTCGCAGAACGTCTACCAGCACGGGGCGCTGCTCGGAACCTCCTGCGTCCTCATCCTCCGCGGATCGGACGCGGGAGATGTCCATTTCCACCTGCTCGACGAGGGCGATTACTGGCTTGCGGAGGACCGCTACGGCAACGTCAACCAACTGATGCGCCGGATGAACATTACGGTCGCACAGGCGAAGGAGGAGTTTCTCGTCGGCAACATGCCGATGGTGTGGCGCGAGAAGATCGCCGATGGGAAGCTGGAGGACAGGGTCGAGGTCTGGAACCTCATCTGCCCGAACGACGGCTCGGAGAAGTTCAAGGACATCGCCCCCGAAAGGCCGTGGGCGTCGATCTACTTCACCACGGACGAGAGGCGCGGCGCGGACGAATTGAACGGAATCCTCGACATCACCTCGTTCGCGTACAAGCCGATGGCGGTTCTCCGGCAGATGGAGAGCGGATCCGTCTACGGCAAGGGCATCGGAGAGATGTCCCTCCCTGACGCGAAGGAACTGCAGGAACTCGAGGAGTACGAACTCCGGATGATCGCCAACGAGGCGGAGCCGTCGATGATCGCCCCGTCCTCGATGAAGGGAAAGCCCTTCAACATGTTCCCCGGCGGCATCACCTTCTTCGACGGCATCACCGGGACTGGCGCGTCCCCGGTCCAGCGCCTGTTTGAGACCCGCGAGGGAATCGACAAGGTCGAAGCGAAGATCCAGATCATCGCCGACCGGGTCGGCCGCTACTGGTACAACGACCTCTTCGCGATGATGCTGCAGATCAACGAGTCCAACCGGGCGCAGAAGACCGCGACGGAGGTCAGCGAACTCTCCGGCGAGAAGGTCACCCTCCTCGGCCCGGTGCTGACGCAGATGGACGAGTTCCTCAACTCTGTCATCGACGCGGTCTTCCAGATCCTCCTTGAGGACGGTGTCATTCCCGAGCCGCCGCCCGCGCTCGTCACGGGACAGGCTGACGTGGCGGTCGAGTACACCTCGACGATCCACGCGGAGATGAAAGCCGCCCTCAAGATGCGGGCGATCAACATGCTCATCGAGATGACCTCGATGCTTGCGCAGGCGAAGCCGGAAGCCCTCGACAAGGTCGACGTGGACAAGATCATCGACGAGGTCAGCAAGGTCTATCCCGGCGCGGCGGCCTACGTCAAGACCACAAGGGAGGTTGCCGCGATCCGCGAAGCCCGGAACGCCGCCGCCCAGCAGCAGGCGGCCCAGGCGCAGTATGTCGAGATGATGAAGAACGCGGGCGCGAACGCCAAGGCCCTCTCCGAGACGAAGGTAGGCAACGGCAACGCGCTTGAAATGCTGATGCAAGGAGGTGCTCGATGAACATGGCCGACAGGAGACGCGCCTCCGTGAAGCTGAACGAGATGCACCGTCAGTTTGCCGACGAGGACTATGAGCAGATGCGGGCCGACTACAGGCGGCTTCTGCAGGACCCGGCCTTCCGGCGTGTCCTCGTCGGCATTCTCAAGCGGGCGCGCGTGTTCGGATCCGTCTCGATGGACACGTCCGACACCAACGCGGTGATGAAGATGATCGGCTGGCGCGAACTCGGCGTGGACATCTACTTCACGGCGAACACGGCTGACGGCGCGATGGTTCTCAAGGCCATCGAGGAGCGGACGCAGGTCGAGAAGGACCGCAAGCAGAGACTTGACATCGCAGCTCGGAACGAAACGAAAGGGAACGACTGATGGCCGAACTCACGCAGACACAGGAAAACACGGAGACTCCCGCCGCAGCGCCGGAGGCCACTGAGACCACGACCGCACAGGAGACCGCCGAAGCCCCAAAGAACCTTATGGACGGCGACGAGACTCCGGGCGCGGAAAACACGGAGACTCCCGCCGACACGGAAACGAAGGGGCCGAAGAACCTCCTCGGTGACGAGCCGGAGGAGAAGGATCAGCCGGAAGCCGCCGCCGACACGCCGCCCACGGAAGAGGCGGTCAAGGCGTGGACGGACGGCATCAAGGCCATCGACCTCGGTGACGGCGTGAAGTTCGACGATCCGCTCCTCTCGGCAATGACCCCGGAGCTGATGAAGATGTCCGGCGGCGACCCGAAGAAAGCCGAGGGCGTTGTCAAGGCGTTCACCGCCTATCGGCAGGGCGTCGTCAAGAAGCTGGCGGAGCGGGACGCGGCAATCGACAGCGCGAACATCACGGCCTGCGAGAAGGAGTTCGGGCCGGACATCCGCAAGGTGATCGCCCTCGCGAAGGAAGGCGGCAGGATCGCCTTCGGAGAAGAACTTTGGAATGTCGTTCGACAGGAACGGAAAGTATGCAACAACCCCAGGTTCATCCGGCAGATGGCCTGGATCGCGAAGAGGTTCTCCACGGACACCGGACGTGTCGTGCCGAAGGACGGCACGGGCGGCGAGGAACGCGGGGATGTCCTTCACAGGATGTACGGCGGGGTCAAGGTGTAGCCCGTGGGGTTGCAGCGAGGTCCCGTAAACAAGGAAACAAAAAGAAAGGAAAGCACAGATGAGTGTTTCTTTCAGCGCGAAACGCAACCCCACGATGGTTGACATCGCCAGGGGGAAAGTCGATGGGAAGTTCGACAGGGATATCGTCGAACTCGCCCTTGAATCGACCGCCAACCTCGGTCACTTCACGGTCCTGCCGTGCAATGACGGGGATCACGACACGACCACGATCCGCACGGGCATCCCGGAGAGCGCGTGGACTTCGTTCTACGAGGGCGTCCAGCCGTCCAAGGGATCGAAGACCCAGGTGACGAACTCCTGCGGTCACCTTGAGGCCCTGCTCCAGGTCGATTCCCGTCTCATCAAGACGGCGGAAGACGCGGAGTCCGAACTCGGCGACGAGGCTTACGCCGAGGGCGAGTCGATGGCCCTTGAGGTCCTTTCGTGCCTGTTCTACGGCAACACGAAGGTGAACGGCAAGAAGTTCAACGGCCTCACCCCGGTGTACTCGAAGCTCTGCTCCGGCACCTCGACGAAACAGGATGCGTCGTACTACTGCCTCGGCGCGAAGCGCAGTGCGACCCCGGACAGCTCGGCCCTCCGCTCGATCTGGCTGATCGGCCACGGTCGCATGGGCACGGCCCTCATCTACCCGAAGGGCACGAGCGCCGGACTCCAGCGCGGACCGGTCAAGGACGAGACGGTCACGACCGCCGACGGCAAGCGTCTCCGCGTCAAGGAGCAGTTCTTCGACTGGACGGTCGGCTGCCGCGTGAAGGACTTCCGCAAGAACGTCCGCATCTGCAACATCGAGTCCAACAACCTCGACGCCCTCGGCATCGACCTTGGCGAGTACATGCTCAAGGCGATCATCCGGCAGAACAAGACGGGCATCGCCCGCAAGTTCTACATGCCGGAGTCGATCTACGAGTATCTCTGCATCAAGACCCGCAAGGACGTCAAGGGCGGCGGCAACTTCGGCTTCGCGGACTTCGACGGCAAGCTGATCCTCCACTTCCAGGGCGTGCCGATCTTCACCGAAGAGGCCCTCAACGTGAACGAGAGCGCGGTTGCCTGACCCAGCCGGGACGGGGGAGCGGCCCTCCCCCGCCCCACCCATCAAGACAAGAAAGGAATCACGAAAATGATCACGGATAAACTCCTCGCCTTCGCGGACGGCAAGGCCATCACAGCGACCGCCAACTCCGATGTTGTCGATGTCGGCAACGCGGGTGACGAGATCGCCCGTTCGCTCAACCTCGTCGCGCAGCTGGACGACTGCGGCGCGGTCACGCCCACGGCGGCGGGCATCACCCCGGCGCTGCAGATGTCGAAGGACGGCGGCACGACCTGGAACACGGTCGTGACCTTCCCGCAGGTCCTCGTCTCCGAAGCCATCGCGGGCAAGCGGCTCATCCCGTTCGCCAAGCTGCCTCTCGGCGGTCTCGGCGGGAAGATGCGCCTCTCGATGACGGTCGCCGACGGCCCTCTCGTCGGCGCGAAGTATTCGGCTTGGCTCACCGAGTCGGTCGAAGCCTGACGGAAACGGGAGGCAGGGGCCATGAAGGTGAAATGCCTGTTCAAGTCCATCGTGCGCGGCGATGTCGTGAAGCGGGGGCAAGTCCTCGACCTCACGCCGGAGGAGTGCAAGGCGGACGTCATCAGGAGTTCCTTCGTCAAGGTCGAGGGCGGGGAGGCGGAAGCTCCCGCCGCCCCCGCTCCCGTCGCAAGGGCGGATGGACTGGTCGCGGGCCTCACCCGTGACCAGGCCATCATGAAGCTCACGCAGTCGGGCGCGAAGGTCAAGGGGAACATCTCCAACAGGGCTTTGGCGGAACTCTACAACCAGACCTTCGCCAACGCGGCCGAAGCTGCCGCTCCGGCGGCTTAGGCCGGGAAAGGACGTTTGGCAATGGCGGCTCCGAACCTTTCCTGGACTCTCAACACCGAGCGCGGCACGGTCTCCTTCGGGCGGCTCGTCCCGTTCGCGGGCAACTCCTACGGCCTCTCCCTCTCCGGGACGGTCTTCGGGCAGTCGTACACCGCGTATGTGATGTCCGACGACGGCCTGCAGTGCCTTGCCAGATCGACCTTCGTCGGCGGCCGGTACGGGATCGCGTTCAACGGGAAGGCCCTCCGCGAGGAGTTCGTGCGCGACATGCACGAGATGCGGTCGTTCCATTGCGTTGTCCGGGACTCCGAGAAGACCGTTGCCGAGGGCGATCTCGTCATCGCGTGGAACCCCCTGTGGACGGACGCGGAGACGGGCGAGGTCTACACGATGCAGGGTCCACAGGGCAAGCCGGGCGAACCGGGCTCGCCCGGCCAGCCGGGCGCGGAGGGCAAGAGCGCGTATCAGGTGGCGGTCGAACTTGGATTCGTCGGCACGAAGGAGGAGTGGCTATCCTCCCTTCGAGGTCAGCCGGGCCTCACGACGATGGTTTACTCGGAAGCCGATGCCAAGTGGCATCCGGTCGCGGTCTCCTGGGACGAATACGGGAAGCCCGTCCTTGAGGTCGATCCTGCGGGACAGGACGAGAGCCCGGACACCAACGCCTACGTGACCCGCGTCGGAGCGCAGACCGTCGCGGGCGTGAAGACCTTCACCAACTCTCCGATCGTGCCGGACATCGTCGACGGCGATGGAGCGATGGACCCCACCGACGAGTCGACGAAGACGGCGAACACCAATTGGGTCACGGCGAAGCTCGCCGCGTGGTGGAACGCGGCCAGGGCGGCGGCGCAGTCGGTCGCCGGGACTTGGACTTTCGCCGCGCTCGGCGCGTCTTCGCTCACGACGGCGAACGCCGAGGTGACGGATTCCTTCGCGGTCAAGGACGGTGCGACGAGCATCCTGACGGCGGACGGGGACGGCGTGTATGTCGGCGGCGCGACCACCGTCGACGGCAGCGCGGAACTCAACGGAACGGTCTCGCTGACGGGCGCGGAGACGCATTCCGGCGCGGAGACGCATTCCGGCGCGGAGACGCATTCCGGCACGGTCACGGTCTCCGGGCAGCTCGACGCCACGGACGTGAAGGACGTGTCCGTCGGCTTCCCAAACGACGTGCAGGGAAAGAGGAACGCGGCGAACGTCAAGGCCGTCTTCGACGCCGTCAGGCTCTTCGCGGAGTACCTCGGCGGCAACTGGACGTGCTTCTCCGGCGCGAAACTCCCCGAGGGATACAACGGGTCGGTCGAGGGTGCGGTCACGGCAAACCTCACCAGGTGGCGCGAACCCGGATGCTCGGCCCCATGCACCGCAGACTCCCCCGTCAGCGGGCTCTTCGGCCCTGCCGCCACGGAGATCGAGAAGTACGCCTGCTACTCCCCGAACTACCTCCGCCGCATCTTCTTCCCGAATGTGACAAAGGTCGGCAAATACGCCTTCTACGACGCTGACGAACTTGCGACCGTGAATCTCCCGAAGTGCACGGAGATCGGGGAGTATGCCTTCTATTCATCCGCCGCCCTCAGGACGGTCGACGCCCCGCTCGTCGAGCAGATCGGCCAGTATGCGTTCTACGACGCGGACAGACTCACCGGGCTGAACCTTCCGAAGTGCCGCAACATCGGCGAGAATGCGTTCGGCGGCGCCTTCGGAAACGCGACGGACGGAACGGTGGAGCTCCGGATCGGCGAGAATGCCGAACTCGGAACGACCGAGGAGACCTACAACAGGATCGGAGACAACGCGTTTGCGGACATCCCGGAAGGGAAGATCGGCAAGATCATCGTCCCGAAGGCGCAGGTCATCGGGAACGACTGCTTCGACAACCAGCGCTGCGTCACCGAGATCGACCTTTCCGAGACCGTCAGGATCGGCGACCGCGCATTCCGGTGGCTCAACTACGGGAAGTCGGCGGCGCCATACCAGTTCGATCTCTCCCTCCCGAAATGCACGGAGATCGGAGACGCGGCGTTCTCCACCCGAGACAGCCGGTACGGCCTCTCCTCGATCCTGTCGGTCTCCGCCCCCCTGCTCGTCTCCATCAAGGCGTATGCGTTCTTCCTGCAGGTCGCCCTCACGTCGGCCAACCTCCCGAAGGTGCAGAGCATCGG
>DCMF01000025.1:0-11449 GCA_002321305.1 Verrucomicrobia bacterium UBA1629 | reverse complement strand
GAGCTGCACGGCGCTGGCCACGATCCGGATCGGCGGCGCGCAGAGCATCGGCGTGGGCGCGTTCGCCTCTGCGACGAACCTCAACAACGTCTACATCGAGAGCAAGACCCGGGAGGAGATCAAGTCCATGGCGGACTTCCCGTGGGGGCGCGCCGTTGCCGGATGCCGCTTCCACGGCTCGAACGGCTATGTGGACGGCACGGGCGTGTTCGGCTGACAGGAGGACTTATTATGGCAAGCGAGAAGATGGCATCGCAGACCTATGTGAACAACAGGCTTGAAGCCGAGATCGGCTCCAGGGAGTTCACCCCAATCAACGAGGCGGGCGCGTTCATGATCCCGTTCCGGAAGACCGAGGGCGGGACTCAGGAGTACATGAAACTCTCCCTCACCCTTCTCGACGGGACTTGGGTCCCGGACCTCGACCAGAAGGTCTACCACAAGGACGGCAAGGGCCAGTTCGTGGAGGTGTCCGAATGAAGCTCGTCTTCCTCATGCTCGGATCAGCCATCGCCCTGTCCGCCGTCGCGGTCCAGTTCGCCCCGGTCACCTACGTCGACAACGCCGCGTCGAACGCGCTTCGACAGGCGAAGGGGTACGCGGACGGCGCGACGAACGCGGTGGCGCAGGCCCTGCGCGGCGAGATCGGAGCCGCGACGAACGGCGTGCCGGAGGCCCTCGCGTCCCATGCGTCCTCCCTGTCCTCTCTGTCCTCGTCGCTCTCGGCGCACACGAACCGCACGGACAACCCGCACGGCGTCACCGCCGCGCAGGTCGGCGCGTACACCAAGGCGCAGGCCGACGCGAGCGTCGCCGCGTCCGTGGCGGCGGCGACCAACGGGCTGGCATCGTCCGAATCGATGGACGGCATCGCCGCCGAGGTCGCGGGCAAGGCGAACGCCGCGAGCGTCTACACCAAGGCGCAGATCGACGCGAAGGGCTTCCTCACGGCGCACCAGCCGCTCACGAACTGCGCGACCAAGGCCGAACTCGCCGCCAAGCAGGACAGGCCCGCCGCGCCCGTCACGGCCTCCGCGCTGGCCTACCGCGCCGACTGCGCCGCCATCTCCGTCTCGGTCGCCGCGTCCGCCTCCCTCGTCGCCGAGCTCGCGGGCTGGACGGAGGGGCAGGCGCAGACCGCCCTCGTCACCCTCGCGGCGGGCGCGTCCGTCGATTCGGGCGTCCGCCTCGTCGGCTACGGCTCGTGGCCGACGAACCGCTTCCTCGCCTCGTGCGTCCGCGTCGGCGCGCTCGTCTACGTCACCCCCGTCACAGCACTCTCCGAATGATGAAAGGAATGCCGCACATGAAACGAATCGTCTACGCCCTCGCGCTCGCCGCCTCGCTCGCCGCGCCCGACGCGAACGCCTTCAAGGTCGTCTTCTCCGCCGACGGCGCGACCGCCGGGTCGTCCGCCCGCGAATGCCCCTCGCAGGGCGTCGACCTCGCGACCGGCAAGGTCGTCGTCGGCCTCCACGCGCTCCCCGACGCGCGCCGCGCCGCCTGCGGCTGGTACCGCCTCGTCCCCTCGCCGCCCCCCGCCGCCACGAACGGCGTCCGCTACGCCGCGACCGGCTTCACCTTCTCGGCGGACGGCACCTGCGCGCCCGTCTGGACGGCGCGACCCGTCCCCGCGAAGCCCGCGCGCTACTCCAAGCTCCTCATCGTCCGCGCCCTCAAGGCGATGCCGGACGCGGGCGGCGGCACGAAGTGGGACGCGCTCAAGGCCAAGATGGACGAGATGGGCATCCTCGACGAGTGGAGCGTCTGCACGTGGATCGCGGGCGACGACCCCGCGCTCGTCGCCGCCAAGCCCGCGCTCGCCGCGTTCCTCGGCATGACCGAGGCCGAACTCGACGCGCTCCTCGCCAAGTGCCTGTACTGACGGGAGGACGCACATGAAACGCATTGCCGCACCCCCCCTCGCCGCCGCGCTCGCGGCCCTCTCCGCGCTCTCCGCGTCCGCCGCGAAGCCCCTGCCGCGCCCGATCTGGGGAGACCCCACGCTCCAGGCGTCGAGCAGCAGCGACTACAACGACGGCTGGCACGACCACTTCACCGCGTTCGTCGCGGCGCCGGGCCTCACGGGCCTCACCTTCTGCGGCTGGTTCAGGTTCGACAATGCCAACGCCTACAGTAAGCAGCCGCTGTTCGCGATGGTCTCGTTCTCGAACCGGGCCGCGCGCAGCGGGCGCGAGGGCGGCGCGAAGCTTCCGAACCTCACCTCGGCGAACTGGTGGGACGGCGCGGACGACCTGCCGCTCGGTTCGGACGGGACGTGGGCCGAGACGTGCCTCCCCGCGTCCTACGCCCTGCCGAACGACCGCATGGGGGAAGACTTCCTCTACGGCTGCTACGCCGTCAACGTCAGCACGGACGCGCCGCTCACGCTGGCCGTCTCCGGCTACGAGGTGCAGGTGCCCGCGACGAACTTCTGGGCGTTCAACGCGCCCGCCCGCGCCGCGAGCCGCGCCGTCTCGGTCTCGGCGTCCAGCCCGTCCGCGCACGTCCGCCTCGGCATCGCCGAGAACCCGCTCGTGCAGTTCGTCGGCGCGCAGTTCGACAGCTTCGACGAATCCGGGAGTCGCAGCTTCGACGACGCACTCGGCGGGATCGTCTCGAACGAGTGGCGGTTCGTCGTCGCGCGGGCGCGGATCGACGGCGGGACGAACCTCGCCGTGAGCGTCTGCGGCTACTCGCGGACGGCGAAGTTCGCCAACGAGCAGTCCGTCTCGCAGCCGATGTGGAGGCCGACGGCGGCGTTCGAGCGGGACGCGCGCGTCCGCGTCATGTTCGAGTGCTTCAATTCAGGCGGCATGAGCAACGTCACGGTGCGGGCGTTCGGGATGCGGGCCTACGGGGCGGCGCTGGACGACGCGCTCGTGGAGCGGATGCGCGACCAGGACTGGGCGGAGATGGCGCGGCGCGGGCTCGTCCCCGCCGCCGCGAAGAAGGAGGGCGAGTAGCCGTGTGCGACCGTGACCACTTCCACAGGCTGGAAGACCGCGTCGACCGGCTGGAGAACGACGCGATCAAGCACCACACGAAGGTGGACGAGCAGATCAAGACGCTCTTCAGCTCGTGCGAACGCCTCGGCGCGGCATCGGGGCGGCTGATGTGGTCGCTGATCGCGCTCCTCGGCATCGTGCTGCTCCTGAGCGTGTGCGCGCTCGTCTACGGCGCGCTCGGCGACCACGGCTTCAACGCCGTCACCGCCGCCGCGCAGTCCGCGCAGGGGGTGGCGAGATGAGTTTCCGGCCTCCGCGTCTCCGCGCCTCCGCGTGAGGCCAGTCCGCGCCAATCCGCAGAATCCGTGCAGAACATGACAGCCAAAGCCGCAAAACAGCCATAACCATGTCAAACTCCGCGCGAAAACCGCGCAAAACCGACAACGAAACAAGGAAAGGAAGCAGAAAGTGAAGGAAATCAAGATCAGCAAGCTGAAACTCGCGTGGAAGTTCATCACGGGCGGGCGCGAGGGCGTACTCGACTACGCGCTCGACGTCGCCAACTCCCTCGCCGACCGCATCCCCGACGCGAAGCGCGACGAGATCAGGGGCTACTTCGGCATGGCCACGAAGATCCTGAACGCGCTCGACGCGCTCTCGTTCCTCTGCCCGAAGCGTTGGTACAGGGCGTATGCGGTGACGCAGGCGGCTTTCGCCGACCTCGTCAGCGCGCTCTCGGACCTGAAGCTGACGGCGGACGAGACGGCGCACGTCGTCGACGCGTTCCGCACGGCCTACGCGGCGTGGAGGGCGGAATGACGCGCCGAGCCCTTCTTGCCGCGCTCTTCGCCGCGCTGTGCGGCTGCTCGTCCACGCCGACGGGGGTGCGCGTCGTCGCGTCCAGCGCGACCGCCACGAACCTCGGCGACATCAACTGGGACGAGTACAAGATACCCGTCTTCAGCGTCTACACCGGGCCGAAGACGACGATCTGGATCAACCGCGACTACCTCGCGCTGTCGAAGGTGACGGCGGGCGGGTGCGTGACGAACGACACCTCGGCCCTCGGCGTGTACTCGTCGAAGGAGCGGAAGCAGACGCGCGTCGAGATCGAGTTCGCGCCCGTCGCCTCTGACGGCGCGGCGGACGACAAGGAGGAAACGGATGACTAAGACCGAAATCTGCAACCGCGCGCTCGCGGTCCTCGGACACGACAGGGCCATCACCGACTACGCGTCGGACGCCTCGACGGAGGCCCTGCGCTGCCGCCTGTTCTACGACTGCGCCCTCGCCGACTGCCTGTCGGAACACGACTGGGACTTCGCCGCCGTCGAGCGGAACATCGGCACGATGCGCCCGGACCCCTACGGATGGGTGATCGCCCCGCTTCCGCCGGACGCGCTCCGGATCATCCTCGTCTCGGACATGGAGGGCAACCCCTTCAAGACCAGGCGCAACCGGGACCGCCTCCTGGTGCAGACGAACGGGCTCCCGGCGAAGATCCGCTACGTGACGAGGGACGTCACCGAGGCGGACTTCCCGCACAAGTTCACCGAGTGCGTGATCTACCAGCTCGCCGCCCTCCTCTGCGGCCCGATGTACGGCGACGACAAGAAGACCGAGGGGTTCATGAACCAGGCGAAGATGAAGATCTCGGACGCGATCACCAAGGAGAGCGACGAGACAGCCTATCGCGGCCGGTTCGACAACCCCTTCATCAAGGCCCGGAGGTGATCCGCCATGGCTTCGCGGATGATCCAGAACAACTTCAGCGGCGGAGAGATCTCCCCGACCCTCTACGGGCGGAGCGATCTCCAGGCCTACTACAAGGGCGCGGCGGAGGTCGAGAACTTCGTGGTGTCGAAGGAGGGAACCCTTCGGAAGCGGCACGGCATCTCGTCGTTCATGGCCCTCCCGGAGGATCACGGACGGGTGAAGATCATCCCGTACAAGTACGACCGCTCCGAGGGCGGCTTCTTCCTCCTGTACAGCACCGAGGAAGCTCCGGCGGTCTGCCGCGTCGAACTCTACACGAAGGAGGGCGCGAAGCGGTCGTGGACGGTTCCCGGCGACGGAGAGGACGCGGATCCCGTGACCGTCGACCACATCGACATCACGGGCTTCAGCGGGACTGTCAAGGCGTTCCAGCACAAGCAGATCGGCGACGAGATCTGGATCTCCAACGAGCATACCTTCCGCACCCTCAAGGTCAAGACCACGGCCGAGGCCGATCCGATGTCAACCTCGACCTTCTCCGTCGAGGAATGGAGACAGGCTCCGATCCCGGACAGCATCCCCTACGACGGGGCCGCGAACGCCGCCTCCTCGCACTGGACGATCTCCACGACGGTCTCGTCGAACGACAGGCAGATCTACTACGGCGTGGTGTGCGTCAAGGACTCGGTCTACTCCGAGACCTCCAAGCAGAGCCACGGCTTCACGCAGACCTGGCAAGCCGGATCCCACATGGACATCACCGTCACGGTCAAGGCGGCAGACCGGGAGAAGTGGGACTACATCCTCATCGCGAAGCGGACGGGCGGAAACTACGGCGAACTTCAGCGCGTCTACATGGCCGACGACCCGGACGCCGCGTTCACGAGCGCGTGGGCCGAGCTCCACAAGGGGCCGGACGCGAAGTGGTTCGCCGCCGAGACGGCCTACAAGTGGTCGGACGGGAAGTACCGCGACAGGGCGGAGGACGATCCGCAGGCGGAGTCCGCGACCGAGCTCTTCGCGCAGGAGATCGCGTTCTTCCGCTGGTCGTTCCGCGACGAGAACCACACCCCGAGCGACATGATCTACGGGCAGACGGACATCCTCGGCGCGGGATGGACCACGCCCCTCTGCGTGGACTGCTTCCAGCAGAGGCGCGTCTTCGCCAACTCGACGAACGACTCCGGCAAGTTCCCGATGACCCTGTGGTTCTCGGAGACGGGAAACCTCGACAACTTCTACGCGGACCGCCCGTCCGCCGAGGACGACCCGTTCAGCCCGACCATCGCCGCGTCCGGCCCGGCGTTCATCCTGTGGATCGTGGCGTACCAGGAGATGATGGTCCTGTTCACGGAATCGGGGCTCTTCTCGGTCGGCTTCTCCCAGCAGCAGGGCTTCAGCGCATCCTCCTGCCGCATCTCCAAGTTCTCCGACCTCGCCGCCTCGCCGGACATCCAGCCCGTCGTGACGGAGGCGGGCATCGTGTTCGTCGGCGCGGACAACAAGACCTGCTACTCGGTCAGCTACGACCTGCAGGAGAACATGCTCAAGCCGATCAACCGCTCGGTCCTGACGGAGCATCTGACGCGGACCGCCTCGATCACGGGGATCGGACTGCAGGACTACCCGGACAACATCGTCTGGGTGTCCACCTCGGACGGCAAGGTCTGCTCGTTCACCATCGAGAAGAACGAGAACGTCTTCTCCTGGAGCCATTCCCGGATCAGGAACGCGGCGTTCCTTGAGGTTGTCGGCACGGGCACCTGCACGGACTCCAGCACCGACCGCACCTACGGGGACCTCCTGTTCGTCGTGGAGAGGGACGGGACGCAGTACCTCTGCAGGCCGAACGACGGGTACAGGGACGTGATCGGCGGCGAAGAGACGAACGTGAACGCCTTCATCGTCACCCTCCGCCCTGAGTCGCAGGAACGGACTGTCGTCGGCTTCAAGAAGAACATCAAGGACGTCCTCGTCCGGGTCTACCAAACGGGCGGACTCGCGGTGCGGTCCCCGGACGGCAACGACATGCCGCTCGTCGAGGCGCGGGTGGAGGGCAGCCTCTATACGGGGGACGTGAAGGTGATGCCGCGCGGCGTGATCAACGAGGACGGTCAGCTGGTCATCGTCTCGGACAACGACAAGCCCTGCGAACTCCTGCAGATCGTCATGAACATGGAGATCGAGTGATGGCGCGTTTCGACTTCGCGAAGCATCGGAGGAACTACTCTTTCCGCGTCCCGACGGAGGCGGACATCAGGTATGTCGCGGAACATATGCGCGAGGAGGACAGGCGCGAGGTGAAGCGGATGAGCGGGACGACGCACGAAGAGGCCCTCCGCCTGTCCGTCGCCGCGTCGAGGATCTGCTACACGGGACTCGCGTGCGGAGAGCCGTCGTGCATCTTCGGCGCGTCGTGCGTCAACCTCTGCGACGGGACCGCGACCCTGTGGATGCTCTCGTCGGATGCCGTCGACCGCCACCCGCTCGACTTCGCGGTCGGGTCGTTGGCGGGCGTCGACAGGATCTGCCGCGAGATGCCGGGCATCGCGGAGTTCGGGAATTTCGTCGATGCCGAGTACGGGAAGTCGATGAAGTGGGTCGAATGGCTCGGCGGACAGTTCACGAAGGAGAGCAAGACCGGGCTCTGCGGCGGCAAGTTCCGGTTCTTCTTCTTCCGCAACCCCTACACCAAACAGGAGGATTAGTCTATGGGACAGGCACTTTCCATTGGCGCGGCGATCGTCGACCCGATCTCCTACGGAGTCGGATACGCTTCGGAGGCTCTCGACCCGGGCGGATGGCTGAGCGCGATGGGCGATGTCGGACTGAACATGTTCGGCAAGGCTGGCAACGCGGAAGCCGCCGGGAACGATGTCGGCGAGGCGCTCGTCCGCGGCGCGGGAACCGACATCCGGCGTACCGTCAACGTGTTCTCCGGCCCTGCCGGCTGGGCTGCCGAAGGCGTCTCCACGACCGCCGAGTTCGCCGGCCATCAGAATGTCGGGCTGATCGACGGGCAGACCGCAGGGTACGTCAGCATGGGCGCGTCCGCCGGAGCGGGCGCGTGGAACCTCGGCTCCTCCCTCCTGTCCGGAGCGGAGGGCGCGTCCTCTGCGGCAACCGGGGCAGGCGCGGAATCCGCGAAGGATTCCGGGACGGGCATGTCGGACTTCGGCAGGTATGTTGTCCCTGCGATGAAGGTCGGCTCTGCGGGCCTCCAGCTCTACAACGGATTCCTCGGAGCGCAGACTGCGGCGGCGGCGGCGGACGCGGAAGCGAAGCGGCTTGAGGGCGAGGCGGAGATGTCCGAGATCAAGGCCGGGATCGACGACATGAGGCAAGCCGCGGAGACCAACGCGGCGGCGGAGGAGAAGGAACGCCTCGCGAAGAGGCGGCGGCAGCTGGTCGGCAAGGGCAAGGTCGCGGCGGCGTCGAACGGCGTGATGCTGGAGACCCGCGCCGAGTCGGCTCCGGCGATGTTCGAGCAGGACGCGGCGGCGGAGATGGCGATGGAACAGGGCAAGGTAGACTACAACCTCCGCATCAGGAACGCCACCCACGCGGCGAACGCGGCGCTCGGCCGGATGTCTGCGGCCAACCAGCGGATGGGCGCGGCCAATGCGAAGAGGCTCGGAAACCTCAGGTCGACCTCGTCCTGGATACAGGGTGCGGCGGGAGCCGCCACCTCTCTCGCGTCCGCGTTCTACGACTAAGGAGGGACTGAACCATGGCCACGATGCCCACGATTGACTTTGGCGACCGCCCGCTTGCCGTTCCCGGCAGCATCATCGCCCCGCATCTCGACAGCGGATCCGCCCGCCTCGCGGTCGAAGGCGGAGCGGCCATGCAGCGCGGGATCGGCGCGGCGGCTCGCGCGCTCTTCGACATCGCGCAGATCAAGGACCGAGCTGACATCCGGGACGCGACCTATGCGATGCACCAGGCGGAGAACTGGTTCAACGCCCGGTGGAACGGGACGGACGAGGTCGGCGCCGACGGGCGGAAGGTCCACACGCCCGGCGTAGCCGACCGCGACTACCGCTCGATGGAGCTGGACGGCACGGACTCGGTCAGGGAGTGTCGGCGGCTGAAGCGGGAGTTCCGGGACACGGACATCTACAGGGGGCTCAACGGCGGCGCGAGAGCGCACTTCGACAGGCAGTTCGCCATCTACGAGGGGCGGCTCGACAACGCGGCGGCGGCGAACCACATGAGGCTCGCCGCGCAGAAGATCAAGGACCAGACGGAGGAATACGCGCTTCACACGTCCGAGAACGTGTCGAGGGACTACGGCGCGGACGATGCGACCTTCGCCAACTCCGCCGAATGGGGCGCGACGCAGATGGCGGTCCTCAACCTCGGATCCCTCGTCGAGAACGCGGACGAGATGAACGCGAACGCTGCGCTCCGCATCAGGGACATCGTGTTCCGTGGCGGGAAGCGGTTCGACCAGCTGAACCCGGGCGAACAGGCGCATGTCCGGAGGATCTACGACGCCTCGCTGAAGAACTTCATGCTGAACCGCATCAAGTCCCTCGCGGGCGCGGCGGCGAACAACCAGCGCCTCGGCGCGCACGATCCCGAATCCGCGCTCGGCAAGGCCGACGCGATCACGGACGGGCTTCTCAAGGCGAAGCACATCACCGAAGCGCAGGCGAACGCCATCAGGGCCGAGACCCAGAAGGCGCGGCGCAGCTACGAGATGGCCCTGTCGAGGCAGCAGGGGGACAACGCGGCGAAGATCGGCGCGAAGCTCGACGAGATCCAGTGGAAGATGGCCTATCCGCTCGCCGAGACAGGCGGCAGGTTCGACCCCTCCAAGGCGGCCGGCGTGGCGATGGGGGACGAGGGCCAGTTTCTCGCGGAGCTCCGGCAGGCGGTCAACGCCAGGCAGATCTCCTTCGACCAGGGCAGCCGCCTCCTGGCCCGGTACCAGAAGCTGCGCGAAGACCGCAACCAGCTCTTTTCCGACATGCAGCGCCCGGAGCAGTTCGCCGCGCGCTCCGACGCCGCCGAGTGGGTGCGCCTGAAGCAGATGGTCGCGGACGCGGACCGGAGCAACACGCCGGCCGAGCGGATCGAGGCGGCGGTCGAGGCGGCGAAGCCGCGCCTCTCCGCCAGGGACTACTTCGGACTTTGGCACGACGCCCGGCAGAGGCGCAACGCGGAGGACGACCGCATCGCCAACCAGGTGTTCTCCGCGTTCCTCGGCGTGGGCGAGGGCGAGGTGGCCATTGCCGTCGATCCGGCGAGGCGCGGCACTCCAAGGTCTGACAGCGCGATCTCCACCCTTCTCGGCTCGTCCAGCGCCGAATACGTGCAGTCGGGCCACTGGGCCAACCCCGACTTCACGGTCGAGGACATCGACGAGGCGCACCGCCTCGTCAAGGACTACCTCGTCCGGCATCCCGGAGACCGCGCGGGCGCGGACAGGCTCCTCCGGGAACTCGTGGAGCCGGCGTCCAGGGCGGCGCGGGCGAAGGCCTTCCGCGACCGCATCATGCAGCTCCGCCGCTACGAGCGGACGAAAGGCAACGCGGGCGTGTTCAGCGTCCAGCGCGCCTACGCCGAGGAGGACGTGGGAACGCCCTCGCAAGCCGGCAAGACAGACCATCCCGACAAGTGAGACAAGCAATGCCATACGACGAAACCTTCGGCAACTCCACGCTCAACAGTGTGGAGGCCGTCTCCATGCCCAACAGGACGGAGACCGTCTCCATGCCCATCCAGCCGCCCCCCGCGCCCGCGGCCGACGCGATCGCGCCCTCCAAGGGCGACGTCAGGGCGCCCGAGGGAAACCTCTACTCGGACGGGGAGAGGGAGCGCGTCAGGAAGCAGTACGGCGAGAGCTGGGGCAGGATGTCGTGGTTCGACCAGCAGCGCGCCCTCGCCCACGACCGCTGGTTCAGCGACCTCGACAGCGGGAACATCGACGGGGACACCTTCCTCGACGGCATCTTCAGCGATCCGGAGGTCGAGAAGGTCAACAGGCGCGAGGAGAACTTCCTCCACGCGCTGAGGAACGCGATGGCGCAGGACGTCTCGCGCCTCTCCGACGACGAGGCGCAGGGGTACTACATGGATCTCGTGGAGGCCGATCCGCGCTTCGGCTTCAGGGACGACACGGACGGATCGAAGGTGTTCGGCGCGGAGGCCGAGTACGGCAGGGGAAACCTCTCGCGCCTCCTCGGCGTCTACAGGGGGACGAACCCCGACGGGCTCTTCAGCCGCGAGGCGCAGAGATGGCTCGAATCCAACGAGGCGCAGAAGATCCTCATGGCGAAGGAGGGGCGCGGCTTCAAGGACAAGGTCTTCGAGATGTTCGACACCGACGCGGAGGCGGTCGAGAGCCACGAGAAGCGGCTGATGGCCAAGGAGCGCGCCGTGCAGTTCGCCACCCTCATGGGCGGGCTCTCCCCCGCCGGACAGGAGATCGTCCTCGAATCGCTCAAGGCGGACGAGGTGGACGGGCGCACCCTGCGCTTCCTCGACGAGGACGAGCGCGAAAGCGCGCTCGCCGCGTTCCGCTGCGCGAAGGCCGACCTCGACGCGAACTGGTGGCTCACGCAGGGCGCGTACCGCTTCGGCGAGACCGCCGCGTCCGTCGGCGTCGGCACCTGGCGGACGCTCAGGAACCTCTACATGACCACGGGCGGGCGGCTCCCCGCCGGCTCCAAGGAGCTCGCCGCCTACGAGAAGGAGCAGGTGATGCAGCTCCAGATCGAGGACGCGGAGCGCGGCAAGTACAAGGGCCTCACCTTCCTCGGGGAGGTCGCCTCCGG
>DCMF01000072.1:26684-33941 GCA_002321305.1 Verrucomicrobia bacterium UBA1629 | reverse complement strand
TGTCCTCTGCGTCCTTTTCCCTCTGAAAGAAAGGGCTTCCCCAATGCCTGAAATCCCGAAGATCGTCTTGCCGCATGGCGGCTACAGGAAACTGATCGTCTATCGCAAGAGCGACGTCGTCTATGAGGGCACGGTGACGTTCTGCCGCCGCTTCCTGCCGGCGCATGGAGACCGCACGGTCGATCAGATGACGCAGGCCGCGCGCAGCTGCAAGCAGAACATCGCCGAGGGCAGCTCGGCTTCCGGCACGTCGAAGGAATCGGCTTCCGGCACGTCGAAGGAAACGGAAATCAAGCTCACCAACGTCGCGCGCGCGACGCTCGACGAGCTGAAGGAGGATTATCTTGACTATCTCAAGAGCCACGGCTTCGCGGAATGGCCGCGCACGAGCGAGAAGGCTGTCTTTGCCCGCACGTTCGCCAAGGATCACAACGACTGGGCCGACTGGAAGGAGATCTTCGAGACGCGCCCCGCCGAGACGCTGGCGAACCTGATGCTGACCGTCTGCAGCCAGACGAGCTACATGCTCATGAAGATGATCGAGCATCAGGAAGCGGACTTCAAGGCGCATGGCGGCGTCCGCGAGCGCATGCACGCCGCGCGGACGGCCGCGCGCGGCGAGGAGTTCGAGAAGGGGCTTTACAGCCGCCTTGCCGCCGCCGAGTCGCCGGAAGCGCTCGCGGCGAAAGTCGCCGAGCTTCGTCAGAAGATTGAGCGGGCGGCCTGGAGCGTTCGGCGCAAGAAGGGCTGGGCGTGAGGCACCCCCATTGACAGGCGAGGCCGCGTTGTGGTACAATTCGCACCGTTTTCGAAAAACCAAAGATGAACATGACCGACATTCAGGCGATTTCCCTTCTTGGGAACCTTGACCTTGCGCTTCTTCCGCGCGGGGCGCGCCTGATTTAGTCGGTTTCGGCAGCACACACGAAACGCACAGGACAGGCGGCCCCGCTCAGACGAGCGGGGCCGTTTTCGTTGAAAGGAAACAGAAAAGGAAATGGATCAGGTCAGAATATTCGACACGACGCTCCGGGACGGCGAGCAGGCCCC
Source organism: Verrucomicrobia bacterium UBA1629 (assembly GCA_002321305.1). Taxonomy (GTDB): domain Bacteria; phylum Verrucomicrobiota; class Kiritimatiellia; order RFP12; family UBA1067; genus UBA1067. The sequence goes on along the minus strand of DCMF01000072.1, from coordinate 32,891 downwards.
CGGCTACTCGATGAACATCGAGGAGAAGATTCGCATGGCGCGGCAGCTCGAGGCCCTCGGCGTGGACGTCCTGGAGGCCGGCTTCGCCATCGCCTCCCCCGGCGACTTCGCGTCCGTCAAGGCGATTTCGGAAGCGGTGAGCGACGTGACGGTCGCCTCCCTCTCCCGCGCGCTCGTCAAGGACATCGACGCGGCGCATGAGGCGGTCAGGGGCGCGAAGCGTCCGCGCATCCACACCTTCCTCGCGACGAGCGACCTGCACCTCGAATACAAGCTGAAGATGACGCGCGAGCAGGCCCTGCGGCGCGCGGTGGACGCGGTGAAGTACGCGCGCAACTTCTGCGACGACGTGGAGTTCTCGCTGGAGGACGCCTCGCGCACGGATCGGGACTTCATGTGCCGCGTCGTCGAGGCGGTGATCGCCGCCGGCGCGACGACGGTGAACCTGCCCGACACGGTCGGGTACGCGACCCCGGCGGAGATCGCGGCGATGGTCACGAACGTGATGACGCGTGTGCCGAACATCGACCGAGCGACTGTCTCGATGCACTGCCACGACGACCTCGGCCTCGCTGTCGCGAACTCGCTCGCGGGCGTCGCGGCGGGCGCGCGGCAGGTCGAGGGCTGCATCTGCGGCATCGGCGAACGGGCCGGCAACGCCGCGATCGAGGAGGTCGTGATGAACCTCCGCACGCGACGCGACGTCTACGGCGTCGGCTACGGCGTCCGCACCGAGGAGATCGCGAAGACGGCGCAGCTGCTGCAGACGATCACGGGCGTGAAGATCGCGCCCAGCAAGGCCATCGTCGGCGCGAACGCCTTTGCGCACGAGAGCGGCATCCACCAGCACGGCGTGATGGCGAACGCGAAGACCTACGAGATCATGACGCCGGAGAGCGTGGGCCTCAAGAAGACCGCGCTCGTCCTCGGCAAGCACTCCGGCCAGCACGCCTTCGCCCAGCGGCTCGCCGAACTCGGCTACACGCTGGAGAAGTCCGTCGAGGACAGGCTCTTCGCCGACTTCAAGGTGCTGGCCGACCGCAAGAAGACGATCGAGGACCGCGACGTCGTGGCGCTCGTCGAGGCGGTGGTCGGCCACGCGCGCCGCACGGGCGACTGGACGCTCGTCAACTACGTGGTGTCGAGCGGCAACCGCATGTACTCGACGGCGTGCGTCACGCTGGAGCGCGAGGGCGTGAAGGCGACCGAGACAGCCTACGGCACCGGCCCCGTGTTCGCGTCGGTGCGGGCCATCGAGAAGATCGTGGACCATCCGTTCAAGCTGCTCGACTACCGGATCGACGCCGTGACCGAGTCGCGCGACGCGCTCGGCGAGGTCAGCGTCAAGATCGCGGACGACGCGGGCGCCTATCGCGGCAAGGGCGTGTCGACGGACGTCATCGAAAGCTCGATCCTCGCGACGCTGGACGCCGTCAACGGCATGCTCGTCGGCCAGAGCGAACGGCTGGGCGCGGGCGCGGCCGCCATCGCCCAGCAGACCTACGAGGCGGACATGCTGACCGGCGGCCACACCGACAAGTAACCGATACGTACCACTTATTATAATATGTGGGAGGAGTGAATCTCATGGCAATGACAATGACGCAGAAGATCCTCGCGGCGCACGCGGGGAAAAAGGAAGTCCACGCCGGCGAGCTGGTGATGGCGCAGCTCGACCTCGTGCTGGGCAACGACATCACGACGCCCGTCGCCGTCGGCGAGTTCCCGAAGTTCGGGCGCGAGAAGGTGTTCGACAAGACGAAGATCGCGCTCGTGCCCGACCACTTCACGCCGAACAAGGACATCAAGGCCGCCGCGCAGTGCGCCTGCATGCGCGCGTTCGCCAAGGCGCAGGGCATCCGGAACTATTTCGAGGTCGGCCACGACTGCGGCGTCGAGCACGCCCTGCTGCCGGAGAAGGGCCTCGTCACGGCGGGCGACCTCGTGATCGGCGCGGACAGCCACACCTGCACCTACGGCGCGCTCGGCGCGTTCTCCACGGGCGTCGGCTCGACGGACATGGCGGCCGGCATGGCGGCGGGCGAGACGTGGTTTCGCATCCCCTCCGCGATCAAGGTCGTGCTGACGGGCCGTCCGCGCCGCTTCGTCGGCGGCAAGGATCTCGTCCTGCACCTCATCGGCCGCATCGGCGTGGACGGCGCGCGCTACCAGTCCCTTGAGTTCACGGGGCCGGGCGTCGCCGCACTCTCGATGGACGACCGCTTCACCGTCGCGAACATGGCCATCGAGGCCGGCGCGAAGAACGGCATCTTCCCCGTGGACGGCGCGACGCGCGCCTACCTCGCCGAACACGGCGCGAAGGCGCCCGTCGTCTACGAAGCCGATCCCGACGCGGAGTACGCGCAGACAATCGAAATCGACCTCGGTGCGCTGAAGCCGACCGTCGCCTTCCCGCACCTGCCGTCCAACGTGCGGACGATTGACGCGGTGGGCGACGTCGCGATCGACCAGGTCGTCATCGGCTCGTGCACGAACGGCCGCATCAGCGACCTGCGCACGGCGGCGGAGGTGATGAAAGGCCACGCGGTCGCGCCGGGCGTGCGGTGCATCGTCATCCCCGCGACGCAGAAGATCTACCTGCAGGCCGTGGCGGAGGGCCTCGTCACCCAGTTCGTCCGGGCGGGCTGCGTCGTCTCGACGCCGACGTGCGGCCCGTGCCTCGGCGGCTACATGGGCGTGCTGGCGAAAGGCGAGCGGTGCGTCTCGACGACGAACCGCAACTTCGTCGGCCGCATGGGCCACGTCGAATCGGAAGTCTACCTCGCCTCGCCCGCCGTCGCGGCGGCGAGCGCCGTCACGGGCAAAATCACCGCACCGGAAGGAATCTGAGAAATGAACGCACACGGAACAGCATTCAAGTACGGGGACAACGTCGACACGGACGTCATCATCCCCGCCCGCTACCTCAACACGCCCGATCCGAAGGAACTCGCGGCGCACTGCATGGAGGACATCGACGCGACCTTCGTGAAGGCCGTCCGCCCTGGCGACATCCTCGTCGCGGGACGCAACTTCGGCTGCGGCAGCTCGCGCGAGCACGCCCCGATCGCCATCAAGGCGAGCGGCGTCGCGTGCGTCATCGCCGCAAGCTTCGCGCGCATCTTCTACCGCAACGCGCTCAACGTCGCGCTGCCCATCCTCGAATGCCCGGCGGCCGCGTCCGCGATCGCCGCCGGCGACGCGGTGTCCGTCGACTTCGAGACGGGGCGCATCGTCGACGAGACGACGGGACGCGCCTTCACGGCCGAGCCGTTTCCGCCGTTCATGCGCGAGCTGATCGCCGCCGGCGGCCTCGCCGCCTACCTGAGCCGGAAAAGCCGGACGAACGAGAAAGGAGGGACGCGCGCATGAGAAAGACGATCGCCGTCATCCCCGGGGACGGAATCGGCCCGGAGATCACCTTTGAGGCCCAGAAGGCGCTGGAGGCCGTCGCCAAACGCTTCGGCCACGCCTTCGAGATGACCGTCTATCCCGTGGGCGGCGCCGCCTACGACCTCTGCGGCGACTGCCTGCCCGACACGACGCTGGCCGCGTGCCGCGCGGCGGACGCCGTACTGCTCGGCGCGGTCGGCGGGCCGAAGTGGGACGCGCTCCCCGCCGAGCGGCGTCCCGAACGCCGCGCGCTGCTCACGCTCCGCGCGGAGCTGGGCCTCTTCGGCAACCTGCGCCCGGCGAAGGTCTGGCCGGCGCTCCGCCACGCGAGCCCGCTCAAGTCCGAGATCGTGGAAGGCGGCATCGACGTGCTGGTCGTGCGCGAGCTCACGGGCGGCATCTACTTCGGCGCGCACGAGCGCGCCGCCGACGGACAGTCCGCGCGGGACGTCATGCCCTACTCGGTCGCGGAGATCGCGCGCATCGCGCGCCTCGCCTTCGCGTCGGCCCGCCGGCGCAGCGGCCGCGTGACGAGCGTCGACAAGGCGAACGTGCTGGCGACGTCGCGCCTCTGGCGCGAGACGGTCACGGCCCTGCACGACCGCGAGTACCCGGACGTCGCGCTTGACCACATGTACGTGGACAACGCCGCGATGCAGCTCGTGCGCCGTCCGGCGCACTTCGACGTGCTGCTCACGGAGAACATGTTCGGCGACATCCTTTCGGACGAGGCGTCGCAGATCACGGGCTCGATCGGCATGCTGCCGTCCGCGTCGCTCGGATCGGACGGCCACGGCCTCTACGAGCCGATCCACGGCTCCGCGCCGGACATCGCCGGGCAGGGCGTCGCCAATCCGCTCGCGACGATCCTCTCCGCCGCGCTGATGCTGCGGCACTCCTTCGGGCTGACGGCGGAGGCCGACGCCGTGGAGGCGGCGGTCGCGCGCGTCCTCGCGCACGGCGTCCGCACGCCGGACATCGCCGCGCCGGGCGCGCCGACGGTCTCGACGTCCGAGATGGGCGACGCCGTTGCGGACGTGCTTTCAGGTTCAGATTCGCCCTTGACGGCGTGACGCAAAATATGCTACACTATGCGCCGTTGTTCCAAAGCGGGCAACTGAAACGGCATATGAATCGCAACATGTTCAGCAACATCTGGTGGTGGCGCCACGGGTCGAAGATCCGCGGGCCGGTTGCCGCATAGCTGCGAAAACGCGAAACCAAGCCCAGTACCCGAAGGCGGATCGTCAGACGAAGACGGTCCGCCTTTTGCATTTCAGAAAACTCCGTCAATTGAAATTAAACCAACAAGGAAGAACCAAAATGTTGAAGACCCTGACCGAAAGCGAATTCATCCGCCGTACGAACGGCGGCTTCCGCACGCCCGTCTACCGGGAGTTCCTCGCCGACCGCGAGACGCCGGTCGCCATCCTGACGCGCGCGGCGGCGGACGAGAACGTCTTCCTGCTCGAGAGCGTCACGGGCGGCGAGAACCCGGGGCGCTACTCGTACCTCGGCATCGACCCGACGGCCGTCGTCACGGCCGCGCCGGGCGAGCCGCCGCTCGCGCAGGTGCGGGCCGCGCTCACGGCGCGTCCGTTCGCCCCCGCGCCGGAACTGCCGTCGCTGCAGGGCGGCGCGATCGGCTTCCTCGCCTACGACGCGGTGCGGGCGTTTGTGCCGCGCGTGAAGCTGACGCCGGAGCCCGGCACGCCGTCCAGCGCGTTCCTCCTCACCGACACGCTGCTCGTGATGGACCATGCGCGGCAGACGGTGTTCGTCATCCGCGTGACGGGCGTCGAGGCGGGCGAGACGGCGGCGGATGCCTACCGCCGCGCGCAGGCCGAGATCGACGCGGTCTACGCGCGGCTCCTCAGCGCGGCGTCGATCGCGAAGTTCGCCGTCCCGGCCGGCGGCGCGGCCCCGGAACGGCGGGGCCTGTCCCCGTTCAGGCCGGAGATGACGGAGGCGGAGTTCGAGGCGATCGTCACGCGGTGCAAGGCGGCGATCCGTGCGGGCGAGGTCATCCAGATCGTGCCGTCCCAGAAGTTCACGGCAGAGACGGACATCCCGCCGCTCACGCTCTACCGGGCGCTGCGGACGGTGAACCCCTCGCCCTACAACTTCTTCCTCAAGCTCGGCGACCGGACGCTGATCGGCTCGTCGCCGGAGGAGCTCGTGAAGCTCCAGGGGCGCACGGCCTCGACGGCGCCGATCGCCGGGACGCGTCCGCGCGGCACGACGCCGGAGACGGACCGCCTGCTGGAGGCGGAGCTGCGGGAGGACCCGAAGGAGCGCGCGGAGCACGTGATGCTCGTCGATCTCGGCCGCAACGACCTCGGCCGCGTCTCGGCGACGGGCAGCGTGAAGGTCGACTCCTTCGCGCACGTCGAGCGGTACTCGCACGTGATGCACCTCGTCTCGCACGTGACGGGCGAGCTGGAGCCGGACAAGGACGCCTTCGACCTCCTGGAGGCGGCGTTTCCGGCGGGGACGCTCACCGGCGCGCCGAAGGTGCGGGCGATGGAGCTCATCGCGGAGCTGGAGAAGTCGCCGCGCGGCATCTACGGCGGCGCCGTCGGCTACTTCAGCTACACGGGCGACATGAACTTCGCGATCGTCATCCGCACGATGTTCCTGGAGAAGGGCGTCCTCACGATGCGCGCGGGCGCGGGCATCGTGGCGGATTCCGATCCGCAGAAGGAGTATCGCGAGACGGTCAACAAGTCGAAGGCCATCTTCGAGGCGGCGCAGTTCGCCTCGAGCCTGTAGTCCACCCTCCCCAACCTCCCAAACCTCCCAAACCTCCCAAAC
>DCMF01000072.1:0-26637 GCA_002321305.1 Verrucomicrobia bacterium UBA1629 | reverse complement strand
ACCTCCCAAACCTTCCAAACCCATGATCTTGATGATTGACAACTACGATTCGTTCACGTACAACCTCGTGCAGGCGCTGCGGTCGCTCGGACGCGAGGTGAAGGTCGTGAAGAATGACGAGATCGACGTCGCGGGCATCGCGGCGCTGAAGCCGGAGGCGATCGTCCTCTCTCCGGGGCCGGGCAATCCCGACTCGGCGGGCGTCACGCTCGCGGCGGTCAAGGCGTTCGCCGGCAAGGTGCCGCTCCTCGGCATCTGCCTCGGCCACCAGTCCATCGCGCAGGCGTTCGGCGCGAAGATCGTCCCGGCGAAGCGCCTCATGCACGGCAAGACGAGCCGCCTCACGCACGACGGAAAGGGGCTTTTCGCGGGCATCCCGCAGGGCATGGAGGCGATGCGCTACCATTCGCTCGCCGTCGACCGCGCGACGCTGCCGGACTGCTTCGAGATCACGGCCGAGGCGGAGGACGGCGAGATCATGGGACTTCGACACAAGACGCTGCCGATCGAGTCGCTGCAGTACCATCCGGAGTCCATCGGCACGCCGGAGGGGCTGCGCCAGCTGAAGAACTTCCTCGGCCTGCGCACGACGGCGGAATCGACCGAGGCGGCGGGCGCGTACCGCGCGATGGCGTCGATCATGCGCGGCGAGATGTCCGAGCGCGAGATCGCCGCGCTCCTCACCGACTACAACGCGCGCGGCATCTCGCCGGACGTGCTGACGGGTTCGGTGCGGGCGATGCGCGAGGCGGGCGTGAAGGTCGACCTGGGCGGCCTCGACGCCGTGGACATCGTGGGCACGGGCGGCGACGGGCACCACACCTTCAACATCTCGACGGCGGCGGCCTTCGTCGCGGCGGGCGCGGGCGTGCCGGTCGCGAAGCACGGGAACGTCGCGGCGACGTCGAAGTGCGGCGCGGCGGACGTCCTGAAGGCGCTCGGCTACGACCTTGCGCAGACGCCGGAGGCCGTCGCGCGGGCGGTGCGCGAGATCGGCGTCGGCTTCCTCTTCGCCAAGGCGCTGCATCCGGCGATGCGCTACGCCGCGCCAGTCCGCAAGGCGCTCGGCTGCAAGACGATCTTCAACCTGCTGGGGCCGCTGACGAACCCGGCGGGCGTGCGGCGGCACGCGATCGGCGTGTACGACCCGAAGCTCGCGCCGCTCTTCGCCCGGACGCTGCGCGACCTCGGCAGCGAACGCGCGCTCGTCTTCTCCGGCGAGGACGGGCTGGACGAGATCTCGCCGACGGGCCTCACGTTCGTGACGGAGCTGAAGGGCGGCGAGATCACGTCGAAGCTGCTCTCCGCCGCCGAGCTTGTCGGCGCGTCGTATCCGCTGGACGACCTCGCGGGCGGCACGCCGGAGGAGAACGCGGCGCTGATGCGGGGCGTGCTGACGGGGCGGATCGCGGGCGCGAAGCGCGCGGCGACGCTGCTGAACGCGGCGGCGGCGATCTACGTGGGCGGCAGGGCCGACACGCTCGCGGACGCCGTGGCCCTCGCGCGGCAGTCCGTCGACTCCGGCGCGGCCGCCGCGAAGCTGGAGGCCCTCGTGGCGTTCGGGAAGTGAAAGGACGGGATCGCGCATGAAAACGGACATCTTAGAAGATCTGAGCGCGCTGCGGCGGAAGGACGCCGCGCTGCGCGCGCTGCAGGAGCCGTTCGCGGAACTGCGGGAACGGGCGCAGGCGACGCCGCCGCCGCCGGACTTCGCCGCCGCCTTCGCCGGGCTGGGGCTGCACGTCATTGCCGAGCTGAAGAAGGCCTCGCCGTCCGAAGGGCTGATCCGGGCCGACTTCGAGCCGACGGCCCTGGCGCGCGAACTCGAAGGCGCGGGCGCGGCGGCCTTGTCCGTCCTCTGCGAGCCGCACCGCTTCCTCGGCAGCGAGGCGTATCTGCGCGCGGCACGGGACGCGGTGGCGATTCCCGTCCTCTACAAGGACTTCGTGACGACGCCGTACCAGGTCGCCGCCGCGCGGGCCGCCGGCGCGAGCGCGGTGCTGCTGATCGCCGCCGTGCTGGACGACACGCGGCTCGCGGAGCTGCTGGCGCTCTGCCACGAACTGGGCTTCGCGGCGCTCGTCGAGACGCATGACGCGGACGAGATCCGTCGCGCCGTCGCGGCGGGTGCGCGGATCATCGGCGTCAACTGCCGCGACCTGCGCACGTTCAAGACCGATCCGGCGATCGTCGCGCGGCTGATCGGGACGATCCCGGACGACCGCGTGCGCATCGCCGAGAGCGGACTCAAGACGGCGGGCGACCTGCGGCGGCTCGCGGACGCGGGCGCGCACGGCTTCCTCGTCGGCACGACGCTCATGCGGGCGACGCGCCCCGGCGAGGCGTTGAGGGAAATGATCGAATAATCGAATGTGTCGAATAATCGAATGAGAGAATAACCCCCGTTTGTCCTTTGTCTTGTGTCCTTTGTCCTGAAATCTCCAGGACGACAGCCGACGAAGGACGGCCGACGAAGGACAGGCGAGACAGGCGGACAGCGAACAGATTTTGAACCCCAAGGAGAAAACCATGAAAACACACTACGGAATCTATGGCGGGCAGTACGTCGCGGAAACGCTGATGACGCCGCTGCACGAACTCGAACAGGCCTATGCCGAGGCGAAGCGCGATCCGGCGTTCAAGGCCGAACTCAACGACATCCTCACGCACTACGTCGGGCGGGAGAGTCCGCTCACCTACGCGCGGCGGCTCTCGGAGCACCTCGGCGGCGCGCGGATCGTCCTCAAGCGCGAGGACCTGAACCACACCGGCGCGCACAAGGTGAACAACACGATCGGCCAGGCGCTGCTCGCGCGGCGGATGGGCAAGAGGCGGCTCATCGCCGAGACGGGCGCGGGCATGCACGGCGTCGCGACGGCGACCGTGGCCGCGCTCTTCGGCATGGAGTGCGAGGTCTTCATGGGCGCAATCGACGTCGCGCGGCAGGCGCCGAACGTCTCGCGCATGAAGATGCTCGGCGCGAAGGTCCGCGCCGTGAGCGAGGGCAGCGCGACGCTGAAGGACGCGATGAACGAGGCCATCCGCGACTGGACGGCGAACTGCGACGACACGTTCTACGTGATCGGCACGGTGGCGGGCCCGGCGCCGTATCCGGCGATGGTGCGCGACTTCCAGAGCGTCATCGGCAAGGAGGCGCGGCGTCAGTGCCTGAAGGAGTACGGCAAGCTGCCCGACCAGGCCATCGCCTGCGTGGGCGGCGGCTCGAACGCGATGGGGCTTTTCGCGGGCTTTCTCAAGGATCCGTCCGTGAAGCTCGTCGGCGTCGAGGCGGGCGGCAAGGGCCTCGCGACGGGCGAGCACGCCGCGAGCATCAACGGCGGGCGCATCGGCGTCCTGCACGGCTCGAAGTCGTACCTCCTGCAGACGCCGTCCGGCCAGATCGTCGACACGTACTCCGTCTCGGCGGGGCTGGACTACCCCGGCGTCGGGCCGGAGCACGCCTATCTCGCGGACACGGGGCGCGCGCAATACGTGACCATCGACGACGACGAGGCGATTGCCGCGTTCGACGCGCTCTGCCGCTACGAGGGCATCATCCCCGCGCTGGAGTCGAGCCACGCCGTCGCCGAGGCGATCAAGCGCGCGCCGAAGCTGCCGAAGGAGGCGATCCTGCTCGTCAACCTCTCCGGCCGCGGCGACAAGGACATGGACAGCGTGGAGAGGTACAAGAGGGAACACGCGCGGAGCGCCGCCGGCGAAACCGCCTCACGTCTCTCGTGACCCACCGGTCGCTCAAGTCAAACAGCCAAGGAAAGGAATTCAAAGATGAATCGCATTCAGAAGACATTTGCGCGGTGCAAGGCCGAGGGCAAGGCGGCGTATGTCGCCTACCTCACGATGGGCGCGCCGACGCTGGAGAAGAGCTTTCAGGCCGTGGAGACGCTCCTCGGCGAGGGCGTGGACATCCTGGAGCTCGGCGTGCCGTTCTCCGACCCCGTGGCGGACGGCGCGGTCATCCGCGCGGCGGCGCAGAAGGCGCTCGCGAACGGCGTCACGCTGGACGACGTTCTCGCGGGCGTGCCCGCCCTCCGTGCGCGCCATCCCGACACGCCGATCGTGATCTTCACCTACTACAACATCATCTTCAGCTACGGCCTCAAGCGGTTCGCGGACGCGGCGGCGGCGCGCGGCGTGGACGCCGTGCTGGTCGTCGACCTGCCGCTGGAGGAGCGCGACGAGCTCCTTGACGTGCTGAAGCCGGCGGGACTCACGTTCGTGCCGCTGATCGCGCCGACGACGGGTCCGGACCGGATCCGGGCGAGCGCGAAGGGGCTCGAGGACTCGTTCCTCTACGCCGTGACGGTGAAGGGCACGACGGGCCAGCGCACCGCCCTGCCGCCGGAGCTCGCGTCGCGCCTGACGGAGATCAAGCGGCTCGTGAACGTCCCGGTCGTGGCGGGCTTCGGCATCCGCACGCCGGAGGAGGGCGCGCAGATCGCCGCGCACTGCGACGGCTTCGTGATCGGCAGCGCGCTCGTCGAGCGGTTCATGAAGGCGTAGCGTGCGCCGCCGCGCCGGACGCCCCCCGGGTTCCGGCGTCGGCCCTTTGCCAGGACTTCGCGCATTTGCTATAATCTCGTTCCGTTATGGCAGTAGACAGACTTGAAAGAATCAATTCGCTCCTGAAGCGCGTCATCGCCGAGAGCATGTTCACGGTGATGCAGGGCGACACGGTCGCGCCGGGGCTCGTCACCGTCACGGGCGTCGCGTGCGGCAAGGACCTGCGCGACGCGACGGTGCGCGTCTCGGTCTTCGGGGACGACGCGCTGAAGAAGACGGCGCTTCAGCACCTGAAGCACAACGCGCGCAAGTTCCAGGCGATCATCAACCGCGAGGTGCGCCTGAAGTTCACGCCGCGCCTCACCTTCGTGCTCGACCTCTCGCTGGAGAAGGGCGACGAGGTGCTGGCGATCCTGAACAGCCTGCCGAACGCCTGATCCGCGCGCCGCGCAAGATGGTCGTCTGGGTCCAGAATCCGTTCGACAGCCTGCCGGGCGAGGGTTCGCGCAAGATGCGGTTCTGGCTGATGTGCGAGGCGTTCGTCCGCGCCGGCCACCGCGTCACGTTCTGGACGAGCGACTTCAGCCATGCGACGAAGGCGCCGCGCCGGTTCGTCGGCGACCCGTCCGCCGGCGCCGCGTTCGACGTTCGCCTGATTCCGACGCGGCCCTATGCGCGCAACGTCAGCTGGGCGCGCGTCAGAAGCCACGTGGCCTACGCCCGCGCGTGGCGGCGTCTCGCGACGGCGCCGGGCGTCGAGGCGCCCGACCTGATTGTCACCTCGATGCCCACGCTGTCGGCGGCCGACGCGGCGCTCGCGCTGGGGCGTCACTTCGGGGCGCGTGTCGTCCTCGACGTGATGGACGCCTGGCCGGAGACGTTCGAGCGCCTTGTGCCGCCGCCGTTGCGTGGCTTGGCGCGCCTCGCGCTCGCCCCGCTGCGGCGGAAGGCGCGGCGGCTCTACCGCGCGGCGGATCTCGTGACGGGCGTCTGCGCGCGCTATCGCGAGCTGACGGGCCGCGCCGACTACCGTTTGGCGTATCACGGAATCGAACTTGGCACTTGCGATTTCTCGAGTCCCCCACGCCCCTCGCGTCTCTCATGTCCGAATCTCGGCATCCCAAAAGCCACGCTTCGTCTCGTCTACGCGGGCAACCTGGGCCGCACCTATGACCTCGCGACGGTCGTCGCGGCGGTGCGGGCGCACCCGGAGCTGGAACTGGACGTCGCGGGGTTCGGCGCGTTCGCCTGCGACTGTCCGCGCGTGCGGGCGCACGGCCTGCTGTCCGAGGCCGACCTGCAGACGCTGCTCGCGGCGGCGGACGTCGGCGTCATCCCGATGGCGGCGGACAGCTGGGTTGGCGTGCCCTACAAGTTCTGCGACTACGCGCGGGCGGGGCTTCCCATCGTCTCGTCGCTTGGCGGCGAGTCGACGGATCTGCTCGTGCGGTACCGCTGCGGCGTCGCGTACCGGGCGTGCGACGCGGATTCGTTCGTGGGCGCCGTGCGGCGTGCGGCGTCGCTGGAGCGCGGGGCGTCGCGGCGGATGTGCGAAGAGGCCTTTGACGCGATGCGCATCTACGACGGCTACGTGCGGCGTGCGGTCGCCGTGGCCGCGAAAACGCCCGTCTGACGATTCGTTCACACGGATTCGCCGTTTTTTGATATAATACGCGAAAATTTCAGGGCGAAAGCCCGAAAAACAAACAGGAGCAAAGAAAATGGTCAGCTACAAGGAGCTTGGTCTCGTGAACACGAAGGAGATGTTCGCGAAGGCCGTCAAGGGCGGGTACGCCATCCCGGCGTTCAACTTCAACACGATGGAGCAGATGCAGGCCATCGTCCAGGCGGCGGTCGAGACGAAGTCGCCCGTCATCATGCAGGTCTCCAAGGGCGCGCGCAAGTACGCGAACCCGACGATTCTCCGCTACATGGCGCAGGGCGCGGTCGAATACGCCAAGGAGCTGGGCTGCGCGCATCCGCAGATCGTCCTCCACCTCGACCACGGCGACAGCTTCGAGACGTGCAAGAGCTGCATCGACAGCGGGTTCTCGTCGGTCATGATCGACGGCTCCTCGCTTCCGTTCGAGGAGAACATCGCCCTCACGAAGAAGGTCGTCGAGTACGCCCACCAGCACGACGTGACGGTCGAGGCCGAGCTCGGCGTGCTCGCCGGCGTGGAGGACGAGGTGGCGGCCGAGGAGAGCCACTACACGAAGCCCGAGGAAGTCGTGGAGTTCGCGACGAAGACGGGCTGCGATTCGCTCGCGATCTCGATCGGCACCTCGCACGGCGCCTACAAGTTCAAGCCCGAGCAGTGCACGCGCGACCCCAAGACGGGCAAGCTGATCCCGCCGCCGCTCGCGTTCGACGTGCTGAAGGCCGTCGAGCAGAAGCTGCCGGGCTTCCCGATCGTCCTCCACGGCTCGTCCAGCGTCCCGCAGGAGTACGTCGACATCATCAACAAGTTCGGCGGCAAGCTGCCGGACGCGGTGGGCATCCCGGAGGAGCAGCTGCGCGAGGCCGCGAAGAGCGCCGTGTGCAAGATCAACATCGACAGCGACTCGCGCCTGGCGATGACGGCGGCGATCCGCAAGCACTTCGCGGAGCATCCGGAGCAGTTCGATCCGCGCCAGTACCTCTCGCCGGCGCGCGAGGAGATGAAGAAGCTCTACATCCACAAGATCGTGAACGTGCTCGGTTCCAACGACAAGCTCTAAGAGCGAAGGCAGGAACGAAGGGCGCGTGCGAACGACACGCGCCCTTCGTGTCCTGTTTCAGATGCAGTTGATTTCAATTCAAGAGAAAGTTTAAGGAGTCCCTGTCATGGCGAAGGGTTTGAAGGGCGAGCGGAAGTCCGCGTATGCGCAGGCGGGCGTGAACATCGACGTGAAGATGAGCGCCGTCGGGGCGATCAAGCAGATGGTCGCCGCGACGAAGACGACGAACGTCATCGGCGGCATCGGCGCGTTCGGCGGGCTGCACAAGGTGCCGGCGGGCAAGGACCAGATCCTCGTCGCCTCGACGGACGGCGTCGGCACGAAGCTGAAGGTCGCCGCGATGATGAACCGGCACGACACCGTGGGGCAGGACATCGTGAACCACTGCGTGAACGACATCCTCGTGCAGGGCGCGAAGCCGCTCTTCTTCATGGACTACGTGGGAACGGCGAAGGTCGATCCCGCCGTCTTCAAGAGCGTGGTCTCCGGCCTCTGCAAGGCCTGCAAGGAGAACAAGATGGCCCTCCTCGGCGGCGAGACGGCCGAGATGCCGGGGCTCTACCCGGTCGGCGAATACGATCTCGTGGGCACGATCGTCGGCTCGGTCGCGAAGAAGGATCTCGTGACGGGCAAGTCGATCCGCGCGGGCGACGTGATCATCGGCCTGCCGTCGGGCGGCCTCCAGACGAACGGCTTCTCGCTCGCGCGCCGCGTGATCTTCGACCTCTGCCAGTACAGCTGGCAGGACAAGCTGCCCGGCACGAGCCAGACGTTCGGCGAGGCTTTGCTGGCGGTTCACAAGAGCTTTTTGCGTCCCGTCTCGGCGCTGATGTCGAAGATCAAGGTCAACGGCATGGCGCACATCACGGGCGGCGGCTTCCCCGACAACATTCCGCGCGTGCTGCCGAAGTCGGTGAACGCCGAGATCGACCGCAGCGCCTGGGAAGTGCCGACGATCTTCAAGTTCATCCAGAACCAGGGCAAGGTCGACCGCGACGAGATGTACCGCGTGTTCAACATGGGCATCGGCTTCGTCGTGATCGTCGCCAAGCGCGATCTCGTGAAGGCGACGAACATCCTCAAGGCCGCCCACCAGCCCTACAGCGTGATCGGCGTCTGCCGCAAGGGCACGGGCGTCGTCACCTACGCGAACTGACGGGTTGCGGCGGATGAAACTCGCGCACATTCGGAACTTCTGCATCATCGCGCACGTCGATCACGGCAAGACGACGCTCTCCGACCGCATCCTCGAGCTGACGCACGCGATCTCGGCGCGCGAGCTCAAGGAGCAGACGCTCGACGCGATGGACCTCGAGCGCGAGCGCGGCATCACGATCAAGTCCCACCCCGTCTCGATGCACTACACGGCGAAGGACGGGCAGACCTACCTCTTCAACCTGCTCGACACGCCCGGCCACGTCGACTTCGCCTACGAGGTCAGCCGCTCGATGGGCGCGTGCGAGGGCGCGCTGCTCGTCGTGGACGCCGCGCAGGGCGTCGAGGCGCAGACCGTCGCGAACACCTACTTCGCGCAGGACGCGAAGCTGGAGATCGTGCCCGTCCTGAACAAGGTCGACCTCCCCGGCGCGGACGTGAAGGAGGTCTCGCGCGAGATCGAGGACATCCTCGCGATCCCGATGGACGAGCCGCTGCTCGTCTCGGCGAAGACGGGCGTCGGCTGCCCCGACGTGCTGGAGGCGATCGTGAAGCGCATCCCGCCGCCGGAGACGCGCGGCGTCGACGCGCCCCTGCGCGCGCTCGTCTTCGACTCGGTCTTCGACGAGTTCCGGGGCGTCATCACCTACGTGCGCGTGATGGACGGCACGCTCGCCGCCGGGCAGAACGTGAAGTTCATGGGCTCGAACGTCGCGACGAACGTCCATGAGGTCGGCGTCTTCTCGCCGACGAAGAAGCCCGTCGACCGCCTCTCTGCCGGCGAGGTCGGCTACATCGTCGGCACGGTGAAGGACCCGAGCGAGATCAAGATCGGCGACACGGTGACGACGGCGAAGCTCGGCGCGACCGAGCCGCTGCCGGGCTTCCAGGACATCCGCCCGACCGTCTTCTGCGGCATCTACCCGATGTCGACGGACGAGTTCCCGAAGGTCGAGGCGGGGCTGGAGAAGCTGCACCTCAACGATGCGGCCTTCACGTTCCACCACGAGTCGTCGCTCGCGCTCGGCTTCGGCTTCCGCTGCGGCTTCCTCGGCCTGCTGCACATGGAGATCGTGCAGGAGCGCCTGCGCCGCGAGTTCGGCCTCGACATCATCTCGACCTCGCCCGGCGTCGTCTACAAGCTGAAGCTCAAGAGCGGCGAGGAGAAGGATCTCGACAACCCCCTGCAGATGCCCGACCCGTCCGTGCTGGAGACGATCTCCGAGCCGGTGCTCACCGCGCGCATCATCACGCCGAGCGAGTCGATCGGCGACGTCATGCGCATCGTGATGGACCGGCGCGGGCTCGTCGAGGGCACGGAGACGATCGACGCGAAGCGCGTCATGCTGCACTGCCGCCTGCCGCTGAACGAGATCCTGATCGACTTCCACGACACGCTGAAGTCCGTCTCGCACGGCTACGCCTCGATGGACTACGAGCCGGCGGGCTACCAGGTCTCGGACATCGTGCGCATGGACATCCTCCTCAACGGCGAGACGGTCGACGCGTTCGCGACGATGGTGCACCGCGACAAGGCGCGCGCGCGCGGCCTCCAGATGTGCAAGGCGCTCGCCGAGACGATCCCGCCGCACCAGTTCAAGATTCCCGTGCAGGCGGCGATCGGCAAGGAGATCATCGCGCGCGAGGACATCCGCCCGTTCCGCAAGGACGTCTTGGCGAAGCTCTACGGCGGCGACGTCACGCGCAAGATGAAGGTGCTGGAAAAGCAGAAGCGCGGCAAGGCGCGCATGAAGGAGTTCGGCCACGTGAACGTGCCGCAGTCCGCGTTCATCGCCGTGCTGAAGGGCACGATCAGGGAACACTAGGCTTGGCGGGCGAGACGGTGAAGTCTGAGGCGGTCTGCCTCGCGATACGCCCCTGGTCGCAGACGAGCCACGTCGTCTCGTGGCTGACGCCGCAGGGGAAGGTTGGCACGGTCGTGCGGGGGGCCGTGCGCCCGAAGAGCTTCTTCCTGGGGCAGTACGACCTCAACTACACGTGCGAGATCCTCTACTACGGCCGCGCGCGCGGCGACCTGCACGCCCTGCGGGACTGCGCGCCGCTCGAACGCCGCGACGGTCTGCGCGCCGACTACCGCGCGCTTGCGCTCGCGGGCTATTTCCGGCGGCTCGCGTCGGACTACGCCCCGGCGGGGCCTGACTGCGCCGCGTGGTACGCGCGCCTGTCGGGCGCGCTCGACGGACTGGCGGCGCGCGCGCCGGCGGCCTCGCTTGTGCACCGGCTTCTCCGTTTCGAGATCGACGTCCTGCACCTGCTGGGGCTTTCGCCGGAGATCGAGGCGGACGCGGGGCGCTTTCGCCTGCGTGGCGAGCGGACGATTCCCGTCTCGGCAGAGGTCGCCGCCTACCTGCGGAATCCCGTCCCGAACGAAAAAAATGTGCGGGTCCCCCTTGACGCGGCGCGGGTAATTGGTGTATTCTATCACTTCCACTTGGACTGTGCTGCCGATGTGCGGCGGGCAGTCCTTGCGTTGATTTCGTAAAAACGAAAGAAAGCTAACGACAGAATGATGAACATGAAGATGATGGGCGCTGCGCTTCTGGCCGGCGCGGTGGCGGTTGGGTGCACGCAGAAGTCCGGGGACGAGCCGGCCCTGACGGTGAACGGCCTGACGCTGACGAAGGCGCAGATCGCGTCCGACGTGGAGAAGATCATCGCCGCGCAGGGCGACAGGATCTCCTCGAACCAGCTCGCGTACGCGCGACAGATGTTCGGCAACCAGCTCGCGCAGAGCTTCATCGTCGAGAACGTCCTGGTCGCGAAGGCGAAGGCCGAGGGCTTTGCCGTGACGGACGAGGACCGCAAGGCGCGCGAGTCCGAGTTCCTGAAGGCGACGTCGAACATGCCCGACGCGCCGAAGTCGATCGACGACTACTTCCGGAAGTTCCCGCTCGGCGAGGCCCGCGCCCGCGCGGAGTTCGAGAACGGCATCCTCATCGACAAGATGGTGAAGAGCCACCAGGCGAAGAAGGCGAAGAAGGACTATGCGGCCGAGGCGCAGAAGCGGATCGACAAGGCGGCGGCGTCCGAGGCGGACGCGCTCGCGAAGATCAGGGGCTTCAAGGCCGAGCTCGACAAGACGCCCGCGAAGGATGTCGCGGCGAAGTTTGCCGAACTCGCCAAGGCCAACTCGGCGTGCCCGTCCTCCGCGAAGGGCGGCGACCTCGGCGAGTTCACCCATGGCCAGATGGTCAAGGAGTTTGACGAGGTCGCGTTCAAGCTGCCCGTCGGAAAGGTCTCCGAACCCGTCAAGACGCAGTTCGGCCATCACCTCATCCTCGTGACGAAGAAGACGCCGGCCGTCGAGGCGAAGGGCGAGACGCCCGCGACGCCCGAGAAGGTGCAGGCGAGCCACATCCTCGTCAAGTCCGAGGCCGTGCCCGACAAGGAGCAGCTCACGAAGATGCTCGAGAATCAGGACGAGCGCGCCTTTGTGCAGAACTTCGTCCTCGATCAGGTCAAGGCGGCGAAGATCGAGGCGTCCGAGGAGTACAAGCAGCTCCTGCCGCCGACGGACGAGCCGGTTGAAAAGCCAGCCCAGAAATGATATACTACACATCCATTGATTTGAAAGGAAGAAAAGAAAATGAGCCAGCATGCATCTCTTAAGGGTTCCGGCAAGATCACGTCGAAGCGCAACGTCCTGAAGCGCTTTGAGCGCGTCAACCTCCTCCAGAAGCGCGGGGAGTGGAAGGAAGGCTGCCGCGGCCTTGGTCTCAAGAAGACCAAGCCTGAGGCCTAAGCGCCGCGCGCATGACGTGAGAAACGCTCGGATGTGAGTCCGGGCGTTTTTTTGTCGATGCGGAATCGGTTTCGGCGAGGAGCATCTGATGCTGAGCGCGCTTCTTCTCCTGGCGGCGGTGACGTGGTATCCCGCGACGAACTGGGTCGACCGGCCCGATCCGGTGGCGAGCCCCTACGCGCAGAAGGGCGGCACGATCCGCTTTTCGGGCGGGCAGGGCCCGAAGAGCTACAACGCCTACATCGACAACAACGCGTACACGAAGATGACGTTCGACCTCATGTACGAGAACCTGGTCTCGGTCGATTCGGACACGCTCGACTTCGTGCCCGCCCTCGCGCGGCGGTGGGCGGTGTCGGACGACGGGCGGGAATTCACGTTCGTCCTCGACGACCGTGCGCGCTGGTCGGACGGGCGGCCCGTCACGGCGGCGGACGTGAAGGGCACCTTCGACGCGGTCATGGACGCGAAGAGCGAGACCGGCCCGTGGAAGACGATGCTCGGCGTCTTCGAGAGCCCGGAGGTCCTCGACGCGCGGACGGTGCGCTTCCGCAAGAGGGGGACGAGTCCGCGCGACTGGCGCGACCTCCTGCACTGCGGGATGTTCTGGGTCCTGCCGCAGCACGCGTTCGCGGGGCGCGACTTCAACAGGGTGTCGCTCGTCGGCCTGCCCGTGAGCGGCCCGTACCGCCTCGCGCGCGTCGAGGAGCAGGTCGAGAGCGAGTTCCGGCGCACGGGCGCGTGGTGGCGGCGCGACTTCCCGTCCGCGCGCGGGCTCTACAACTTCGACCGCATCGTGATGCGCTACTATGCGGACAACGAGAACGCCTTCGAGGCGCTCAAGAAGCGGGCCATCGACGTCTACCCCGTCTATTCCGCGCGCATCATGAACGCGGAGACGAAGGGGCCGAAGTTCGCGCGCAACTGGATCCTGAAGCGGCGCGTGAAGAACCGGGCGCCGATCGGCTTCCAGGGCTTCGCGATGAACCAGCGGCGTCCGCCGTTCGACCGGCTGGAGGTGCGCCAGGCGATGGCGAAGCTCGTCGACCGCGAGACGATGAACCGCACGATGATGAACGGCGAGTACTTCCTCCAGAGGAGCTACTACGAGGACCTCTACGACGCGGCGAACCCGTGCGCGAACGTGCAGTGGACGTTCGACGTCGAAGGCGCGAAGCGGCTGCTGGCCGAGGCGGGCTATGCGGAGGGCTTCACGTTCACGTTCCTCTCGCGCTCGGCGGGCGAGGACAAGTTCCTCTCGCTCTTCACGCAGGCGCTCGCCGCGTGCAACGTCCGGATGGAGATCGTCCGCAAGGACTTCGCCGGGTGGATGCGCGACATGGACGCCTTCAATTTCGACATGACGTGGGCGGCGTGGGGCGCGGGCGTCTTCCGCAACCCCGAGACGACGTGGCACTCGGCCGAGGGCAAGCGCGCGGGCGGCAACAACGTGACGGGTCTGGACGTGCCGGAGGTGGACGCGCTCATCGCCGCCGAGAAGGGGATGATGTCCGCCGCCGAACGTGCGGCGGCCTATCGGCGGATCGACCGGCTCGTCTCCGACCAGGTGCCGTATGTCCTGCTGTGGAACACGGACGAGCGCCGCCTCCTCTACTGGAACAAGTTCGGGATGCCGCCGTCGGTTCTCGGCCGCTACGGCGACGAGGACGGAATTTTCCCGTACTGGTGGTACGACGAGGACCGCGCGCGCGAGCTCGACGAGGCCGTCTCGGACGGGACGTGTCTGCCGGACGTGCCGTTGCGCGTTCGGTTCGGGGAAGGGCGGAGGCCGTGACGCAGCCGTTAGACGGCCCGACCCTGACGGCGTTTTCGGGCTTCCTCGACCTCGTGCAGCTCGCGGACCATCCCGGCGACGCGCCGGCCTACCGGCACTTCAGGATGACGCCGCTGGCGGACGCCGTCTATCCTGCGGGCGTGCCGCCGCAGGCGGACGTTGCGCAGGAGATGGCGCGGGCGCTTGCGGCGCGGGGGCTTGTCCGCACGCTTAAAGACCTGCGCGCCTGCCTGCCGGCGGATCCCGAACGGGCGTGGAGCTTGGCGCTGGAGACGCGCTTCGCCGCGTTTCTGCGCGCCGCCGCCGAATTCGAGCGGACACGGACGATCGAGACGCGGCTCTCGGATTTCGCGCGCACGCACGAGACGACGTGCGCCTTTTGTCGGCCGGATTTGGTATAATACGCACCGAATTTCCGAAAGGACAACACAGCGACAATGAAAGCACCCAAGAAGGACATCAAGTGGGAAGGACTCGGGTTCGGGTTCTCCAACGTCAACTGTCACCTCCGCATGACCTGGAAGAACGGCAAGTGGTCCAAGCCGGCGTTCGTCAAGGAGCCGTGGATCAGCCTGCACATCGGCGCGGCCTGCCTCCACTACGGGCAGGAGTGCTTCGAGGGCATCAAGGCCTTCCGCCAGAGGGACGGCAAGGTCGTCATCTTCCGTCCCGACGAGAACGCCAAGCGCATGTACCGCACGGCGGAGCGCACGTGCATGCCGCCGGTGCCGGTCGAGACGTTCGTCGACTGCTGCCGGGCGATCGTCAAGAAGAACGCCGAGTACGTGCCGCCGTACGGGACGGGCGGGTCGATGTACATCCGGCCGCTCCTGATCGGCACGGGCCCGCAGATCGGCGTCGCGCCGGCGAAGGAGTACACGTTCATGATCATGGTCATGCCGGTCGGCGCCTACTACAAGGGCGGGCTGAAGCCGGTGCGCGCGGTGATCTTCGACCAGTGGGACCGCGCCGCGCCGCACGGCATGGGCGACGTGAAGGTCGGCGGCAACTACGCGGCCGGCATCTACGCGCACGAGAAGGCGAAGCGCGAGGGCTGGCCGGTCGAGCTCTACCTCGACGCGAAGACCCACAGGTACATCGAGGAGTTCGCGACGTCCAACTTCGCGGGCATCACGAAGGACGGCGTGTACGTGACACCCGACAGCTGCTCGGTGCTGCCGTCCGTGACGAACATGTCCCTCAAGCAGTGCGCGGCGGATCTCGGCATCAAGGTCGAGTGCCGCCCTGTGCCCTACGCGGAGCTGAAGAAGTTCAAGGCGGTCGCCGCGCTCGGCACGGCCGTCGTGATCACGCCCGTCTGGGAGATCACGCGCAACGACAAGGTCATCAAGATTTCCGACCCCGAAGTCGTCGATCCGACGCTCCAGAAGCTCTACGACCGCGTCCAGGGCATCCAGTACGGCACGGTCGAGGACACGCACGGCTGGTGCTTCGAGGTGAAGTAAGAGGGAAGAGGGGAAAAGGAAGAAGGAAGAGACACGGGGAAAGCAGGAATCTTGGTGGAAAGCCTTCCCGAAGTCCTGAAGAGACTTCTCCGGGCCCGCGGAATCGATGACGCGGACTGGGAGAAGTTTCTCAATCCCTCGTTGCGCGACCTCGTCGATCCGGCGGAGCTGCCCGGCGTCGCGGATGCGGCGGACGTCCTGCTCGCGGGGCTCGTCGCGAGGCGGCACGTCGTCGTCTTCGGCGACTACGACTGCGACGGCGTGTGCGCGACGGCGATTCTCGTCCAGACGCTGGCGGCGCTGAACGCGGCGATCGACCCCTCGCCCGACGCGACGAAGCGGATTGCGCCGTTCCTGCCGGAGCGCCTCTCCGAGGGCTACGGCATGAGCGACGTGTCCGTCGCGCGCCTCCTGAAGGAGAACCCCCATGTCGATCTCGTCGTCACGGTCGACAACGGCATCAACTCCGTGCAGCAGGTCGCCGACCTGAAGGCGAAGGGCGTGTCCGTCGTCGTGACCGACCACCACCTGCCCGCCTACGCGCGCGCGGCGGACGGCACGCCCGGCGAGATGATCCTGCCGGCGGCGGAAGTCGTCGTCGATCCGAAAGTCGCCGCGCCGCCGCACCTGCAGGAGCTTTGCGGCGCGGGCGTCGCGTTCTTCCTCGCGAACCGGCTCGTCTCCGAGGCGAAGCGGCGCGGCCTCTACGACGGGCCGAAGGTCTGCGGGCCGCTCCTGATCCTCGCGGGCCTCGCGACGGTGACGGACATCATGCCCGTCCTCGGCCAGAACCGCATCCTCGTCGCCGAGGCGCTGAAGAACTTCCGCACCTGCGCGCCGCTGGGCCTGCTGGAGCTCCATTCCCGCGCCGCGCGCAACGCGCGCGGCAGCCTGACGGCGCGCGACTTCGGCTTCATGCTCGGCCCGCGCATCAACGCGGCGGGCCGCCTCGCGAGCGGCATGGACGCCCTCGACCTCGTGCTGGAGACCAACCGCGAGCGCGTGCGCGAATACGCGCGGCGCATCGACCTCAACAACACCGAGCGCAAGGCCATCGAGCAGAAGATGACGGACGACGCGCTCGCGAAGGTCGTCCCCGGCGCGGCGGCGCAGGTCATCGACCTGCCCGACGGGCACCCCGGCGTCGCCGGCATCGTCGCCGCGCGCGTGATGGAGCGGCTCGGCGAGACGGTGCCCGTCTGCGTCTACGCGGGCGGACACGGCAGCGCGCGCGCGCCGGAGGGGCTGAACATCCGCGACGCCTTCGTCGCGTGCGACGAGGTGCTGGAGCGCTACGGCGGGCACGCGGCGGCCGGCGGCTTCTCCGTGAAGGGCGGCCAGGTCGACCGCTTCCGCGAGCTGCTCGCGGCGTACTGCGAACGGATGCGCGGCGAGGGCATCTCCGTTTCGCCGCGCACGCGGGAGCCGGACCTCTGGCTGGAGCCGGCGGAGATCACGCTGGAGCTGGCCGAGGCGCTGACGCGGCTGGAGCCGTATGGCGAGGGCAATCCGGAGCCGGTCTTCGGCCTGCGCGGCGTGTATTTCCAGGACGTGCGGCCGCTTGGCGCGGACGGGCGGCATTTTGCCGCCACTGTCAGCACGTCCGCGCGACGGACGCCTGAGGCCGAGCGCTTCCGTGCGGTCTGGTGGAGCCATGGCGACCGCGTGGAGGAGATCCGCGCACAGAGCGCCGCGCCCCACGACCTGCGCTTTGCGCTGGTCGTCTCGGACTACGGCGAGCGGCACGCGGACCTGCGGCTCGTCGCCGTCGACTGAGTCGGTTGCCGCCGGGCGCGCCGCCGCCGGAGCGCAGGGGCAAACCGGAACGCGGGCGGATTTGGTATAATACGCGGAAAAGGAAATTCACACAATCCGCAAATCCTGACAGCTATGGACATCGTTTGCCTTGACCTTGAGGGCGTTCTCGTGCCCGAAATCTGGATCGCGTTCGCGAAGGAGACCGGCATCCCGGAGTTCACGCGCACGACACGGGACGAGCCCGACTACGACAAGCTCATGCGCTACCGGCTCGACCTGCTGGCGAAGCACGGCCTCGGCCTCCGGGAGATCGTGAAGGTCATCGAGCGCATCGAGCCGCTCATCGGCGCGCACGAGTTCCTGAACCGCCTGCGCGCGCGGGCGCAGGTGCTCATCCTCTCCGACACGTTCGAGCAGTTCGGGCGGCCGCTCATGAAGAAGCTCAACTGGCCGTCGCTCTTCTGCAACTCGCTCTTCGCGGACGCGGACGGGCGCGTGACGGGCTACCGGCTGCGCTGCCCGCACACGAAGCTCACGACCGTCAGGGCCCTGCAGAGCTGCGGCTTCGAGACGATCGCGGCGGGCGACAGCTTCAACGACCTGGAGATGATCCGCGCGTCGAAGGCGGGCTTCCTCTTCCGCTCGACGGACGCGATCAAGCGGGCGAACCCCGACATTCCGGCGTTCGAGACCTACGACGAATTCCTGGAGGCGATCTTCCATGCTCTCGGATGAGATCCGTGCGCTCGCGGCCGCGCGCAAGGCCGTGATCCTCGCGCACAACTACACGCGCGGCGAGGTGCAGGACGTCGCCGACTTCACGGGCGACTCGCTGGAGCTCGCGCGCAGGGCGGCGACCGTCGAGGCGGACGTGATCGTCTTCTGCGGCGTCTACTTCATGGCCGAGACGGCGAAGATCCTGAACCCGGCGAAGACGGTCCTCATCCCCGACCCGACGGCGGGCTGCCCGATGGCCGACATGATCACGGGCGCGCAGCTGCGCGCGCTGAAGGCGCAGCATCCTAGCGCGGTCGCCGTCTGCTACGTGAACTCGACGGCAGAGGTGAAGGCCGAATGCGACCTCTGCGTGACGAGCGGCAACGCCGAGAGGGTGATGGCGACAGTCCCGCCGGGCCGCGAGATCCTGTTCGTGCCCGACTCGCACCTCGGCGACCACATCGCGACGCAGGAAGGTCGGAAGTACGTGCTGTGGCCGGGGTACTGTCCGACCCACGCGCGGCTGACGGCGAAGGCGGTCGCGGCGGCGCGCGCGGCGCATCCCGGCGCGCCCGTCCTCGTGCATCCCGAATGCGCGCGCGACGTGCGCGACGCGGCGGACGAGCGGCTCTCGACGGGCGGCATGTGCCGCTACGCGCGGGGGAGCGCGGCGCGCACGATCCTTGTCGGCACGGAGGTGGGGCTTCTCCACCGCCTGCGGCAGGAGAACCCGGAGAAGACGTTCGTGCCCGTGTCGGAAGACCTGGTCTGCCCGAACATGAAGAAGACGACGCTCGAGAACCTCGCCGAGTCGCTGCGCGAGATGAAGACGCCGGTCGAGGTCGATCCCGACATCGCCGCGCGGGCGAAGCGCGCGATCGACGCGATGCTGGCGATCGGGTAGGGGAGAGGGAAGACGGTGGTGACGACCGACGTGATCGGCAATGTGGACGGCTTGGCGTTCGACAGAAGGGGATCCCGTGTGAAGCAACAGGATTTCCTGCAGACGCTGTCGCCGACAGTTCCTTTTGCAAGGGCAGAGGGAGACGAGCGCCCGACTGTCGTCTCTCTCTTTTCCGGCGCCGGCGGTCTTGACATGGGCTTTGTCATGGAGGGATTTAATGTCGTTTGGGCGAACGACTTGGATGCGGATGCCTGCGAGACCTACAGGGCGAACATCGGCGATCATGTCAGATGCGGAGACATCGAAGGTCGCATGGGTGAGCTCCGGCGATTCAACGATCAGGTTGACGTGCTGATTGGGGGGCCGCCCTGTCAGGGGTTTTCGGTGGCCGGCAAGATGGATCCGGACGATCCGCGCAGCCAGAATGTCTGGCGGTATCTGAAGGCCTTGGAGATTGTGCGTCCGAAGGCGTTCCTGATGGAAAACGTCAAGGCGCTGGGCGTCCTTGAAAAGTGGAGCGCGATTCGCGAGCGTCTTCTGGACGGGATGCGGGGCTTGGGGTACAACACCTCGGTCATTGTCGTAAACGCCTCTGACTACAACGTCCCTCAAAACAGGGAAAGGGTTCTGTTCATCGGATTCCTCGAAGACGGCAACGGGCCAATTGACCTTGAAGGGCGACTGGCTCCATATCGCGTCAAGGCCCCGACCGTAAAGGAGGTCATTTCGCGGCTGGACAGGCCGGGCACGGGCAACAACAGCCACGTCTGCAACGCCAGGATCACGTTCTGCACAAGGCCGGTCATGCGGAAGTCTCCCTATGCGGGCATGCTGTTCAACGGCGCAGGGCGGCCTATACGAGTAGACGGATACTGTTCGACGCTGCCCGCGTCAATGGGCGGCAACAAAACGCCTTTCATTGACGAAGAGGAACTTTACAACGGTACGGCAAGTTTCGTGGAAGACTACCATAAGGGGCTGTCCGAAGAAAGGATCGTGCCGGAGTTCAAAGAGGCGCCAAGGCGGCTGCGCCGGCTGACGGTGGAAGAGGCGGCGGCCATACAGACGTTTCCGATGGGGTACAAGTTCAAGGGCTCACGTTCTTCGATGTACAAGCAGATCGGCAACGCAGTGCCCTGCAACCTTGCGCGTCAGGTCGCGAAAATGATCAAGGCAAGGCTTGAGGAGCTGAGCAGGCGATAAGAAGGGCTGTGGGAAATGTCTCTTTCGATTGACTTTGAAAAGGCGAACGCAACGCTGCTGAAGGCGCTCAAGGCGCGTGAAACGCCGCCCGACGAAGTCGCGGACATGTTGCGCAAGGTGATTCTTGGCTCTCACAAGACCTACAAGTACGTCCTTGTGACCGGTCTGCTTGCCAAAGCCACAAATTCAAAAGCCAACGCCCTTTGTCTTCAGGCTGGCGCGCCGATTCGAGGCGCCTTTGACGCCAGAAGTCTCTGCCACAAGGTCCTTGTGCCGTTTGAGCGTGACCATTTGGTGAACGCGCTTGGCGCGTCAAACGAGCCGTACCTGAACAAGCCCGCGAGGTTTACGCACCTCGCGTCTTCGAATCCCGTCAGGGACGGCAACGACCGTGAGATACTGAATACGCTCATTGAGATCGGCAAAAAAGCCAATCGGGGCGGCTCCCCCTTTGCGTTCAAGTGCCTGTCGTTCTGCTTCGCCTTGCTTGAGAAGGTCATTGCAAGCAACGAGTTGCTGAGTACGGTCAACACAATCGTCACCCCCGACCTCGTGGACATATATGCCTACATTGCCAGGTACATCGAAGAATCATTTGAGGGGGAGACCTGTGCGGCGGTTGTGGGCGCAGTCGAGAAGCAGTTCTATTCATGCCTTAAGGGCACGTATCGCGTAGAAGTCCACAAGGTGAACGAATGTGGTGCGTCATCGAGGGAGATAGGCGACATCGACGTTTACGAGGACGACAAGTGCTTCTATTCGGTAGAAGTGAAGGACAAGGCGTTTACGGTCTATGATGTCGAACACGCATTCAACAAGATGATCGCCGCGCACATCCGTCGCGGATCGTTCGTTTACGGGCCGCGCGCAACGTTCGATGAGGACAAGGTGAAGATTACGCTTTACAGCTTCGAGCAGAAGAAGTTTGTGACGCTGTTTATGGGTGTTTTGCCGTATGTACGGCTTGTGCTGTTCCAGACGCCTCATGTTGAGACTCGCGGTTTTCTGCAGATCTTGCTCGACACCACGCATGAGATGAACGCCAAAGACTGCACCGTGAGGCGCGTTCACTCCTTGGCGGAGGAAATGTTCGGCAAGGCGTAGTTCGACCGTGCAAAAAGGCTTGAAAGACATCACAATCACAACAAAACAAGGAGAAACAACAGATGAACACGAAAATTCTTTTTGCGGCGACGGCGGCGGCTCTGGCCGTCGGAACGGCTGACGCGGTGGAGCCGCCGACGAAGCGGAGCTTCGGGCGGCTTTCGGACGGCACGGAGACGACGCTCTACACCCTGCGCGGCGCGGGCGGACTCGTCCTCGACGTCGCCGACTACGGCGGGCGGCTCGTGCGCTGCTACGCGCCGGACCGGTTCGGCAACCTCGCGGACGTCACGCTCGGCTGGAACACGGCGGCGGAATACGAGCGGAACGGCTTCTCGATGGGCACGCTCATCGGCCGCTTCGGCAACCGCATCCGCGACGGCAAGTTCACGCTCGACGGCAAGGCGTACCAGCTGCCGATCAGCGAGGACAAGCCGCCGCGCCACAACAGCCTCCACGGCGGGCCGGACGGCTGGGACACGAAGGTCTGGCAGGCGCGTCCGTTCGTCGAGGGCGAGACGGTCGGCCTCGTGCTGTCGCTCGTCTCGCCGGACGGCGACATGGGCTTCCCCGGCACGGTCAACTGCAAGGTCACGTACCGCGTCCTCCCGACGAACGTCTGGACGGTCGACTACGAGGCGACGACGGACAGGCCGACCGTCCTCAACCTGACGCACCACAGCTACTGGAACCTCGCGGGCGAGGCGAGCGGCGACGTGCGGGCGCAGGAGCTCCAGGTCTTCGCGGACAGCTACACGCAGACGGACGCGGGGCTGATCCCGACGCAGAACGCGCCGGTGAAGGGGACGGGCTTCGACTTCACGTCGCCGCGTCCGATCGGCGCGCGCGCCGCGTGGATGGCCGCCCAGCCGGCGAACTGGCCGATGGACGGCTGGTACGACCACAACTTCGTCCTGCGCGGCACACGTGGCGAGCTGCATCCGGCGGCGACGCTGCGCGACCCCGTTTCGGGCCGCCGGCTGGAGGTCTGGACGACCGAGCCGTGCCTGCAGATGTACGGCGCGCAGAACATGGACGGGACGCTGCCGACGAAGACGGCGGGGCGGACGCTGCCGCAGTACGCGGGCGTCGCGCTGGAGACGCAGCACGCGCCGGACTCGCCGAACCGCCCTGACTTCCCGTCGACGGTCCTCCGGCCCGGCGAGACGTTCAGGAGCCGAACCGAATACCGCTTCTTCGCGGAATAGTCAGGTGGGGAAAGGGCGTACGGTCATTTTGGCGGCGGGGGATTTCCCGCCGCGCGGCTCGGAGCCCGAACGGCTTCTGCTGTCGGCGGCGCGCGTCGTCGCGTGCGATTCGGCGGCGGCGGCGTATCGGCAGCGGTTCGGCCGCTGGCCCGACGCCCTCGTGGGCGACATGGACAGCCTCCCGCCGGACGCCCTATCCCCTAAAAGAACTCCGCGCCTCCCTCCCTCCGTTTCCTCCGCGTTAAGCGACAGCAACCCAGTCTGTCGGCGGGCGGGGGAGGCCTGCGGCGCTGAACGCGGAGATAGCGGAGAGGCGGAGGCACGGAGGAGGGTCGTTCGGATTGCCGACCAGGAGACGAACGACCTTGACAAGGCGATTGCCTATTGCCGGGCGCAGGGCTGGACGGAAAATCTGGTCATCGTCGGCGCGACGGGGAAGCGCACGGATCACGCGATCGGCAACGTCTACCGCGCGCTCGCGGCGGAAGTCCCGATTGTCGAGGCCGAGGGCGAATTCATCCCCGTGCGCGGCAAGCTGACATTCCGGACGTGGAAGGGCGCGGGCGTCTCCGTCTTCGCGCCCGACCCCGTGACGCGGATGACGTCGCGCGGCCTGCGGTGGAAGCTGGACGGCGTGAAGTTCGCAAACCCGTACTGCGCGACGCTGAACCGCGCCTCGTCCGAGACGGTGACGGTCACGAGCACGCGCCCCGCCTTCGTCTACGCGGCGCGCAATCCCGCCGCCGTGCGGGCGGTCGTCGCGCTCGGCTCGAACGTCGGCGCACGCGCGACGTACCTGAAGCGGGCGCTCGCGGCGCTCGCGAAACTGCCGGAGACGCGGCTCGTGGACATGAGCGCGGTGCGCGAGACGGATCCGGTGGACGTCCCGCCCGCATTTGCCGCGCAGAAGTTCCTCAACCAGGCGGCGGTCTTCGAGACGACGCTTGCGCCGCTTGCCTTCTCGCGCGCGATGCACGCGATCGAGGACCGGCTGGGGCGCGTCCGCACGGTGCGCAACGGCCCGCGAACGATCGACCTCGACCTGATCCTCTTCGGCGATGTGCGTCTGGACACGCCGGAACTGACTCTGCCGCATCCGCGCGCACGGGAACGCGCCTTTGTCCTCGAGCCTCTCAACGAACTTGGCGTCAGACTTCCTTTTGTGGCCTGCGGCGCTGAACGCGGAGGAGACGGAGAGTCGGAGACGCGGAGTTCCAAGCCGAATGACCAGCCCCTCTCCTCCTCTTCGTGCCTCCCGCCCTCCGCTTTCTCCGTGTTAAGCGAAAGCAATTCCGTGTTAAGCGACGGCAATACAGAAACAGAAGAAGGCAAAGAACAAGGAACGAAACGATGAATGACTATGCGAAGACGGTTGCGGCGCTGAGGCGTCGCGGATACGAGGCGACGGCGGTCGCGACCAAGGAAGAGGCCACCGCCCTCATCTTGAAGGAGGCCGAGGCGGCGCAGTCCGTCGGCTGGGGCGGGTCGGAGAGCGTGAAGGCGCTCGGCGTGCGCGAGGCGCTCGCGGCGGCGGGCAAGGAGATCCGCGACCACCAGACGCAGATGGACCTCTTCCTCCTCTCGGCGAACGCGCTGACCGAGGACGGCGTGATCGTCAACATCGACGGCACGGGCAACCGCATCGCGGCGTCCATCTACGGGCCGAGGCGCGTCGTCTACGTCATCGGCAAGAACAAGCTCGTCGCGGGCGGCGTGCTGGAGGCGATCGGGCGCGCGAAGAGGTTCGCCTGCGGGCCGAACTGCCGCCGCCTGGGCAAGAGGACGCCGTGCGCCGAGAAGAACCTCTGCGCCGATTGCGACTCGCCCGACCGCATCTGCAAGGTGACGGCCGTCTTCGACCGCTGCCCGTCGCACACCTCGACGCTCGTCATCCTCGTGGACGAGCCCCTCGGCTACTGACGGAGGCGGACAGCCGATGATTTCGCCCGAGACGATCGAGAAGGTCAAGGCCCTGATGGATGAGGCGTCCGTCTTCGAGGAGGACCTCGAGGAGAGCTTCATCCTCGGCGGCGGGCCGGGCGGACAGAAGACGAACAAGACCTCGAACGTCGTCCGCCTCGAACACGAGCCGAGCGGACTGTCCGTCCGCTGCGGCGAGACGCGCAGCCGCGAGACAAACCGCTGGCTCGCGCGGCGGACGCTCGCGGAGCTGATTCTCGACCGCGAGCACAAGCGCAAAAGCGAGGCGCGGCAGAAGCGCGAGAAGATCCGCCGCCAGAAGCGCCGCCGCTCGCGTCGCCAGAAGCAGAAGATGCTCGACGCCAAGCACGCCCATGCCGAGATCAAGGCCCTGCGCCGCAAGGTGACGGAAGCGGAGTAGAAGGAGCAGCCAAGTAGACAGATCTTGGTGTTGGCGGGCGGGTTGCCGTGTGCGGCGAAAAATAGTATAATACAAAAACATTAGTCCAAATAAGGCACACGCATGGCGAAAGAAGAAGATCAGGCGATCGAAGTCACGGGAACCGTCACGAAGGTTCTCCCGGCGACGATGTACAAGGTCCAGCTCGAGAACGGGCACGAGGTTCTCGCGCACATCTCCGGCAAGATGAGGAAGTTCTTCATCAAGATCGCGATCGGCGACAAGGTCACGGTCGAGATCTCGCCGTACGACCTCGGCAAGGGCCGCATCACCTACCGCCACAAGGTCTGATTCCAAACCTCCCAAACTTTCCAAACATTCTAAACCTCCAAACCTAAGTAAAGGACAAAAATCATGTCAGGTCACAGCCACTGGGCGACAATCAAGCGCGCGAAAGGCGCGGCGGACGCGAAGAAGGGCAAAATCTTCTCGAAACTCGGCAAGGAAATCACGATCGTCGTGAAGGCGAAGGGCGGCAACCCCGACAACAACCCGACGCTCCGCACGCTCATCGCGAAGGCGAAGGCGGCGCAGATGCCGAACGACAACATCGACCGCGCGATCAAGAAGGGCACCGGCGAGCTTGAGTCCGCCGAAATGGTCGACGCCCAGTACGAGGGCATCAAGAACGGCACGGCGATCGTCGTGCGCGTCCTCACTGACAACAAGAACCGCGCGGCGGCGGAAGTCTCGAACGTCTTCAAGAAGAACGGCATCGAGCTCGCGAAGCCGGGCAGCGCGTCGCGCCTGTTCGACAAGCTCGGCCAGATCATGATTCCGGCGGCGGACGGCCTGACGGAAGACAGGGTGATGGAGGTCGCGCTGGAAGCCGGCGCCGAAGACGTTGTCGCCGAAGACGGCGGCTTCACGGTCAAGTGCCAGCCGAACGACTTCATCGCGGTCTGCGACGCCATCAAGGCGGCGGGCATCGCGATCGACGAGGAGAACTCGAACGTCGGGCTCGTCCCGAACATGACGAACCCGGTCTCCGACGTCGCGGTCGCGAAGGCGATCAACAAGTTCGTCGAGATGCTGGAAGACCTCGAGGACACGCAGGACGTCTACCACAACATGGAGACGACCGACGAGGTCGATGCGGCGCTCGAAGCCGAGGGCTGAACAGACGGCGATCGTGCTGAAAAGGCCGGCAAGGTTCGTGTCGAACCCTGCCGGCTTTCTTTTCTCGTCTGGCGAGCGGCTGTTCAGCCAGCGATACTATGGCGGCAAAGCTTTTGCCGTCCGCCCGCGAAGCCGAGCGGACGCTCGCCGGGCTGAAGTCCAAGGCGGCGAATCTGCCGTTCGCAAATGACTATGGGAACGTCGTCACCCGTCTCTTCGTCGCCGAATGAGAACATGATGCGGAAAATTCTCAGGCGAGAGATTCTTGGAGATTGCCGAGAGTGTCAGGGCTTCAGCACGAAAAGACGATTTGCTTTCTGGGGGACAGTCGTCCTCGAACACGAGCGCTGTCGCGCGAACACGAAACAGCGCCACGCGCGGCGTTCGTGTCCGTCGGCGCGTCAGGCCCCGAAGGGGTGACTGGGGCGGGACGGCGACGCGGCAAGCCGTCGGGCTTGAGCCGCGGCGGCGTCTCGCCACGGTCAATCGGCGGAACGCCGATGACGCGCCGGCGGTTTCGTGGTCTGCGGCGAAGCCGCCGAGACAATCCGTAAAACCGTCCACTGTCGCCCAGAAAGCAAATCGTTGGGGGGCATGGCCTATCCGGTTGACGGCGGTTGGCTGAAAGATGTATAATATGAATCATAAAACTGATTTACAGTGATTCAAAGAGAGATTCACCATGACGACTTTTACGATACATGCCGAGGATGCGTTGGCGGATGCTCTTCGCGGTGCGGCTCGTGACGCGGGGACGAGCATCAACTTTCTCATCAAGGAGACGATGCGTGCGGCGTTGGGGCTCGTCAAGCCACGGCGGAAAC
>DCMF01000054.1 GCA_002321305.1 Verrucomicrobia bacterium UBA1629 | reverse complement strand
CTCCCTGACGAGAGCCTGCGCCGACGTGTTCGGCGAAGGGCGGACGCTCGCGGTCGGGCGGCTGCGTTTCGCCGAGGGCGCAAAAATCGTCGTCACCGACCCGGAGAACCTGTCCGCCTACGTGGGACGGGACAAGGCGGCGTTTCTCACGTCCACGGCGAAGCTGGAGGGGTCTGTCCCCGCGCTGACGCTCGACACGGCGGTTTATGGCCGCTGGGTCTGTCGCAAGTCCGCCGACGGCAAGTCCCTCCGCTTCGGCCCCGCGAAAGGCACGCTGCTGATCATCCGCTGAACGCCGCACCCTGCCCGACGCGCAGTTTGCGGTGCGGAGGCCGCATATGGTATAATCTGCGCCATGAACGAAGATAGGCTTGACTTGAACCCGATAAAAAGAATACTCGCATGAGGTTTAGACATCGAATGCCGAAGACTGTCTTGGTAATCCTTGCCTTGGGGTTGCTTGGCGGGGCAAGAACCGCAAGTGCGGTGTCGGCAGCCAATGACTGCGTTGAAGTCTCGGCTTCAAGTCCAGCTGCCTACGTGGAAGTTGACGGCGACTGCTTCAATGTGTATGCCCGTAGAATAGAGGATTCGTTTGGGGGCATGGTCTATGTATCGGCAATGTCGGAATGGTCTCTCGTCAGCTCTTCGGCGTTTCAGATGCGCGGCGGTGGGTATGCAGGGTATACGGTTCGGCGGAAGCCCGAAGACACGAGAGGCGGATCCATTTTCTACCATGAATATCGGATTTCGTCGAATCAGGAGAACGGTGACAATGACATCACGGTCCCCTTTGGGCAGAATGTCATTTTTACGTCTCGCATAGACGGCGGCAGCCAGAAAAGCAACTGGACGGTCAACAGGCAGTCGAAGTACCAAACTGCCAGCATCGTCTTCAACCGCAATTGGTGGAATGTCCCGTCGTGGTTCATCCCTTCGGTCGATACGGTCAAGCCCGATATCTATTATGTGAACGCCCATGATTCCAAGAGGTCATTGCTTCAAGACATAGGCTACATGACTGTGGTCGGAATCAGCCCAAGTCACAACTATGAGACGGACGATCCCATGGAACGCATGCTGGATGGAACTATCTATGTGAGGAAGGGGAGCCAACTGTCCATTCAGGTCTTTCCAGATCCGAGTGCGAGCGAGTGGCCGGAAGGGACCCCGACTTGGACGGGGGCGACGCCACGAACAGGTTCTCGCGACATCGTCACGGTCGATACGTCCCAAGCGCAAGAATTGGAGGTGACGGCCTCCTGTGGTAAGTCTAAGATCACGATTCCAATTGTCGTCTACGAATGCAAATTCAATCTATATGTGAAGTCGCCTTCTGATAATGCGCCGATATCCTTCACGTGGACGCCGTCTTCTATGAGTTCGTTCAGTCCGAATGTCGGGCACACCTCATGGAAGCTTGAGATAAATCCGAACGCCGCAAAAAGGCTTGTCGAATCTTGGTATGGTGCTGATGTCCTTAAATACGTGAATGTCTGTGTCGGATATTACCCTGCAGAGGCCATTAATCCGACAGGTCGGGCACCTGGATGCCTGGGACTGAATGACAAAAGCGCGGGCGTGTCAAAGACGTATGACATCACACTCGACCAGCTTTGGAAGGGACTGGATGCGACGGATAGAATTGAGGACAACCCAGGGACGTACGTACTGGGAACAAAGCTCTGTTTGGCACAAGTTGACGATGACGATTCATTTACGGTGGTAACAGATCATGCCTATCTATCGGATCATAATTGTACAAGCGTTTGCTTAGGCGTTATGAGTGAAATGGGCTTGCCAATCCTCTCAGCCGCTACGCAATGGAGTGGTGAGGTCGGTGAGTATTATGTCATTTTTGAGGGCAATACACCTTGGGAATTGGCTAAAAAAATAAAGGAGGGTTCAAAATGATCAAAATCAGAGTCTTCGGAGGTGTCTGGTTTATGGGTATTCTGACAGTCATGGGAATGGACAATTCCTACTTTGCGATTGTTTCAACGGCGGACGGGCTGTTGAAACAGTGCGGCACGAATCGGATTGAGGTCGCGCGCCCCGTGACGAATGCGGAGGGTCAGGTCTGTCAGGTCTATCGCTTCGGCGAGACAAACTTGACGGTGACGATGCGGGACGGCCTGATTGACGGCATGTGGCGCAATGGGTTGCCGGTCAAGTTGAAATTACCGAAATGGGAACTAGAAGGAGACACTGAATGGATTCGCTTAAGCGAGACCTGTTGGAAGGAAATGATTCGCGCCGTGTCGTTTCCTCGTTTTCTGTCCGAACCCGACAGGCAGGGGAACTCAGTTGTCGTGGTTGGTACACGATGTGAGAACATTGACAAGGTTACTCATTTGGCTTCATCAAGATCTCGTGCTTTCAATTGGCTGTCGAACGGGCATCTTCTTCATATGAGTGATTTAGAATTTATAGGAGAAAGGCGCATAAGGCCGTGGGCAAGTGCGACACAGGGATCGGACGAAAGATGGACATTCTCAAATTCTGACTTCTCTGCCACTTTCCATCCGAATGGAGGGCTTAAGAGCCTGCACGTGCGTAACCCTCGATTTGGCGAAACCCATCGCTATCGCGAGTGGGACGAGAAGGGCAAGCTTGTCCGGGACCGGGACTTGAAGAAAGACCCTTTCCCGGGCATCGATTTCAACAATCTTCGCATCCGCAAGTGAACATAAGGAGGAAGGAACGATGAGTCTGGCAGGACGGATTTTCAGCCTTCTCGTGGGGCTGTCGCTTGCTCGTCAGGCAGTGGCGAACGATGCCCTGCCCCAAAAGGAGACGCCCGACGAGAAGGCCCGTCGCGGCGCCATGCTGTACGAGAGCCCAGACACGCGCGAAGAGGGGCTGGCCCTTCTCCGTGAGGCCGAACGTGACGGAAGCCCGTTCGCGAAAGCCCGCATTGCCGCGTTCTGGTATCTTGGCGAGGGGGATTACGAGCAGGACTACGAAAAGGCGTTGAAGCTCATGAAAGCCGCCGTGGCCAAGGGCTTCCCGGCGGAGGGCCTTCCTCTCGCGGAAGCGGAGGAGGCCTGCGCGCGACAGCGGGAGGCCCGGAAATCGGCATCCGCGACTCGGCAGAGGGCTTCGGCGGCCGTGCCGCTGGGAAATGGCTATCCGGGGCGGCTGGAGCGCGAGCGGGCCACGCCGGAGCTGCAGGTCTACCTTGAGCGGTATGGGCTGAAGGCCGGGCGGTTCCGCCGGGCGCCGGATGCCGTGGAGCAGCTGAAGCCCTGGAGGCGCAAGTCCCTGCTGTCGAACGAACTGCCCTACCTGCTGTTCGCCCCTCGGCAGGTCTCCCGTCCCGTTCCCCTGCTCGTCTATTTCGGGGGGACGGGAGAGCATGGGACGAACCTTGTCGCCCAGTTTCACCAGACGACGATCTTCAGGAAGGTGACGTCCCCGGAGTTCCAGCGGCGGCATCCCTGCTATCTCTTCGCCCCGATGCTTCCCGTCGGCTCGGACGTCTGCTGCGGGAAAGCGTGGAGTCCGCCGATGGCGGATCTCGTGTGCGATGCCATGTATGCGATTGTCCGCGCGGCGAAAGCTCCGCGGATCGACACGAACCGCCTGTACCTGACAGGGCTGTCGTACGGGGGCAGCGCCGCCTACACGTTCTCGTTTGGCTATCCGGGACGATTCGCGGCTTCGCTTCCGGTCGCGGGCTTTTCCACGCAAGAGGCCGTGCCGGACAGGAAGCCCGGAAACATCTGGCTGCTGCACAACGAGCACGAGTATGCGTCGGCGACCATGCAGGCGGTTCTCTCCAACGTCATGTCGACGGTCGTCGGGCGAGGCGGGGAGTTTCGCGTCTCGACGTTCCCGGACAAGGGGCATAACGCCTGGGACAAGGCGTGGCAAGAGGATGTGGTGTGGGACTGGATGTTTTCCAAGACGGCGGACGGGACACCCGTCAAGGACATGGTGTCGCCCCAGTCAGGCACGTCTGGGCATTCAAGCCGCTCTCTCTTGAGCCTTGCGGGGGCGCGTTGCACGGCATCCCGTCCGGGGCGGGACAGCGGTTGCGGCCCGGAACGGGCCGCCGACGGCCTGATGGCGACCTGCTATGTCTCCGATGCCCCCGCTGACGCGTCGGACTGGTGGCGGATTGACTTTGCCGCTCCCGTGTCGGGGCGGGTTGACGTCCTGACGGGACTGCCGGACGGACAGGGCGTCCTGACGAAGGGAACTGTCGAGGTCTCCGAGGACGGGAACTCCTGGCGGCAGGCCGGGCTGTTCAGGCGTTCGGGAAAATGTCGCTTCCCGTTGTTGACGCCCATCCGCCATCTCCGCGTCAGGCCGGGCGCGGCACAGCCTCAGGCGCTGATTGTCCGAGAGGTGGTTGTCACGGGAAGATGAAATGGTCTGCGAGCCTCTGCTTCCTGGCGTTAGCCGTCCTGACAGTCCTGTTGAACGGGACGGCGTATCGCGAATGGATAGCCCACGGCGTCCAGTCCGTCTCAGGCTGGAGTGAACGGGGGTATCGGGGAAATGGCCGACATACGGACGCCTATCGGGAGCTTGTCGAGCGGTTCGTTCCGCCTGGAGGAAGCGTCTACTACTGTAGCGAGGCCCCCGACGGACAGCTTCAGCCGAGCGAACGATCCGTCCATCTGGCGCTGGCATGGGCGATGTGCCCGACGCCGGTGCGATTCGGCGGCGCAGAGGACTCGGACGGGGCGGATGCCATCGTCGTCAGCCGATTCCGCCGCGTGACGTTTCCCGGCTACCGATGCGTCGCGAAGAACGATTGTGCGGCACTGTGGTTGAAAGAAGGAGTCTCCGTTCGGGAGACGACGGGTGCGGTGGGCGTTTCCCCATTCCGGGAGTTGACGGGCGTCGCGTGCGTGGGACTTCTCGCCCTTGGCTTCGGCGGGCTGTTCCTGCGGCGTGGGGACGGCGGACATTTCGGATGCGGCGTTTGGCTTGGCGTGGCGGTTGTGTCCGTCGTGGCTGCAGGGCTGGCGTTGACGCACACGCTTGTCGCGCCGACAGGGCTTGGGGTCTACGGCGGGAAAGCGAAGCTCCTGTTCATGACTGGCGGAATCCCGTCTGGGTTCTTCACCGATTCCGCCTATTCGATATTGCAGCCGGCCTATCCGCCCGGACTTGCCCTTGTGACGCTCGTGGCCTATGGCGTTTCGGGCGGGTGTGGCGAGTGGCTGACACAGCTCATCGTCGTCATCGCGACGGCCCTGTTGGCCGCATTCCTTTTCTCTCGGACGGAATCGGCGATGGCGCGCCTTTGGCAGCTGTCGGCGATGCTGACGCCGCTTTCCCTGCACGTGTCCTCGTTCTATTACGCCGAGCCGGTTGTCGCGCTCCTTGTCCTTGTCGGATGGGAACGCATCCGAGAGGGGGACGGAAAAATGTCGGGTTGGGTTCTGGTGGGGCTGGCAGGGCTTTTCAAGAACGAGGGGATCGTCCTTCTTCTCGCCTGTTGGGTGGCTTTCCGGCTGGTGGAAGGGCGACGTTTGGCCTCTTTGCGCGGGCTCTTGGCCGGGCTGTCACTGCCGCTCGCGTGGCAGGTCGGCTGCCGCCTCGCGGGAGGGACGCTTTATGACTTTGCGGCGCCATGGAACCCTGATCTCGCGCAGCTGGGACAGGCATTCTCCCTGGCTGTACGTGAAGCGTTGCTTCGTCCCTGGAATTCTGCCTTTGCCTGGCCTGTGGCGCTCGTCCTGCCCGCGCTTTGCGCTCTGCGGAAGAACGCCTTTGAAAGGATCGTGGACTTGCGCGGCCTGAGGATCGCCGTGCTGGCGTCGGTGCTGTCCGCCGCAGCATTCGTCTACGTCCTTTCGCTGAGCCGGGCCCCAGACTTCGACTGGCATCTCTCGACGTCTCTGCCGCGCCTTCTCTGGGTCCCTTCGCTCATTTTGCTGATGGGCGTGGGGACAGACCCTCATTTGAAGAGGCCTGTCCCCATCTAAATAGGAATCGCGCGCAGCTTCTCGCTCCGACGCGCGAGCCCCCATTGATTCGGTGGCGCAAAAAGAGTATAATTCCCTGCTAAAAAGGGCGCGTAGCGTCCGAAGGGGATTGACATGAACAAGTACCTTGACTCTTTTATGAAGGCCTTTCCGTATGAGGGCCTGACGTATGATGACGTCACGCTGGTGACGCAGTATGCCGACTTCCTGCCCGACGACACGTCGCTCGAGACGAAGCTCACCTCGCGCACGTCGATGAAGATCCCGTTCATGTCGGCGGCGATGGACACCGTGACCGAGGCGCCGATGGCGATCGCGATGGCGCTCGCGGGCGGCATCGGCTGCATCCACAAGAACCTGGAGGAGGACGAGCAGGCCGCGCAGGTCGCGCGCGTCAAGAACCACCTGAACGGCCTCATCGCGAGCCCCGTCTGCTTCCACGCGAACGACGACATCAGCTTCCTCCGGAGCGAGAAGCGGCGCATGGGCCTCAAGTTCAACGGCTTCCCGGTGCTGGACGCCGACGACAGGCTCGTCGGCATGATCACGTCGTCCGACATGCGCTTCGCGCCGATGAACGCGATGAAGCTGAAGGACGTCATGCAGCCCTGCCCGATCACGGGCGACGCGAAGACCTCGCTCAAGAAGGCCTACGACCTCATGCGCAAGGCGAAGATCGGCAAGCTGCCGCTCGTGGACAGGAACGGCAGGGTCATCGGCCTCTACTCCTTCACGGACGTCGCGCGCATCATCGAGAACTCGAACGCGGGCTACAACTGCGACAGCCAGTTCCGCCTGCGCGTCTCGGCCTCCGTCTCGGGCGGCAAGGGCGACCTCACGCGCATGGAGAAGCTCGCGGCGGCCGGCGTCGACTGCGTGGTCGTCGATTCCGCGCACGGCCACACGAAGGGCATCATGGACATGACGAAGTACATCGTCAGGAACTTCCCGAAGGTGGACGTGATCGCCGGCAACATCGCGACGGGCGAGGCGGCGACGGCGCTCGCGAAGGCGGGCGCGCACGCCGTGAAGGTCGGCATCGGGCCCGGCTCGATCTGCACGACGCGCGTCGTCTGCGGCGTCGGCATCCCGCAGCTCACGGCCGTCTACAACGCGGCGAAGGCCCTGCGCGGCAGCGGCGTCGCCGTCATCGCCGACGGCGGCATCAAGCTGTCGGGCGACGTGCCGAAGGCGCTCGCGGCCGGCGCCGACTCGGTCATGCTCGGCTCGGTGCTCGCGGGCACGGAGGAGTCGCCGGGCGAGAAGATCTACGCGAACGGGCGCAAGTACGTCGTCTACCGCGGCATGGGCTCGATGGCGGCCCTGAAGAACGGCAAGGGCTCGCGCGCGCGCTACTTCCAGGACAACGAGGACGAGGACAGCCTCGTGCCGCAGGGCATCGAGGGCATGGTGCCGTACGCGGGCCACGTGAAGTCCATCATGACGCAGTTCTGCGGCGGGCTCCGCGCCTCGCTCGGCTACTGCGGCGCGCGGACGGTCGCGGAGCTCCAGGAGAAGGGCAAGTTCTACCGCGTCACGGCGGCGGGCCAGCGCGAGGCGCGTCCGCACGACATCACGATCACGAAGGAAGCCCCGAACTACCGGGCGTAAGGAAGGGCGGTCGTCACCATGAGCATGAAGCACCTGTCAGCCGTCCTGTTCGCGGGCGCCCTCGGCCTCACGGCCGCCGCCGCGCCCGATCCGGTCGCCGAGGGGTTCGTGGACTGGGCGGGGGTCACCCCGAAGAACTACCTTTTCGGCCGGACGATCGGCCCGAGCGACCTCCGCCAGTGGACGGTCGTCTACGTCGTCGTGGACGCCGAGGCGTTCCAGGGGCAGCAGCTCAAGGACCTCTCGCCGCTCGCGGGCCTGATGCCGCTGCCGCAGTCCCACGCGACGCAGTGGGAGACCCAGGAGCTGCCGCATGACGGCATCGTCGTCTTCTCGGTGCGCAATGCGGACAGGGGGACAGACCCCAAGGCGTTCGCCGCGCGGTTCCGTCCGCCGAAGGACGCCGAGCAGGCGGTGGCCATGTCCTACCGGGCCTATGAGATGAACCTGGTTCCCTTCTACCGGGCGTTCGCGCCGGCCGGCGCGGAGGAGCCGGCGGCGGACAGGCTGCCCTATGTCGCCGTCTACGCGGCGGAGGGGACAGATCCCGTCTACGTCAAGGAGAAGTTCGCGGCGGCCGACCTGAAGGGCGTGCGCGAGGCGGTCAAGAAGGCGCAGGCGAAGCTGCCGGCGGACTGGACGCCGCCGCTGGGCGTCCGCGAGCCGCAGTTCTTCAAACAGGTCCCGGCCCTGCTCGCGAAGGGCAAGCCGGCGTCGGCGGCCCTGAAGATCCTCGCGGCGGGCGTCAAGTCGAAGAATGCGGATCAGGCGAAGGAGGCGCAGGTCATGTACGACGCGCTGCACCAGTACGCGAGCGGGCTGAAGCTGCGCATCGGCCTTGAGCATCATGCGGCGCCCGCACGGGCCTACTACGACCTCCAGACGCTCGTCCGGCTCTTCCCGTCCGAGAAGAAGAAGATGCAGGCGATCGACCAGCACTTCAAGCAGAACAAGGAGCTCGGCTCGCTCGGCAAGATTTTCGAGAAGCTCATGCTCTGGGGGCGCGACGACTTCGCGCCCAAGAGCGCGGGCGAGGCGAAGAAGATCGTGGTGGAGCTTCAGAAGTACAAGAAGGCCCTTGACGCGCTCGCCACCAGCGAGAACGCGCAGATCCAGGGCGAGGCGATGCTCTTCTCCTCGCAGCTCGACGCGCTGATCGAGACCATCCCCACGA
This sequence comes from Verrucomicrobia bacterium UBA1629, assembly GCA_002321305.1. Classification (GTDB taxonomy): domain Bacteria; phylum Verrucomicrobiota; class Kiritimatiellia; order RFP12; family UBA1067; genus UBA1067. Next base: position 33,050 of record DCMF01000054.1, on the reverse strand, counting down.
AGGTGCCCCAGAAGTGACGGCGCAGAAGAAGACCTGGCAGGACTACGGCCGGGAGTGGCTGGACACGCTGGTCGTCGCGATTTCGGTCGCGATGGCCTTTCGCGCCTATTTCTACACGCCGTTCAAGATCCCGACCGGCTCGATGCAGGAGACGCTCTGGGGCTACCACACCGCCGCGAACGTCGAGAAGGGCGCGTGGGACGTCTTTCCGCTCTCCGTCCTCAAGTGGGCGGTCACGGGCTCGCGCACGGTCGACTGGAAGGCCCCCGTGTCGGGGCAGGTGCGGTGCATTCCGCGCGCGGACGGCTTCGCGACCGTGAAGGTCGGCACGTCCGCCGAGACGTGGTCGCTGCCGACGGACGCCTGCCGCGCGTTGCACGGCACGTACGTGCGCGCGGGCGAGACGCTCTGGAAGGGCGCGATCACGACCGGCGACTTCATCTTCGTCAACCGCTGGAAGTGGAACTTCGTCCAGCCGAAGGACGGCGAGGTCATGATCTTCTCGACGACGGGCATCCGCGACCTGCCGCAGGGGACGCACTACATCAAGCGGATGAAGGCGCGTCCCGGCGAGACCTATGCGCTGGAGCACCCCGTTCCGGGGCGTCCGGCGACCGTCACGATGGGGGCGGACGAGTACTTCGCCTGCGGCGACAACTTCAACAACTCCTTTGACAGCCGCTACTGGGGAACGGTGCCCCGCGGCAACCTGCGCGGATGCGCGTCATTCGTCTTCTGGCCAATCACCGGATGGAGAGTCATCAAATGAGCGAACAGCTGATCCAGACGCCGTGCACCTTCGGCGAAAACGGGAACTTCCTCCTCGAGCGCGAGCTCGGCACGGGCGGCATGGGCGGCGTCTACATGGGGCGCGACAAGATGCTCGACCGCCCCGTCGCCGTCAAGGTCATGCTGAAGGAGTACGGCAGCGACCCCGAGTTCGTCGGGAAGTTCAAGAAGGAGGCGCAGTCCGTCGCGCGCCTCATCCACCCGAACATCGCGCAGGTCTACTCCTACGGCATCTGCGACGGCATGCCCTACATCGCGATGGAGCTTGCCACGGGCGGTTCGCTCTACTCGATCATGCAGGCGAACCCCGGCAAGGCGGACGTCACGCGCGTCATCAAGATCTGCCAGCAGGTCGCCCAGGCGCTCCAGTGCGCGAGCGACCAGGGCTGTGTGCACGGCGACGTCAAGCCGGAGAACATCCTCCTCGACGCGAACGGCAACGCGAAGCTCGTCGATTTCGGCCTCGCGGCGATGCAGAAGGACACGGACGAGATCTGGGGCACGCCCTACTACATTTCGCCGGAGAAGGTGAAGAAGGAGCCGATCGACTTCCGCGCCGACATGTACTCCCTCGGCGGCACGCTCTACCATGCGCTTACCGGCGTTGCCCCGTTCGAGGGCGACGACTCCATTGCCGTCGTGAAGGCGCGCTTCCTCGGCCCGCCGAAGAAGCCGAGCGAGATCCGCGCCGACCTGACGCCCGCGATCGACGACCTCGTGATGCGGATGCTCGCGCTGAACAAGGAAGACCGCTATCCGAGCTTCGAGGCCCTGCTGGAGGCGTTCAAGGCCGTCCTGACGACCGGCCTCACGAAGGACCCGACGACCACCACGACGTCCGGCGCGCCCGTGAAGCGTCCGGCGGCCATGGCGGGCCGGCGCACGGTGATGGTGCGCGGCCGCCGCACGACGATGATGAAGCGGCCGGGCGCGGTCAGGCGGAACCTCGAAAGCGGCGAGGAGGGGAACGAGGGCGCGCTCGACGAGACGGAGACGCCCGAGAAGACGGACGAGGATGACGAGGACGAGAAGGGCGGCAACCTGCTCGTCAAGGTGATTCTGTTCGTCGTCCTCGGCATTTTGCTCATCGCCGGCATCGGCGGCGGCCTCTGGTGGTTCGTCGTCTCCGACAAGAAGGCGAAGGCCGCCGAGGAGCAGCGGCAGATCGTGCAGGGCTACACGAAGGCCCGCACGGCCGTCACGGACACCGTGGCCCACGCCGTCAAGTTCGCGGACGAGTTCGACGCCTTCGCGGAGAAGGCGGTCGAGGCGTGCGAGAAGCCGACGCAGGATCTCGCGAAGCTGCTGAAGCCCGAACACGCGAAGCTGCTGAAGCCCGGCCCGACGAAGGAGCTGCTCGACGCGATCGCCGCGACGAACGAGACGCCGAAGGCCGAAGCCCCGGCGACGTCGGCGCCGGCCGCGACCAACGCCGCACCGGCCGCCGCCGCGACGACGAACGCGGCCCCGGCGAAGGCCGAGGCGAAGAAGGACGGCAAGAAGGGCGCGAAGGACGGCAAGAAGGCGGACAAGGCGAAGAAGGACGCGAAGGGCGCGCCCGCCGCCGCGAAGCCGGCCGAGGAGAAGCCCGCCGAACCGCCGCCGCCCGCCGTCGTCTCGATGTGCGAGCTCTGGGAGCGCGCCTACGGCTGCCAGGCGAGCGCGATCCGCATCCGCCACGCCGTGCGCCAGCTCGTGAAGAGGAGCGCGGAGGCCGAACCGCTCGTCGCGCAGACCGAAGAGAACGCCCGCGCGCTCGGCAAGCTCTCCGTCGCCCTCGCCGAGATGCTGGACCAGATCAAGACCTCGAAGGACGTCGAGAACGTCCGCAAGGGCATCACCTACATCAAGTCGCGCGGCGACAAGCTCGTCGAGCAGACCGAGAAGCGCATCCGCATCGAGAAGCTGGAGGCCGACCGCAAGGCGAAGGCCGAGGCCGCCGCCGCCGCCGAGAAGGAACGGCAGGAGAAGCTTGCCGCCGAGCGCCAGGCGAAGATCGACGCGGAGACCCAGGCGGCGGCGGAGAAGTTCGAGACGATCGCCGCGCAGGGTTCGCTGCGCCAGCTCGACTGGAAGAACGCGCTCCGCCAGCTGGAGACCTTGAGGGCCGACCTGAAGACGCCGGAGGGCCAGCACGCGGCGGACATCCAGATCCGCAAGGTCAACGACATGAAGAAGATGCAGGAGGTCTTCGTCAAGAGCATGGGCGGCTACGTCTTCCGCGGCAAGCTCAAGGGCGCGAAGGTCGTCTCCGTCAACGAGCGCGAGATGAACCTCGACCGCGGCAAGTCGAAGGCGCGCATCCCGTGGCACAAGTTCTACAAGGACTATCCCGGCAACCTGAACGACCTCATCAACCACTTCGTCATCCGCGGACGCGACAACGCCCGTCCGAAGCTCAACCTGAAGGACTGGGCGGACGCGATGACGGGTGCGGCGCTCACGATGCAGCTCGTCTGCTCGGAGGTGAACGGGGCGGTCGAGAAGGGCGAACAGCTCGCGAAGAAGGCCGTCGAGGAGTTCCCGGAGTACGCGAAGACCGCGAAGGAGATCTTCCCTGAGATCTCCTTCGGCGAAACGGCGGAGTAAGATATGCAACCAGTGACCAACGAAATCGCCCGCGCGATGGCGGGATCCAGCTTCATCCGCAAGATGTTCGAGAAGGGCCTTGAACTCAAGCGCCAGTTCGGGGCGGATGCCGTGTGCGACTTCTCGCTCGGCAACCCCGACGTGCCGCCGCCGCCGAAGACGCGCGACGAGCTGATCCGCCTCGCGGACACCGCCGTGCAGCCGCTCGGCCTCGGCTACTGCCCGAACGCCGGCATCCCGTCCGTGCGCGAGACGATGGCCGGCTTCCTTTCGCGCCAGCAGGAGACGCCCGTCGCGGCGAAGGACGTCGTCATGACCGTCGGCGCGGCCGGCGCGATGGTGAGCTTCTTCCGCGCGGTCGTCGAGCCGGGCGACGAGATCATTACGCCCGCGCCCTACTTCGTCGAGTACGGCTCCTACTGCGGACACTTCGGCGGCGTCCTGAAGACCGTGCCGTCCATCCCGCCGGACTTCATGCCCGACGTGAAGGGGCTTGCGGCGGCGATCACGCCGAAGACGCGCGCGATCATCGTCAACTCGCCCAACAACCCGACGGGCTGCATCTATCCGCGCGAGGTCCTGCAGGAGATCGCCGCGCTCGTCGAGGCGGAGAACGCGCGGCGCGAAGCGCAGCCGGAGGCCCGTCCGCTCTTCCTCCTCTCGGACGAGCCGTACCGCGCGTTCGCCTTCGACGGCGCGACGGTGCCGGCGATCCTGCCGTTCACGAAATGGGCGTGCGTGCTCGGCTCGTTCTCGAAGACGCTCTCGCTCGCGGGCGAGCGCATCGGCTATTTCGTCGCGAATCCAGCGATGCCCGGACAGGCCGCGCTCATGCAGGCCGTCACGCTCACGAACCGGACGCTCGGCTACGTGAACGCGCCGGTGATCGGCCAGCGGCTCGCGGCCGCGCTTGTGGACGAGACGGTCGACCTGGACGTCTACGACCGCCGCCGCAAGCTGATGGCGAAGGTGCTGACGGAGGCCGGCGTCGCGTTCGCGCTGCCGAAGGGCGCGTTCTACTTCTTCGCGAAAAGCCCCGTGGCGGATGACGTCGCGTTCGTCGACGCGCTCGTGAAGGAGCGCATCCTTGTCGTGCCCGGAAGCGGCTTCGGCTTCGCGGGCTACGTGCGCATCTGCTGCAGCGTCGACGAGGCGATCATCGCCCGCAGCGCCGAGGGCTTCCGCCGCGCCGTCCAGTCGTTCCGCGTCAGCTGACGGGGCGCGTGCCGAGGAACGGGGGCGCGTCCGCACATGCCGTTTTTTGGTATAATTCAACGCCAACTATGAAGGACAAGTTCTTTACGAAGCTCGACTGGGCGGCGTTCTGGGCCGCCACGCTCATCACGTTCGTCGTCTACTTCCTCACGCTCGGCCCCTCTGTCGGCCTGGAGGATTCGGGCGAGTTGGCGACCGCCGCCGCGAACCTCGGCGTGCCGCATCCGCCGGGCTATCCGTTCTGGACGTTCTGCTCGTGGCTGTTCTGCAAGGCGTTCGGCTGGGTCACGTACATGGGGCATCCGACGCCCGCATGGGCCGTCTCGCTCTGCTCGGCGACGTTCGGCGCGCTCGCGGCCGGCTGCACGGCGATGCTCATCTGCCGCTCGTCGTGCGACTTCATCGGCCGCGACGACGAGAGCCCCGACTTCCACGCGATCCGTCCGTCGGGCCTCCTCGCGTTCGGCGGCGCGGTGGGCGGCGCGCTGACGTTCTCGCTCTCCCCGGTCGAGTGGTCGCAGTCGACGATCGTCGAGATCTACTCGCTGAACGCGCTCTTCCTGATGTGGGTCTTCCTGCTGTCCTACCGCTGGATGCGGCGGCCGTCGGACAAGATCCTCTGGATGACGGCGTTCGTCTTCGGCCTCGGCCTCACGAACTACCAGGTTCTCCTCTTCGCGATCGTGCCGCTCGCGCTCGTGATCGCGATGCGCGACATCGGGCTCTTCCGCGACGTCTTCATCTACCTCGTGCCCGTCGGGATGACGTGGCAGCTCCTGCAGATCGGCCAGCTCGCGCGCGCCGACCGCTACATGCAGGCGAACGTCATCAGCAAGCACGCGCCGCTCGTGAACGAGGCCGTCACGGCGCCGTCCTCGACGGCGCTGGCGGTCGCGCTCGTCGCGCTCGTGGGCGCGCTCGTCGCGGCGGCCGTCCTGAAGCGGCGCGGCCAGGCCGAGAAGGCGGCGAAGGCCGTCCTCGCCGTGGGCGGCGGCGCGGCCGCGCTCGTCTTCTTGACCTCCTTCGTCTTCGTCTCGAAGAACACGTGGACGGGCGTGACGGCGGAAATTGCGCCGCTCATCGCGCCGACGCGCTACGCCGTGATCGCCGCGCTCTGCGCCGGGTCGGTCGTCGCGGCCGCCCTCGCGTCCCTGAAGGGGGCGGACGACGACGCGGACGGCCTCTTCCCGCGCCTCGCGGCGCAGTTCAACCGCGAGCTGCTCGTCTCCGCCGGGCTGGCGCTCGCGGCGGTCCTCGTCGCGGCCACCGTGCCGGCGGCGGACGCGGCGGGCTACACGGGGCCCGCGTTCCCGTGGGGCAAGTCGACGGGGATGTTCGCGCTCCTCGTCGCGCTGCTCTTCGTCCTCACGTCGTTCGTCCGCAAGGGCCTCTCGTTCGCGATTCCCGTGGCGGGGCTTCACGTCGCGGCGTTCGTCCTCCTGTCGCACGGCGCGCTGAACGGGCTGACGCATCCGGCGAGCTGGTGGTTCGCCTGGCCGATCGCGTGGAACTTCGTCCTCCTGGCGCTCGCGTGGCTGACGCTGCCGAACGGGCGCTCCGTCGCGGGCGCGGCGTTCTTCGCGCAGCTCGGCGTCTCGTTCTACGCCTACATGCCGATCGTCTCCGACCTGCGCAACCCGCCGATGAACTGGGGCTATCCGCGCACGTGGGAGGGCTTCAAGCACGCGATCATGCGCGGCCAGTACGAGGCGATCGGCGTGCCGAGCTTCCCGTCCGTCGGCGCGTTCCTCGCGTTCTTCTTCCGGCAGATGGGCCACTACTTCGGCGACGTGATGGTGCAGTTCACCGACCTGCTCGTGCCGTTCGCTCTCGTGCCGTTCGCGGCGGGCCACTGGATCGTCGAGAAGTCGCACCGCAGGACGTTCTGGCAGTGGATGGTCGCGGCGGCGGTGTGCTTCCTCATGATGTCCGGCCTCCTCATCCTGCTCGCGAACGTGAAGGGCGACGTGCAGGACGGCTTCATCCAGAAGGTGAAGTTCATCTCCTCGCACGCGATGATCGCGCTCTGGATCGGCTACGGCCTCGTCTTCGCGGCGGCGGCCGCGCTGCGGCTCTTCCAGCGCAAGGCGGCGAGCGTCCTGCCGGCGGACGGCGTGGAGCAGCGCCTGACGAGCCGCCGCATCCGCCGCAGCGGCGGCATCGCGATCGCCGCGTGCGTCGCGGGGCTGACGATCCTCGTCTGCGCCGTCTACCCGATCGTCCAGAACTACACCGACGAGCGGATGGTCTTCGAGCTGGGCGGCAACGAGCAGAACGGCCACACCTTCGGCTGGCAGTTCGGCGCCTACCAGCTGGAGGGCGCGAAGGCGATCAACGAGCAGGTCGTGGCGGACGAGGAGCCGCTCCCCGACCCGGCGTATCCGCCGCCGATGGAGAAGTTCGCGATCTTCTTCGGCGGAACCGATCCGGGGCGGTTCGTGCCGACCTACATGATCTACTCGGCGAAGTTCCGTCCCGACGTCTACCTCATCACGCAGAACGCCCTCGCGGACGACACGTATATGTCCGTCGAGCGCGACCTCTACGGCGACGAGATCTGGATTCCGTCGAAGGAGGACTCGGCCGAGGCGTTCAACGTCTACGTGGACGAGGTCCAGCGCGGCGTGCGCCCGGCGAACGGCGACCTGCAGATCCAGAACGGGCGCGTGCAGGTGACGGGCGCCCTTGGCGTCATGGAGATCAACGGCATCCTCACGAAGATGATGCACGACCACGACCGCCTGCGGCACGCGTTCTACGTCGAGGAGTCGTACGTCATCCCGTGGATGTACCCGTACCTCTCGCCGCACGGCCTCATCATGAGGATCAACGCCGACCCGACGCCGTATGACGCGAAGCGCGCCGCGCAGGACCGCGACTTCTGGGACTGGTACGTGCGGCGGCTCCTCAACGACCCGATGTACCGGCGCGACTTCGCGGGGCAGAAGAGCTTCTCGAAGCTGCGCGCGGCGATCGCGGGGCTCTACCAGAAGCAGGGCCGCTACCGCGAGGGCGCGCAGGCGTTCCGCGAGGCGGTGCTGCTCTACCCGGCCTCGCCGGAGGCGACGTTCCGCTACGCGCAGGAGTGCCTGCTGCCGTTCCGCAAGTGGGACGTCGTGCTGGAGCTGATGGACTACACGGACCTCATCGACCCCAACAACAAGCGCACGGCGAGCCTTCGGAACTACGTCGTGCGCGTCCGCGCCCTGACGGCGGACGTCCAGCGGCTGGAGGCGAAGCGGCGCGACAAGGCGTTCGCGGACGCGGACGCGCTCGCGCTCGCGGGCTGCTACTACGAGCTGGGCCGCGTCGCGGAGGCCGCGTCGCTCGCGCACGGCCTCGTGGACAAGGCGGCCGATGCGCAGACCCTGCAGCTCTTGGTGCGCATCTTCCTCGACGCGCGGCAGGACGCGGACGCCGAAAAGGCGCTGAACCGCTACCTGAAGGCGAATCCGCAGGGCGACGCGAACGCCTGGGCCGACCTCGCGAAGCTCCAGTACCGCACGGGGCGCAAGCAGGCCGCGCAGCAGAGCTTCATCCAGGGCTACCGGATCGACCGGAACGGCGTCTTCGCGCGGCTGCAGAAGGACCAGAAGCTCTACGAGCTCGCCGCGCCGCTCTTCCAGCAGCGGCGGTGAGTCGGCATCACATTGCCTTTTCACGTCAGATTTTGGTAAAATACGCAGTCAATTATGGAAAGCTCTGAACTTTGTCCCTGCAAGTCCGGCAAGACCTACGGCGAATGCTGCGGGCCGATCATCTCCGGCGCGGCGAAAGCCGAAACGGCGGAGGCGCTGATGCGCGCCCGCTATTCCTCGTATGTGACGGGCGACGTCGATTTCCTCAAGACGAGCGCCACGAAGGCCGTCCAGGCCGAATTCGACGCCGAGACCTCGAAGAACTGGTCGCGCGCCGCCGAATGGCACGGGCTTGAGATCATCCGCACGGAAGGCGGCCGGAAGGACGACACGACGGGAACCGTCGAGTTCCGCGCGCTCTACACGGCAAACGGCGAATTCTGCAACCACCACGAGCTCGCGCAGTTCGTGAAGGAGGCGGACGGCTGGAAGTTCTCGGACGGCGATTTCGTCGGCGAGAAGCCCATCGTGCGCGAAGAGCCGAAGGTCGGCCGCAACGACCCGTGCCCGTGCGGCAGCGGCAAGAAGTACAAGAAGTGCTGCGGAAAGGTCCCGTGAGCGCGAATCCCGAGTTCGACCGCTGGTACGCGGCGAAGAGCGCGCGGTTCCTGCTGGAGCCGTCGCACCGCCTGGAGACGTTCGGCAACACGCTCGTCAACTACCACCTCGTCTCGGAGCTGGCGGACTTCCCGGGGAAGATCCGCATCCGCGAGGGGCGGCTGGAGGCGCATCAGCCGCGCGTCATCCTGCCGCATTTCCAGGAGGCCGAGTTCGAGGGCTTCGGCGAGGCGGCGCGGGAGTACTTCGACTTCCTCCGCAGCCACGAGGAGAACCTGCGGATCCTCCAGTACGGCTACCACCTGAAGTCCGACAACTTCTCCGAGCAGATCGTGACCGACCGGCTCTCGGCCGTCACGGCGCGCGTGAAGGAGTCGGTCCTCGCGTCGGGCGACAAGTTCGCGGCGGTCATCCAGTGCGTGGACGAGCCGTGGGACGTCGCGCTCGTGGAGCTGTGGCTGCGCGAGATCAACCGCAGCGCGAAGGGCAACATCGCCGAGCTGCAGAAGAGCGGAAAGTTGTTTTGATGATGAGATCAACCACGGATTGTCACGGATTCGCACGGATTTTCCCGCCGTGTCGGAATCCGCGTCAATCCGTGAAGTCCGTGGATAGAATCCGCGGTTAGAGAAGGTTTCGGAAGATATGGAACGGCAGACAAAAGTCATTGCGATCGCAAACCAGAAAGGCGGCGTCGGCAAGACGACGACCGTCGTGAACCTCGCGGCGGCGCTCTCGGCCCGCAAGCGCGCGGTGCTGGTGATCGACCTCGACCCGCAGGCGCACGCGACGCTGGGGCTCGGCCTCGAGAAGCAGCCCGGCGTCTCGATGTACCCGGTTCTCACGGGCGCGAAGGACGTCGCGGACGTCATCCAGCCCACGAAGTGGAACAACCTGAACGTCATCCCGTCCGAAGTCGATCTCGCGGGCGCGGAAGTCGAGCTCGCGATGCGCGACGACCGGCTGGAGCTGATCCGCAAGGTGCTCGCGCCGGTGAAGGCGTCGGGCGCGTTCGACTACATCATCCTCGACTGTCCGCCGTCCCTCGGGCTCGTCATGACGTCCGCGCTCGCGGCGACGGACTCCGTCCTCATCCCGACGCAGGCGGAGTACCTGGCGATGGACGGCCTGGCGCTCATCACGAGCTCGATCGAGAAGCTGCGCGCGGGGGTGAATCCCGCGCTGGAGCTGAACGGCATCGTCTTCACGATGGTCAACTCCGTCGCGCGGCTGACGACGGACGTGATCGAGGAGGTGCGCGGGCACTTCGGCGAGAAGGTCTACGAGACGGTGATCCCGCGCAACGTGCGCGTCTCGGAGGCGCCGTCGATGGGCACGCCGGTCGTCTTCCTCGACGCGCGCTCGAAGGGTGCCGAGGCGTACAAGGCGTTCGCGTGGGAGTTCATGGCGAAGAACCCGACGCGCTTTGCCGCGCCCGTCCAGCCGGCGCCGACGGAACCTGTTGCCGAACCCGCTGCGCCGAGCGCGCCGGAAACGGCCGCCGAGCCCGCCAACGTGTCAGAGCCTGCCGTCTCCGATGAAAGCGTCCGTCATCATTCCGTGCCACCCGCGCAACCGTCCGACGCTTCCGCGAACGCGTGAGTCCGTCGAAGCGGCGGCGAAGGGTTTTGACGTCGAGATCCTCGTCGTCGAGGACGTTGGTTCGCGCGGACTTTCCTGGGCGCGCAACGAGGGGCTTCGCCGAGCGACAGGCGAGGCTGTCTTCTTTGTCGATGCGGACGACACGGTGCGAGCGGACTTCTTTGCGCAACTGCTCGGCGCGCTCGAACGCACGGCAGCGGATTTCGTCCTCTCCAGTTTCGATGTCGCGCCCCTGAAGCGCGACTACAACCTGACTGGCAACGCGGCGATTCGCGAGGCGATGCTGCCGGCGTTCTTCGGCTACTCGTTCGCGGACGTGCGTCGTTGGAACGCAGGCGGAGACCTTGGCGCGCACCGTGAGCTGGGCGGCGTCTGGCGCGGCGCCTACCGTCGCGATTTCCTCGAACGCCACGCGATCCGCTTTGACGAGAGCCTACGGCTGTTCGAGGACGCGCCATTCATTGCCGAATGCGCCTGCCGGGCGGAGAAGGTGGCGTCGATCCCGGACATCGTCTACGACTATGTGCCGGGTTCGCAGGGCATCCTCGCGACGTCGCTCGGCACGGATCGCTACTACGCCTACAAGTTTGACGCGCTCAGGAACCGCCGGGCGATTGCCGCGCGTGTCGGCGGGGACGTGATGCGCCATTTCGAGGGCAGCGCGGTCTTCTCGGCCCTGGAGCTTCTGCGTGCGCGCCGAGGCTTCTTCCGCTACGTGCAGGATCCGTTCGTGCGCGAATCGCTTCGCCGGTTTCCCGTCTCCCTGCGCCATCCGCTCGTCGCGGCCGCCGTCCAGCTCTGCAGAATCCTGTCCCGATTTGACAGCCGCAGTGGGCAGATCAGCAATGAATGACAGGTGCGACAGGCGGCGCGAGCGATTGGGCTGGCATTACGACGAAGACACGGGCACGTTGATGCGTGACGTGATTCACCGCATTGGGCGACGTTGCCACAGCTGGGATTACCGTGGCCTTGGAACCTACCTGATTACGCTGACGCTTGCTGATCGCACGAGTCATGCGTTGGGGCGGCTCTGCCATGACGCGCAGAAGGGGGCGTTTGTCGAATTGAGTGCGGTCGGTCGGCTTGTCGGGGCGACGATGGCTGAGTTGCCGCGCCAGTGGCCGGGCGTAGAGGTTCTGGGGCTGCAGGTGATGCCCGATCATCTTCACGCGGTGATTGCCGTCAGGGCGCGGCCGCGCAAGCCATTGGGCGCGATTGTCGGCAGCTTCAAGTCGAAAGCGACGTCACGGTGGCTGAAGCTTGGCCGTGCACGGCCAAGCGCAAAGGACACCGAGTCGAATTTTGCAACGGGCAATGAATCTTTGAGCGCAGTGGCTGCCGAGCCGGGTTTCGCGACCCCCATCAAGGCTTGGGGTGATGACGGTCGGTCGCGTGGCGCGGCGGCGCGTGCGCCGTCGTCGCTCTTTGCCGAGGGCTTTGTCGATACGATTCTCTTTGACGCGGCGGCGCTCGCCCACGCGCGCGCCTATCTCGCCGACAACCCACGACGGCTCTGGGAAAAGCGCGCCCACCCCAAACTCTTTGCGGTCTTGCGCGACTTGCCCGTTTCGCTTGGGGCGGGACTTGTCGGCCATTTTGCGGCGATCGGCAACCACAACCTGCTGAAAGCCCATGCGATTCTTCAGGTTCAGTGTTCGCGGCGGTTCTTCGCCTACGCACGCGATGCCGCCGGGCGGCTTCTGAAGGACGCGCCACCGCGCGTCGAGACGGACGAGTTTCGCGAGAGCTGCGAGGCCCTGTTGGAAGAGGCGGCGCATGGCGCGGTCTTGCTCTCACCTTGCATCAGCGAGGGCGAACGCGAGATCGCGCGCCGCGCCTTTTCCGCCGGGCATCGTGTCATCACGCTCGCGAACAAGGGCTTTTCGCCGCTCTACAAACCGGGCGGCAAATTGTTCGACACGTGCGCAGCGGGCAACTTGCTGATGCTTGCGCCCATCAACTGGCCGTACCTGCCGGGCGAAAAGAAGATGACGCGCGCTGACGCCTGCGTTCTCAACCGCCTCGCCCAGTGGATTGCCGGGGCAGACGCAGTTGAAGTCAGCTACAAGGGCATCCAACGGACAGACATAGACCAACTTGCGCGAAACGCTGCCGGCGCAGAACGAAAACATTCCATGGGGTCTGTCCCCATTGACGAAAACTGTTGATACCCTCTGCAGAATCCTGTCCCGCTTCGCATGAAGAGAACGTGCGCCTCGCCTACACGTCTTCTCTCTGAACTTTTGGTATAATGTGGGCATGGGTCAGACGAAGACAATCGAGCCGCGTGATTTGCAACGGGCGACAAATCTGTGAGCGCGCCCTGCATCTGCGGGGTGCTGCCCTCTTGCCGCGTGTGCCGTCTTTTTGCTATAATACGCGCCAATCTGCGACTGTCTCAGGAGGTTATCCCTGTCGCGGGGGCCATCGGGTGATGGCTTTCGTCCCGTTTTCGGGGAACCTCCCAGTGCGCGGAAACAACACATCAGAAAGAACACAGACACCATGAAGATCGACAAGGCCGCCATCAAGAACGAATTCCAGCGCCATGACCGCGACACGGGCTCGTCCGAAGTCCAGATCGCGATTCTCACGAAGGAGATCGCGGCCCTCACCGAGCACCTCAAGGCGAACAAGAAGGACCATTCGAGCCGCTACGGCCTCCTCCGCAAGGTCCAGAACCGCCGCAACCTGCTCGACTACCTGAAGCGCGAAGACGAGGCGAAGTACCAGGGCCTCATCAAGAAGCTCGGCCTCCGCCGGTAAGGGGCGTCGGCGGTTCGTCCCCGCGCCGCCTTGGCCTGCGGGGGCTTGCCGCCGCCGAGCCGTCTGCGTCGAGGGAGTCGCCCCGGCAGGCGAAAAGTCAATTTGCGAACAGTAAACAAGGCAAAGAAAGAAAAGAGAAACACCAATGGAAGGTGCAAAGCAGTTCAAGGTCAACATCGCGGGGACGGACCTCGTGATCGAGACCGGGCTCCTCGCGCAGCAGGCCGCGGGGGCCGTCGCCGTCTCGTACGGCGACACGACCGTCTTCACGGCGGTCACCAACACCGACACGCCGCGCGAGGGGATTGACTTCTTCCCGCTGCAGTGCGAGTACCGCGAGAAGTTCTATGCGGCGGGCAAGTTCCCGGGCGGCTTCTTCAAGCGCGAGGCGCGCCCGTCGTCGAAGGAGATCCTGACGGCACGCATGTGCGACCGCCCGATCCGTCCGCTCTTCCCCGACGGCTACTACAACGACGTCCAGGTCAACGGCACGCTCATCCAGTCCGACGGCACGCGCGAGGCCGACTTCCTCGCGGTGAACGCGGCGTCGGCGGCGCTGCACATCTCCGAGATCCCGTTCATGGGCCCGATCGGGTGCGTGCGCATCGGTCGCGTCGACGGCCAGTGGGTCATCAACCCGACGCACGAGCAGAAGGCGAAGAGCGACATCGACCTCCTCTACGCGGGCATCCGCGGCAAGTTCCTCATGATGGAGGGCTCGGCCTCGGAGATCTCCGACGAGGATTTCGTCGCGGCCCTGAAGCGCGCGCACGAGGAAGTCGAGAAGATCATCGACCTCCAGATCGAGATGCGCCGCGCGCTCGGCAAGCCCGACAAGGTCATCAAGGACATCCCGCAGCCGCAGGACCAGATGGACTTCGTGCGCAAGGAGGGCGGCGAGGCCCTCGCGGCCGCGCTGCTCATCAAGGGCAAGCTGGAGCGCCAGGGCAAGGTCTCGGCGATCAAGGAGGACCTCCTCAAGAAGGTCTCCGAGAAGTGGCCCGAGATCGACGCCGTGAAGTTCGTGCACCTCTTCGACGCGCTGGAGATCGAGACCGTCCGCAAGAACGTGCTCGTCCACGGCAAGCGCATCGACGGCCGCGCCCAGCACGAGATCCGTCCGCTCTCCGCGCAGGTCGGCGTCCTGCCGCGCCTCCACGGCTCGGCGATCTTCTCGCGCGGCGAGACGCAGTCGTTCGCGACGGTCACGCTCGGCACGAAGAAGGACGCGCAGGACCTCGACTCGGTGACGGGCGGCGACACCTCGAAGCGGTTCATGCTGCACTACAACTTCCCGCCGTACTGCACGGGCGAAGTCGGCCGCCTCGGCTCCACGGGCCGTCGCGAGATCGGCCACGGCGCGCTCGCCGAGCGCTCGATCGCGGAGGTCCTGCCGGACGACTTCCCGTACTCGATCCGCGTCGTCAGCGAGATCATGGGCTCCAACGGCTCCTCGTCGATGGCGTCGATCTGCAACGGCTGCCTCGCGCTCATGGACGCGGGCGTGCCGCTGAAGCGCACGGTCGCGGGCATCTCGATCGGCCTGTTCACGAACGACGACCAGAGCCAGAAGGTGCTCGTCACCGACATCCTCGGCGCCGAGGACCACTGCGGCGACATGGACTTCAAGGTCGGCGGCACGAAGAAGGGCATCACGGGCTTCCAGGTCGACCTGAAGCTGCGCGGCCTCACGTGGGACCTCGTGGAGGGCGCGATCAAGGCCGCGCATGACGCGCGCCTGAAGATCATCGACTTCATGGAGAGCGTCATCCCGGCGCCGCGCGCGGACCTCAACCCGTATGCGCCGCGCATCGAGGAGATGCAGATCCCGGTCGACAAGATCGGCGCGCTCATCGGGCCCGGCGGCGCGAACATCCGCGCGATCGTCGAGAAGACGGGCGCGCAGATCGACATCGACGACGACGGCAAGGTCTCGATCTTCGCGAACAACGTCGAGTCGATGGAGTCGGCGAAGCGCGAGGTCGGCGCGGTCACGGCGGTCGCCGAGCCGGGCAAGATCTACGAGGGCAAGGTCACGGGCATCAAGGACTTCGGCGCGTTCGTCGAGATCCTCCCCGGCATGGACGGCCTCTGCCACATCTCGGAGTTCTCGGACAAGTTCCTGAAGTCGATGGATGGCGTCTGCAAGGTCGGCGACATCATCAAGGTCAAGTGCCTGGACGTCGACGAGCGCGGCCGCATCAAGCTCAGCCGCAAGGCGGCGATGGCCGAGCTCGACCAGCAGGCGTGACGCGGGAAATAGTCGAATCGTCGAATGGTCGAATGATCGAATGAAGGATAGCGATTATGAACGCTGAACTCCTGAAGAAAGCGCACGAGAAGATCCCGTCGGTTCCGGTTCTCGTGAACCTGGTCTCGAAGCGCGAACGCGAGCTCATCAACGGCGCCAAGCCGTTGGTGAACCCGTCGAAGCTGCTGACGGACGACGACCGGGCGAAGAACCGCTCCGCGCTCGACGTCGACAAGTGCGACATCGCGCTCGCCGAGGTGGCCGAGGGCAAGCTCATCGCCGAAATCGACTTTGACGCGATCGCCAAGGCCGAGGACGCGAAGACGAAGTGGAACACGAAGCACACCTCCGTGAACTCGCTGTATGCCGACTGAGAAGCGGAAGTTCAATTCCGTCTTTGCCGAGAACCGCAAGGCCCGGCACGACTATACCGTACTCGATAGCCTCGAGTGCGGTATCGCGCTTACGGGAACCGAGGTGAAGTCCGTCCGTCGCGGCGGCGTCTCCCTCGCCGGGAGCTACGCCGCCGTGCTGAAGGGCGAGCTCTGGCTCGTCGGGGCGGACATTTCGGCCTACGAGTTCGGCAACCGCTTCAACCATGACCCGAAGCGCAACCGAAAGCTGCTCGTGCACGCGAAGGAAGTGCTGGAGCTGAAGATGAAGAGCGAGGCGAAGGGCCTCACGCTCGTGCCGCTCAAGATGTTCCTCAAGCACGGGCGCGTCAAGGTCGACCTCGGCATCTGCCGCGGCAAGGCGCAGCACGACAAGCGCGACGCCCTGAAGCAGAAGGCGATCCGCCGCGACCTCGAACGGGACTGAAAAGGCAATGAAGATGAAAGGCACGCTGGCACTCGTCTCGCTCGGCTGCGCGAAGAACGCGGTCGATCTCCAAAATCGCGCGGGCGCGCTCCTGAAGGACGGGTGGACGCTCTCGCCCGACCCGAACCGCGCCGACACGGTGATCGTGAACACCTGCTCGTTCATCGCCTCCGCCCGCGAAGAGGCCGAGGCGGAGATCCGCCGCGCGCTGGAGCTGAAGCGGCGCGGCCAGTACGGGCGCGTCGTCGTCACGGGGTGCTATCCCCAGCGCTATCCCCAGCTGAAGGAGGCCTTCCCCGGCGTGGACGACTGGGTGGGCGTGCCGCAGGCGTGGGAGGAGCCGAAGGTGCCGGCCCTGCGTCTCACGGGCAAGGCGTTCGCCTACCTGAAGATCGCCGAGGGCTGTGCGCACCGCTGCGCCTACTGTGCGATCCCGCAGATTCGCGGCAAGTACCGCTCGCGTCCGATGAAGTCGATCCTGCGCGAGGCGAAGGCGCTCGTGGCGACGGGCTGCCGCGAGCTCAACATCGTCGCGCAGGACCCGATGCTCTGGCGCGAGGGCGAGAAGCGGCTCGCCGACCTGCTCTGGGCGCTCGACAGGATCCCCGGCGACTTCTGGGTGCGCGTCCTCTACAGCTATCCGAGCGAAATCACCGAAGACTTCGTGATCTGGCTGGCGTCCGCGAAGCACGCGGTCAAGTACGTGGACGTCCCGATCCAGCACACCGTGCCGGCCGTCCTGGAGCGGATGAACCGGAAGCGGGCGATCGAGCCGTCGCGCAGCGCGGCGGAAGTCCTGCGCGAAGTCGTGCCGGGCGTCACGCTCCGCACGACGGTCATGACGGGCTTTCCGGGCGAGACCGAGGCGCGCTTCGCCGAAATGCTCGCCGACCTGAAGCGGATGCAGTTCGACCACCTGGGCGCGTTCGCCTATTCGCCGGAGAAGGGGACGAAGGGCGCGACGCTGGGCGGACGCCCCAGCCGCGCGGTCGCCGAGGCGCGCGAGAAGCGCGTCATGGAGCAGCAGGCGAAGATCTGGAAGCTGAAGGCGAAGCGGATGCTGGGGCAGACGTTCCGCGCGCTCGTGATCGCGCCCGGCGTCGCGCGGATGGAGTCGCAGGCGCCGGACGTGGACGGCGTGACTTACCTTGAAGGAAGCGGGAAGAAGGAAGAGGGAAGAAGGAGGAGGGAAGTGGGAAGAGGTGCGGAAGTCGGCGAATTCGTGGACATCCGGCTGACGAAGGTCAGGGGCTTCGATTTCGAAGGCGAGCTTGCGTCGGACTGAATCATCCGCTCCGTTCGTGCGTTCGCAGGGGCGTGAGCGGTTAAGATTTTGTCCACTGGAATTTTTACGTTGCCGTTTGCGGCGGGATTGTGCTATAATTCGTCCCATGAAAATGAAGTACATGGGACCTGACTTCCTGCTCGACACGGACGCCGCGCGCGAACTGTACCATCGGCACGCGGCGAAGATGCCGATCATCGACTACCACTGCCACCTGCCGCCGAAGGAGATCGCCGACGACGTGCGGTGGACCGACATCGCGCAGGTCTGGCTCGGCGGCGACCACTACAAGTGGCGCCAGATGCGCTCGAACGGCGTCGACGAGCGCTACTGCACGGGCGACGCGCCGTGGCACGACAAGTTCGTCAAGTTCGCCGAGACGATGGAGCGTCTCGTCAAGAATCCGCTCTTCGACTGGTCGCACCTGGAGCTCTCGCGCTACTTCGGCGTGAACGAGCGGCTGTGCGGCGCGTCCGCCGAGCGCATCTGGAAGAAGTGCAACGCGAAGCTGAAGCAGAAGGGCTTCTCCGCGCGCGGCCTCATGGGGAAGTCGAACGTCGCCGTCGTCTGCACGACGGACGATCCGGTCGATTCGCTGGAGCATCACCTCGCGATCGCGAAGGAGCCGTTCGGCACGCGCATCCTGCCGGCGTGGCGTTCCGACAAGGCGTCGAAGATCGACAATCTCCCCGCCTGGAACGCCTGGATGGACAAGCTCGCGGCGGCGGCGAAGACGTCCGTGAAGACCTATGAGGACTTCCTCGGCGCGATGGCGAAGCGGCACGCCTTCTTCGCGAAGGCCGGGTGCGTCATCTCCGACTACGGCATCACCGAGGTCTTCGCCGCGCCGTACGCCGACGCGGAGGTCGCGAAGATCTTCAGGAAGGCGCGCGCGGGCCGGGCGGTCACGGCCGAGGAGGCGCTGAAGTTCAGGAGCGCGTGGCTCTACGAGGGGCTGAAGGCCGACGCGGCGGCGAACTGGACGGCGCAGCTGCACTACAACTGCCTGCGGGACAACAACTCGGCGATGTTCGAGAGGCTGGGGCCCGACACGGGTTTCGACTGCATCGGCGACTGGAGCGTGACCGAGTCGCTTTCGCGCCTCTTCGACCGGCTGGAGCGGGCGGACGCGCTGCCGCGCACGATCCTCTACTCGCTCAACCCGAAGGACAACGAGATGCTCGCGACGCTGATGGGCTGCTTCCAGAAGGGGCCGACGCGCGGCAAGCTGCAGCTCGGCTCGGGCTGGTGGTTCCTCGACCAGAAGGACGGCATGAAGAAGCAGATCGAGGCCCTGTCGGCGCTCGGCTGCCTCGGCAACTTCGTCGGCATGCTCACCGACTCGCGCAGCTTCCTCAGCTACACGCGCCACGAGTACTTCCGCCGCATCCTCTGCCAGAAGCTTGGGGCGGAGGTCGAGAAGGGCGAGATCCCGGCCGACCTCGACTGGCTCGGCGGCCTCGTCGAGGACATCTCGTACAACAACGCGAAGAGGTACTTCGGGTTCTGAGGGGTGAGGGATGGGAAGCGAGAAGTGGGGGGATGAGGGATGAGAAATGGGGGATGAGGTGTGAGAGGTGAGGAATGAGGGTTGAAAATTTTAACAGCAAGATAAGGAGAAAAACCATGCAGAGAAGAGAGTTCATCAAGAGCGCGTTCGCCGCCGGTGCGGCGCCGCTGCTGTTCAACGGCTGCGCGACGGGCTTCGTCGCGAACCGCAAGATCAATGTCGGCGTCATCGGCTACGGACGCATCGCGCACACGATGGACGTGCCGGGCGTCCAGCAGTTCACCGGACGCTGCGTCATCACGGCGGTCGCCGACCTCGACGCGAAGCGCGCGGCCTACGGAAAGAAGGTGATCGAGGAGCGCTACGCGAAGCTGGGCGTCACGCAGGCCGTCCGCACGTTCGGCGACTACCGCGAGATGATCGCCGATCCGTCGATCGACGCGGTTCTTCTCTGCATCCCCGACCACCAGCACGCGATCGTCGCGACGGACTGCCTCCTCGCGGGCAAGCACATCTACCTGCAGAAGCCGTTCGCGCAGACCATTCAGGAAGGGCGCGTCGTCGCCAACCTCGCGACGATGAAGGGGCTCGTCGTCCAGGTCGGCGCGTGGCAGCGTTCGCGGCCGCAGTTCCGCAAGGTCGTTCAGCTCGTCCGCAACGGGCGCCTTGGCGCGATCGCGCGCGTGGAGGTCGGCATCGGCCTCGACAAGTCCGGCGGCTGCCGTACGCCGGAGCCGGTGCCCGCGAACCTCGACTACGACGCCTGGCTCGGGCCGACGGATCCGACGGCGCCGTACAACTGGACGCGCGTCCACAACCAGGACCTCGCGCGCATCGGAGACCGTCCGGGGTGGATCCAGCTCGCGCCGTATGGCTGGGGCATGATCACGAACTGGGGCGCGCACCATCTCGACATCACGGCATGGGGCCTGAACTGCGACCCCCGGTCCGTGCGCGGCACGTGCGAATGGATGGACCTTTCGGGAACGAACCTCTGGAACGTCCACACGACCTACGACCTCCACTACGACTGCGGCGGTGCGGACGTGCACGTCAACAACAGGTACCAGATGGGCGTCAAGTTCATCGGCGAGAACGGCGACTGGCTCTGGTGCACGCGCGGCGCGATGAAGGTCACGCCGAGCGACCCCGAGCCGAAGGTCGCGCCGGGCATGCTCGGCCCGATCGCCGCGTCGAAGCCGAGCCTGCTCGCCGACCTCAAGCCGGGCGAAATCGTCGACGACGCGCTCGCGCGCGGCGGAGAGAGGTTCCTCACGGTCGCCGACCACTTCGAGAACTGGCTGGAGGCCATCGCCCGCGAAGACCCGCGCTACACGGTCGCGACGGCCGAGGAGGCTCACCGCTCGACGGCGTTCTGCTCGCTCGGCCGCATGTGCATGGAGCTCGGCCGCGGCAAGGCCGGCGGCGCGGCGCTCGCCTGGGACGCGAAGAGGGAGATTTCCGGCGACCCGGCGGCGGACGCGATGCTGACGCCGTTCGCGCGCGGCAAGTACGACCTCAAGCCGGCCCTCGCGGCGGCGGGGCTTGACTACCGGAAGATGATCAAGCCGCTCGCCTGATTTCAGACAACGCCACAAGCACAAGGAGCATTCAGCATGAATCGGAAACTCGTTCTCGCGTCCGCCGCGTCCTTTGCGGCGTTCGCATCCGTCGCAACCCCCGCGCCCGCCTGTCCCTGCACGGAGAAGGGGGGCGCCTGCGCCTGCCGGCCCGCCTACGTCGCCGTTGAGGACACGTCGGGCCAGCGGGCGTGGAAGATGCCGTTCCGCCTCGGCCTCGCCGGCTACACCATGTACAAGAAGAGCCTCGACGAGACGCTGGAGATCATGCGCGCCGTCGATCTCCACTACCTCTGCGTGAAGGACTTCCACCTCAAGTACACCGCGACGGACGACGAGATCGCGGCGTTCAAGGCGAAGTGCGCGAAGTTCGGCGTCACGCCCTATGCGCTCGGCCCGCTCTACACGAAGAGCAACGAGGAGGTGCGCGGCTACTTCGAGTTCGCCCGCCGCTTCGGCGCGAAGGTCATCGTCGGCGTGCCGTTCGAGGTCGCGCCCGGCCGGCCGGACAAGTGGACGGAGCGCATCGGCTCGCGCAAGCAGCTCGAGTACATCGACACGCTCGTCAAGGAGTTCGACATCCGCTATGCGATCCACAACCACGGGCCGAACGCCCCGCAGATGTTCCCGGACGTCGAATATGGCTACGCCCTCGTGAAGGACCTCGACCCGCGCATCGGCTTCTGCATGGACATCGGCTGGGAGTTCGGCTGCGACCGCGACCCGGCGGAGACGATCCGCAAGTACGGCGACCGCATCTACGACCTGCACGTGAAGAACTTCGCGCTCAACCTGCCCGGCGCGCAGAAGATCGGCAAGAACAGCTTCACGACCGTGCCGCTGCCGCGTGGCGCGATCGACTACGGCTCGGTCTTCAAGGCGCTGGCCGAGATCGGCTACGACGGCGTCGCCTCGTTCGAGTACGAGCGCGACTTCGAGAACAACCTCGAAGGGCTTGCCGAATCCGTCGGCTACGCGCGCGGCGTGTGCGACACGGTGCGCGTCTCGCCGAAGATGATGCCCGTGCCGGCGGGCGCGAACACGCTCACGGCGGCGGAGAAGGCCGAGGGCTGGACGCTTCTCTTCGACGGCAGGAACCTGCCGGCGGACACGTTCGTTGGCGTCAGGAACGGCTTCAAGACGTTCCCGACGAAGGGCTGGTTCGTGAAGGACGGCTGCCTCACGATGCGACCCCAGAAAGGCATCGCGAACGGCAAGTGGTTCCCGCTCCCGCCCGAAGACGAGAAGCTTGGCGGCGGCGGCGACATCGCGACGGTGAAGAAGTACCGCAACTTCGTCTTCACGTTCGACTTCCGCCTCACCGAGGCGGCGAACTCGGGCGTCAAGTACTTCCTTGACGAGAAGCAGAACCGGGGCACGTGCGAAGAGTACCAGATCCTCGAGAACGCGCATCCCGACTCGTCGAAGGGCGTGAACGGCAACCGCAAGGCCGCGTCGCTCTACGACATCATCCCGGCGAACGCCGACGGCCTCCTGAAGGGCATCGGGCAGTGGAACACCGGCAAGGTCGTCGCGACGGGCGACACGGTCGAGCACTGGCTCAACGGCGTGAAGGTCCTCTCCTACACGCGCGGCACGCCCGCGTTCAAGGCGGCCGTGCGCGCGTCGAAGTACGCGATCTGGGGCCAGACGGCGGACGGGAATCCGCAGGACTGGGGCGAGATCCCCGAAGGGCGCCTGCTCCTGCAGGATCACTCGGACTCGACCGTCTCGTTCTGCAACCTGAAGGTCAAGGAACTGTAATCTGAAATCAGCCACGGATTCCACGGATTGTCACGGATTCCTGTTCAAGCCAAATCCGTGTTAATCCGTGTCAATCCGTGGTTAGAAAACGTATGAATAGAAGAGATTTCCTGAAGATGATGGCGGCGGCGGGGGCAGTGCCCCTGCTCCCCGGCTGTCTCTCGGCGAAGGCGTACCGGGCGAACGGCAAGGTGCGCCTCGCCGCAATCGGCTGTGGCGCGCAGGCGTGGTACGACATCCAGCGGTTCGCGCAGCATGCGGACATCTGCGAGATCGTCGCCCTCTGCGACACGGACATCGGCGCGCCGCACACGGCGATGGCCCTGAAGGCCTACCCGGACGTGCCGCGCTTCCAGGACTTCCGGAAGATGTTCGACGCGTTGGCGGACGGCATTGACGCCGTTCTCGTCGGCACGCCCGACCACTCCCACTTCTGCGCCTGCCAGCACGCGCTGCGCCTCGGCAAGGCCGTCTACGTCGAGAAGCCGCTCGCGCACTCCTTCCGCGAGTGCGAGCTGCTGCGGCGGACGGCGGAGAAGGCCGGCGTCGTCACGCAGATGGGCAACCAGGGCCATTCGGGCGACAACTTCTACCAGTACCGCGCCTACGCCGAGTCGGGCGTCCTCAAGGACGTCACGAAGGTCGTCGCGCACATGAACATGCAGCGCCGCTGGCACAAGTGGGGCGGCAAGATCGCGTCCTATCCGAAGGGCGAGCCGCTGCCGAAGACGCTCGACTGGGACGCCTGGGTCTCGTCCGCGCCCTACCACGCCTTCTCGAAAGACCTGGCCTACGGCGAGTGGCGCTGCTGGTACGACTACGGCAACGGCTGCATGGGCGACTGGGGGGCGCACATCCTCGATGGCGTCCACCGCTTCACGCTCCACGGCGACCTGCCGGTTGCGGTGAAGATTTCGGACGTGAAGGGCTGGAACCCGTACGTCTTTCCGATCCAGGACACGCTCACGATGGACTTCGCGGCGGGGAACGGCCACGGCGACGTCACGCTCGAATGGTACGAGGGGCTTGACAACCAGCCCAAGCTGCCGAAGGGCTTCCGCTACGCGAACAACGAGGGCCTGTTCCCGGCCTCGACCGCGAACGACGGGCTGGTCGATCCGATGCTGAAGCCGGGCAAGGAGATCTACCTGAAGGACGGCACGGTCTGGCAGGGCCTCTCGCACGCGGCGACGCTCGTGCGCGTCGGCGCGCAGGACGCGCCCGTGCCGGCGTTCGAGAAGGCGCCCTGCGACCACTGGCGCAACTTCCTCCTGGCGGTGAAGGGCGAGATGGTGGCTCACAGTCCGTTCGCCGTCACGGCGCCGCTGTCGGAGCTCTTCTGCCTCGGCGTCGCCGCGCAGCGGCTGAACCGGGGCTTCCGCTTCGACCCGGTGACGCGCCGCGCCGTCGGCGACGAGGCGGTCAACCTCCTTCTGGACGGCCTCGCGCCGCGCAAGGGCTGGGAGGAGTACTACCGGGCCTGAAGAGGCCGGTCGAGAGGGGCGTCGCCCCTCTCGACCCTCTCTCCTCCAGCCCCTCTCGTCTCTCTCGTCCCTCCTGACTTTCATCAACCAAAATAAAATCAAGTCTTCCAAATCCCCATGTCCGCGCAATCGAAAATGACCAACTTCCGCTGGATGATCTGTTCGCTGCTGTTCTTCGCGACGACGGTGAACTACCTCGATCGGCAGGTCCTCTCCCTCACGTGGAAGGACTTCATCGCGCCGGAGTTCCACTGGACGGACGCCGACTACGGCATCATCACGGGCTACTTCTCGCTCATCTACGCCTTCTGCAATCTCTTCGCCGGCAAGTTCGTCGACTGGATGGGCACGAAGAAGGGCTATGCCTGGGCGATCTTCATCTGGTCGCTCGCGGCCTGCGCCCACGCCTTCTGCGGCTGGGGCACGTACCATCTCGTCGATGGCGTCGACTCGATCGGCGCGATGAAGGCCCTGGAGGCCGGCAGCGCGCTCGCGCTCTCGGTCGCGTCCGTCTCGGTCTGGCTCTTCCTCGGCTGTCGCTGTCTCCTGGCGCTCGGCGAGGCGGGGAACTTCCCGGCGGCGATCAAGGTGACCGCCGAATACTTCCCGCCGAAGGATCGCGCGTTCTCGACGTCGATCTTCAACGCGGGCTCCTCCGTCGGCGCGCTCGTCGCGCCCGCGACGATTCCGCTCATCGCCGAATGGTGCGGCTGGGAGATGGCGTTCATCATCATCGGCGCACTCGGCTTCGTCTGGATGGGCTTCTGGCAGTTCCTCTACAGGAAGCCGTCGGAAAACCCGCGCGTCAACGCGGCTGAGCTGGCGTACATTGAAGAGACGACGGACGGGGGCTCTGGCGCCCCCGAACCCCAGCCCAAGGAGAAGTCAATTTCCTATTTGAAGGCGTTTTCGCTGCGGCAGACCTGGTCGCTGATTTTGGGGCGCGTCCTGACGGACGGCGTGTGGTGGTTCTTCCTCTTCTGGACGCCGGGCTACCTCTCCGACCAGTTCGGCTACAAGAGCTCGTCGGGGATGGGCATGGCGCTCATCGTCACGCTCTACGCGATCGTCACCTTCGCCTCGATCTACCTCTGCAAGCTGCCGACGTACATGGTCGAGAAGAAGGGCATGAACCCCTACGAGGGCCGCATGGTCGCGATGTTCCTCTTCGCGTGCCTGCCGCTCCTCGCGCTTGGCGCGCAGCCGCTCGGCGCGGTCAGCGCGTGGTTCCCGGCGATCCTGATCGGCTTCGCCTGCGCGGGGCACCAGGCCTGGAGCGCGAACATCTACTCGTGCGTCTCGGACATGTTCCCGAAGAGCTGCATCGGCACGCTGACGGGCATCGCGCAGTGCGCGGCGGGCCTCGGCTCGTTCGCGATCAACATCTGCGCCGGCGAGCTCTTCACCTACGCGGCCAGGCGCGGCGACGCCTTCGCCTTCTGCGGCTACACCGGGAAGCCCGCCGGCTACATGATCGTCTTCTGCTACTGCGCCGTCGCCTACCTCGTCGGCTGGGCCTGCATGAAAGGACTTGTGCCGAAGTACAAGAAAGTGGAACTGTAATGAAAATCAGGCGAAACGCCAAGTTCGCCGTCGCCCAGGTCGGCATCGTCGGCTGCTGGGCGTTTTTTTTTCTCGAATGCATGAGGGATGGCGTGCCCGATAAGTCATATTTTTTTATGTAAAAAGATGTCGATACGAGGGCGGAAAATATGGTATACTCTCCGCCATGAAAAACACGCTCATGTCAGTTGTCGCCTTTTCCGCCGTCGCAAGCGCGGCGTGGGGCGGTGAAAGGATGGCCTCCGATGCCGTCACAGTCAAGGAAGACTCGATCGTGCTGCCGACGTATGCGCCGGGCGGCTACGACAAGACGCCCCTGTTCTACACGGGGCGCGTCTACCAGGGCGCGCAGGGGCGCGTCTACCCCTACCCGATGCAGGACGTCCTCTTCGACGGCAAGGCCGACGAGACGTACAAGTACCTGACGCTGGAGAACCGCTGGCTGCAGATGGGCCTCCTGCCCGAGCATGGCGGTCACCTCCTGAACCTCACCGACAAGGAGACTGGCTTCGAGACCTTCTACCGCCAGCACGTCGTCAAGCCCGCCCTGATCGGCATGCTCGGCGCGTGGATCTCCGGCGGCGTGGAGTGGAACTTCCCGCACCACCACCGCGCGACGACCGCGATGCCGATCGACTGGAAGCTCGCCGCGAACGCGGACGGCTCGAAGACGGTCTGGATCGGCGAGACGGAGCTGCGCCGCCGCCTGAAGTGGACGATCGGCCTCTCGCTGATGCCCGACCGCGCCGTCCTCAAGGCCGAGAACGTCTTCATGAACCGCCAGCCGTGGATCGAGTCGATGATCTACTGGGCGAACGTCTCCGTCCACTGCGGCGACGACTACCAGATCCTCTTCCCGCCGAGCTGTCACCTCGGCTTCGACCACCACAAGAACTACTGGACGGCCTTCCCGATCGGCCCGCGCAAGGAGGCGCACGACCTCATCCCCTCCCAGCGCTCGAAGTACGCCGACGACATCTCCGGCACGATGGACCTCTCGTGGTGGCGCAACTTCACGATCGAGTCGCGCTCGATCTTCGCGATGGACCCCGACAACGCCTGGCTCGCGGGGCTTGACCACAAGAGGAACATGGGCACGGCCCACGTCTCGAACCGCCACATCACGGTCGGCAAGAAGTTCTTCCTCTGGGGCAACTTCCCGGAGGCGCACGTCTGGGACACGGTGCTGACCGACCACGACGGCCCGTACCTGGAGCTGATGGTCGGCTGCTGGTCGGACAACCAGCCCGACTACTCGTGGATCGCGCCCTACGAGACGCGCAAGGTCTCGCAGTTCTGGTTCCCGGTGAAGGGCATCGGCGGCGTGAAGAACGTCACGGTCGACGGTGCGGTGAACGTCGACCGCCGCGGCAAGGACGAGCTCCTGGTCGGCTTCCACTCGACGCGTGCGCTGAAGGGCTGCACGGTGCGCGTCCTGCAGAAGGGCGCGTCCGCGCCCGTCTTCGAGGAACGGAACGTCGCCCTCGACCCGAACACGCCGTGGTGCAGGCCCGTCAAGGTCGCGGCCGATGCGGCCGATCCGGAGTTCACCGCGACGATTGCCGACGCGGACGGCAAGGTCTTCCTCGCCTACACGCCCGTCGGCCCCGATCCGCACGATCCCCTGCCGCCGGTCGTCGAGAACCCGAAAGAGCCTTCGGCCTACACGAGCGCGGAACTCGCCTACGCCGTCGGCCTCCGCCTCGACCAGTTCCACAACGGCCTCATCGATCCCGTGCCCTACTACGCGCGCGCGCTGGAAATCGACCCCGACTACTCACGGGCGAATCTCGCGATGGGCGTGCGGCTCGCGAAGAACGGCGCGTTTGCGGACGCGAAGCCCTACCTCGAAAAGGCCGTCGCCCGCGCGACCCAGAACTACACGCGCGCCCTCGACGCCGCGCCCGAATACTATCTCGCGCTCTGCGAGAAGGGCCTGGGCAACCTCAAGGCCGCCGAAGACCTCTTCTGGCGCTGCACGTGGCGGCAGAGCTACAAGAAGGAGTCCTACGTCGAGATCGCGCGCCTCGCGCTGCACAGGGGCGACTTCACCGAGGCGCTCGCGCGCCTTGACGACGCGCTCGCCCTCGGGCAGGACGAGGCGAAGCTCTGGACGCTGAAGGCGCTCGCGCTGCGGAAGCTCGGCCGCGCCGCCGAGGCCGCGCCGTGCCTCGACAAGGCGTTCGCGTGCGATCCGCTCGAATACTGGGGCGCCGTCGAGCGGACGGGCGGCACGTCCTTCGCCGAGGCGGAGAGGAACCGCGGCCTCAAGGCGCAGCAGCTCCTCGAATGCGTGAGCGACTACTGGACGGTCGGCTGCTACGGCGAGGTCGTCGCGCTCTGCGAGGCCGCGCTTGCGAAGGCGCGGGCGGAGAAGCCGTTCAGGACCGAGGGTCCGCTGCCGCTGAAGGAGACGGTCGCCGCGTGCGACAGCTACCGCAGCCCGATGTTCGCCTTCTTCAAGGCGGCGGCGGAGGCGAAGCTGAATCCGTCGGCGAAGCCCGTGCTGGAGAAGGTGGACTGGATCTACTGCTTCCCGAGCCGTCTGGAGGAGCTGGAAGTCCTTCAGTACGCGGCGGCGAATCTCGCGCCGTCGGCGGACACGCACTACTTCCTCGGCGAAATCCTCTGGAACATGGACCGGAAGGACGCCGCGCTCGCGGAATGGAAGAAGGCGCTCGAGCTCGATCCGAACCACGCGCTCGCGCTCCGCTGCCTCGGCTTCGGCCTCTCGCATCCCGGCACCTACTTCACCAACACGGGCGTGCCGTCGGGCGTCCCGAACCGCGAAGCCTACGGCTACTACCTCCGTGCGCTCGCGGCGGATCCCGGCAGCTTCCGCACGCTGGAAGAGTCCGACAGGCTTGCGGAGAAGCTGGGCGTGCCGGCGGCCGAACGTCTCGCGACGCTGCTGAAGTACCGCGCGACGGCCGAGAAGTACGACGCCTGCGTCCTGCGCCTCGCCTACCTCCTCAACGCGACGGGGGACTACAGGGCGGCGCACGAGATCCTGACGACGCGGCGCTTCCACGTGTGGGAGGGTGCGGAAGGCCTGCTGGAGCCGTTCGTCGAGTCCTGCATCGGCCTCGGCCGCGCGGCGATGGCGAAGGGCGACTACAAGGCCGCGCTCGCGTACTTCGCCGAGTCGACGACGTATCCCGAGAACCTGCAGGCGGGCCGTCCGGGCGACGCCGGCAGCGAGCCGAAGAGC
Source organism: Verrucomicrobia bacterium UBA1629 (assembly GCA_002321305.1). Classification (GTDB taxonomy): domain Bacteria; phylum Verrucomicrobiota; class Kiritimatiellia; order RFP12; family UBA1067; genus UBA1067. The sequence goes on along the minus strand of DCMF01000054.1, from coordinate 4,423 downwards.
CGCTACTTCATGGCGCAGTGCAAGAAGGCGCTCGGCGACGCGGCGGGCTATCGGGCCGAGCTGGAGAACGCGCTCAAGGGCTGGATCAAGGCCGGCGAGATGGACTACTGGCGCGTCAAGGCCCTGCGCGAACTCGGACGCGGCGACGAATGCGCGCCGCTGATCGCGGAGCTGAAGCAGGCCATCGCGGAGCTGGAGGCGCCGGCGCCCGTCGTGATCAGCGCCTACGCGAAGTTCGGCGGCGAGAACTCGCCGATGGAGCGCGCGGCGAAGGCGAAGGAGAAGGCGGACGCGCTGCGTGCGCTCCTGAAGGAGATCGCGGAATGACGACGCGCCGCGCGTTCGTCGCCGGGCTCGGTGCGGCAGGGCTTGCCGCGTCGGGCCCGGCGCTTTTTGCCGCGTCCGCACACCGCCGCGCCCGCCTCGCCTTCCAGGTCTACGGCGTGCGCGACCGCTGTGCGCGCGACTACCTCGGCACGCTGAAGGCCGCGCGGGCGCTCGGCTACGAGGGCGTCGAGACGGGGCGCTTCTACGGGCTGGACGGCCAGGGGCTGCGGGCCTTGTGCGCCGAGGCGGGGCTGACGCTCGTCGCGCTGCAGCTCTATCCCTCGTCGCTCGTGGAGCCGGAACTCGCGAAGACGATTCTCCTCTGCCGTGACGCGGGGACGGACCGCATCAACGTCGCGTGGTTCAAGGGTAGCGCGGAGAACCCGAACGACTGGCAGCTGCTGGTGAACGTCATCAACCATGCGGCGGACGTCTGCGCGGCGGAGGGCATCGCGGTCGGCTACCACAACCACGACCAGGAATTCCGCATCAGGTTCTCAAACCGCACGGCGTGCGACTGGCTGTTCGAGCGGTTCTCGCCGCGCGTGATGCAGGAGTTCGATCCCGGCTGGTGCGTCCTCGCCGGAGCGGATCCGCTCGCGTGGCTCGCGGCGCATCCGCACCGCAACCCGACGATGCACGTCATGCCGGCGATCCCCGGCGTGACGGAGGGCGCGCCCAAGGGCTTTCCGCTCGGCCCCGGCGCGTGCGGCGTCGGCTCGGCGCGGGACTTGGCGGACTGGCGGCGCATCCTGCCGGCGGCGGTGGCGGACGGCACGGAGTGGCTGGTCGTCAAGCCGACGGCCTACCCCGATTCGCTCGCCGACCTCTCTGCCAGCGCGCGCACCGTGACGGACATCCGAAATGGGGTCTGACCCCAGTGGTAGGGTTCGAGTGGTAGGGTTGGGTGCGAAATTATTGTATACTAAAAAGCCAAGCGAAACTGAATGACAAAAGGAGAATGACGATGTCGAGACGAATGCTGATGATGCTGGCGGTGGCGCTGGCCGGCGCCTGTGCGGCGCTGGCCACGCCGTGGGGGCTGACGTGCGAGTACCGCGAGAATCCCGTGGGGCTTGACTGCGCGACACCGCGCCTCTCGTGGAAGCTGCCGGAGCGCGTCGTCGCCCAGCGGGCCTATGAGCTGGAACTCGACGGCCGGCCGCAGGGGCGCGTCGAGTCGGACGGGACGCTGAACCGGCCCTGGACGGGCGGCGCGCTGGAGACGGGCTCGCGCCACGGCTGGCGTGTGCGCATCTGGGACGAGCGCGGCGAGCCGTCCGGCTGGAGTGCGCCCGCGACGTTCACGATGGGCGTCATGCGCGCCACCGACTGGCGGGCGCAGTGGATCGGCCCCAACCCCGCGACGCGGCCGGATGTGGACTTCGGCGCGGCGCAGTGGGTGACGTCGCCGTCGGGGACGGTTCGGGCGGTCTTCAGTCTGGCGGCGATCCCCTCGGCGAAGGAAATGGTCTTCCTGTCGCGCACGCCGTATGACCTCTACGTGAACGGCAAGAAGTCGCGCGGCTCGTATGAGGGGCACATCTGGGACGGACGCTTCGCCAAGTTCCACGACCTGGCTGAGGACGAACTGACCGTCGGCGCGAACGTGCTGGAGTTCCGCGCGTCCCGGAAGGGCGATCCGCTCGCCGTCATCGCCGTCTTCCGCGAGGCGGGGCGCACCGTCGGCTCGCCTGACTGGACGGGTGTTCAGACACTCGGCGGGCTGCACGATGCCGCGTGGGCGACGAATCTCGTCCTGCGCGAGGAGCTTGCCGCGCCGGCGTTCCGCAAGGCGTTCGACGTGCCGAAGGACGTGCGCCGCGCGACGCTGTTCGTGACGGGACTCGGCTTCTACGAGGCGTCGCTCAACGGCGTCAAGATTGGCGACAAGGTGCTGGATCCGTCCCCGACGGACTACACGAAGCGTGTCCTCTATTCGACCTATCTGCTGGACGGGCAGCTGCGCAAGGGACGGAACGTGCTGGACGTTCTGGTCGGGCATGGCTTCTACGACGTGCGCCTGAAGTCCGTCTGGGACAACGACATGGCCCGTTGGCGGGACGTCCCGTGCCTGCTGGCGCAGCTGGAGATCGAGTATGCCGACGGTACGCGCGAGACGGTCGCGACGGATGCGTTCTGGCGGCAGGTGAAGAGCCCGGTCGGCTTTGACGACATCCGCGAAGGCGAGGTGCTGGGCGGCGGACACGTGCGCGAGCCGGCGTTCCCAGAGGGCGGCTTCCCCGTTGCGGCGGTCGCCGGCCCGGCCGGGCGTCTCGTGGCCGAAGGCCATCCGCCGACGAAGGTGCTTTACGAGAACCGTCCGCTTCGCGTAAAGCCCGTGGCGGGCGAGGCGGGGGCCTACATGGCCGCCTTCCCCGAAAACGTCGCGGGCTGGGTGCGCCTGAAGGTGCGCGGCCTGTCGGCGGGCGATGTCGTCTCGATTCGCTACGACGAGCACAAGGACGGCGACCTCGAGCCGGCTGTGCCGGATTCCTACTACCGCCGTCAGGGCATCAACACGCTGAGCCAGAGCGGCAAGGTCGATGGCCCCGTGCCCCGGCGGGTCGACTGCCACTTCAAGACGACGGCCTCGCTGAACTTCTGCGACCGGGATCGCGCGTTCCAGTGCGACCGCCTCATTTCGTCCGGGAAGGGCGAGGAGACCTTTGAGCCGCGCTTCACCTACAACGGCTTCCAGTATGTCCTGCTGCGCGGCCTGAAGCGTCCGCTGGAGGACGGCGACATCGTGCAGTGCGTGGTCTCGACCGGCTTCCCGTCCGTCGGGGCGTTCGACTCGTCCGACCCCCTGCTGAACCGCCTGATGCGCGCGGCGGCGCGCACCTACCGGGCGAACTTCACGGTCGGCATCCCGACGGACTGTCCGCACCGCGAGAAGAACGGCTGGACGGGGGACGCATCGGTCGCGAGCGACTTCGCCCAGTTCCAGTTCGAGAACACGTCGGCCTATGAGAAATGGCTGCGCGACATCGTGGACGCGCAGGACGCGAAAGGCGACCTGCCGGGCATCGTGCCGTCGCCGGGCTGGGGCTATGCGTGGGGGAACGGTCCGGCGTGGGACTCGGCGCTGTCCGTCGTGGCCTGGAACCTCTACCGCTACCGCGATGATCGCCGGGCGGTCGAGATCGCCTATCCGGCGCTTGTGCGCTACCTGGCCTACACGGAGACTCGCGCGGATGCGGCGGGGCTCGTCCGCCACGGGCTCGGCGACTGGATTCCGCCGAACTGGAAGCACATTCCCTCCGTGGCGTTCACCTCCAGCTGCTTCTTCCGTCAGGCCAACGAGATCGCCGCGAAGATGGCGGACGTCCTCGGACGCCCGGACGAGGCGCGGCGTTATGCCGACCGGGCGGCGACGCTCCGCGCGGCGATTCGCGCGCGGTTCATGAAGCCGGACGGCACGTTCGACAACGGCGGCCAGACGGCGCAGTCCGCCGCGCTGACGTTCGGGCTGGTCGATCCGGGCGAGCGGACGGCCGTCGGGGCACGGCTGATCGAGGCCGTCCATCGGCGGGACGACCATCTGGAGACCGGCGTGATCGGCTGCAAGACGCTGTTCCGCGCGCTGTCACAGGTCGGCCGGACGGATTTGGCGCTCAAGCTGATCCTTCGCCCGGACGCGCCGTCCTACGGCGCATGGTTCAAGGAGGGCGGCGAGACGTTCTGGGAAGACTGGGGTGCGGGCGCGAGCCGAAACCACATCATGTTCGGCGATGTCGCGGCCTGGGTCTACGAATATGTCCTGGGCGTCCGCTTGGACGAGGGGGCGAATGCGTTCCGGCGTTTCGTCGTCAGCCCGGCTTGGACGTGCGGCCTGTCGCACGCCTCCGGCAACGTCGAGACGCCGTTCGGCAAGCTGTCCGTCTCGTGGCGTCGCGGCGTGGGGCTGGACGTCACCGTGCCGCCGGGGACGTCGTGCCGAGCCGTGGACGAGGCGGGGCGCGAAGTCGTCCTCCCGCCCGGCCGCCACCGCATTGCCGCTCTTGGCTCGTCGTCCCGACAGCTCGCCCGACCCGTCGCTCCGGGAGTCGCACCTGTCGCCACACGTCAGTCAACCTAAATTAGGCAGTTGGAT
>DCMF01000128.1:2443-3777 GCA_002321305.1 Verrucomicrobia bacterium UBA1629 | reverse complement strand
GCCTCGGAAACGGCTGGCAGCGGCAGCTCTACGTGCGCGAGGCGCGGCGGCTCGTGGGCGAGTACGTGATGACCGAACACAACTGCCGGGGCACGGCCGTCGCGCCGCGCCCCGTCGCGCTGGGGGCCTACGGGATGGACTCGCACAACGTCCGCCGCTACGTCGACGCGCAGGGCTGCGCGCGGAACGAGGGCAACATCGAGGACTACTCCGCGAACCCGCCGGGACAGCCGTTCAAGCGGTTCGGGCCGTACCCGATCGACTATGGCGCGCTCGTGCCGAGGCGCGGGGAATGCCGGAACCTGTTCGTGCCGGTGTGCCTCTCGGCATCGCACATGGCGTTCGGGTCGATCCGCATGGAGCCGGTGTTCTTCGCGCTCGGGCAGGTCGCGGGCGCGGCGGCGGCGCTGGCCGTCGAGGGCGGCTGCGCCGTGCAGGACGTGCCGTACGGAAGGCTGGCGGACATCTTGCGCCGCGAGGGCCACGTCACCGGCGAGTAGTGTGCCGCACGGTTGACGAATCTCCGTGCGGCGCGGCTTCTCGCGGTTGAGGACGGCGCTCCGCGCGCGCCCGCAAGACGCTGCGCATACGCGGTGAGTTCGGACATTCTTTATGACAAGGGGGCACTTGCCTGTGCGGTAGGCGATATGCTATACTTCACATCATAACGGCCGTTATCATAACCGCGATTATGATAATGACCGTTTTGAAGGAGTGCCCAACATGAAGTTCTACGGTCGAACGGAAGGTGTACCACCCACTTCAAGATCAGGCCGTTTCCTGTATCTGTCCTCAAGCAGATTCTGCACGATGCCCATCCGAAGTTCAAGCCGACGGATCTCCTTGACTTGTGGGCGATTACGGGAGGCGTTGCCAAGTACGTGAAACTGCTGATCGACGCGCGTGCCACTACGCGAGCGAAGCCGATCTTTGCCGTGCCCACGACGAAGAATTCGGCGTATCGGATCGAAGACATGTTTGTTAGGTAAACACAGAGCGGCCTGCGGCCGGGCGAGCAGAGACGATCGGGAGATACGCTTCGCGCATTTCGGTCTCCCCGCTCGCGCTTTCGTTAGAGGTCATTGCAAAACCTTCGCGATTGCGGTCGCAGTAAACTGCGACCCTCCCATGTGGCCTCGGCGGTTGCGGACAACCGCCCTCCCATAATGCCTTTTGCTGCGGCAATCAGATATTGTGAGCCGCAAAAGACGCAAAGCCTCTGCGTTCTTTGCGATCTTTGCGGCGAAGGATCATCCTATTTCGTCGCCGTACCTATAAGGGCTAGGGGCGGTCGCGGCGCACGCGAAGCCCGCCTCCCGCGACACTCCCCTTGC
>DCMF01000128.1:0-2388 GCA_002321305.1 Verrucomicrobia bacterium UBA1629 | reverse complement strand
CGCGAAGCGGCTCTGTGTTAATAATATAAGGTGACGGTTGCGGTCGCGACAGCTGTCGCTCCGCTGCCTTTCTTTGGGAGACATGTGAATCTTTGATCAACTCGCGCTTGTCAAAAAGCGCAACTTTTGTCAAAATGAGGCATTGATTTTCGTGTGCGCGGTGTGCTAGAATACGCGCCATGAAACTTGAAGCAGAAACCACCCCGAACCGCCGTGCGCGCGCGCTTGTCGCGTTCGCCTGCGCGTTCACGGCCCTCGCGGCGCTTGCCGCCGAAACCTCCCTGCGCATCCCGCGCCGCAAGCCGCTGACGGCCAACGTCGGCATTGTCTCCGTCGGCCTCGACACCTACTGGAAGCAGTGCCCCGGCCTCCTTGAGGACATGGTGAGGAAGGAGGACGTCTTCGTCCGCAAGGTCGCGGCCCACCAGGTGAAGGTGTCGCGCTTCGGCATGAGCGACAACCCCGCCGCCGCGAAGGCGATGATCCCCGCGATGAAGGCGGCCGACCTCGACATCCTCTTCGTGGACATGGTGACGTACGCGACGAGCTCGACCTTCGCGCCGTTCGTGCGCGAGCTGAACGTGCCGATCGTCCTCTTCGCGCTCCAGCCCGACGACTGCCTCGACTACGCGCGCGCGACCATCTACAGGCAGCTCCTGAACGACGACCTCTGCTCCGTGCCGGAGTTCACGGGCGTCGCCATCCGCTACGGGCGCCCTGTCGCGGACACCGTCATCGGCAAGCTGGAGGGCGACGCGCGGGCGGACGAGGAGATCCGCCAGTGGTGCGCCGTCGCGCACGTCCTGCACGACCTCAAGCGCGCGCGCATCGGCCTCATGGGCCACGTGCTGGAGGCGATGTACGACATGCAGGTCGATCCGACCGCCGTCTCGCGCACGTTCGGCTGCCACGTCGCGCTCTGCGAGCCGGACGAGATCCTGCCCTACTACCGCGCGCCCGTCGCGGCGGACGTCGAGGCCATGAAGAGGCGCATCCTCTCCTTCTTCGACACGCCCGACCCGGTGAGCGACCCGTGGACGGAGAAGCTGTCCGAGAGGGATCTCGACGTCGCGGCCAAGGCGGCGTGCGCGCTGGAGAGGTTCATCGCGAAGCGCGACCTCGACGGCTTCGCCTACTACTATGAGGGCGAAGAGGGGTCGCCCACGCGCGAGCTCGTCACGAACTTCATCGTCGGCAACTCGCTCCTCACGGCGGCGGGCTTTCCGATGTGCGGCGAGTTCGACCTCAAGAACTGCATTGCGATGATGATCTTCGACCGTCTCGACATCGGCGGCAGCTTCGCCGAGTTCCATCCGATCGACTTCGGGCGCGACACGGTGCTCGTGGGCCACGACGGGCCGCACCACCTCAACATCGCCCAGGCGAAGCCCGTGCTGCGCTCGCTCAAGAAGTACCACGGCAAGCCGGGGAAGGGCGCGGGCGTCGAGTTCAACATCAAGGAGGGTCCGATCACGATGATGTCGCTCGGCCTCAAGGCGGACGGCTCGTTCAAGTTCGTCGTCGCCGAGGGCGAGTCGCTGAAGGGGCCGATCCCGCCGACGGGCAACACGAACACGCACGGCCGGTTCCTGCCCGACGTGCGCACGTTCCTGCGCCGCTGGTCGCTCGCGGGCCCGACGCACCATTTCGCGCTCGGCGTCGGCCACCACGCGGCGGAGCTGAAGAAGCTCGGCAAGGCCCTCGGCGTCGAGGTCGAAGTCGTCACGCCGGAACGGTAAGGTGGCTCCTGCCGCGCTTCAGTCTCGATTCCCTGTTGGGTCGACGCCAACAGGAACGCCCACGGATATGCTATACTATCCGCCATGAGACCCGAGCAGATACCCTATGGCGTGAAGGACTTCAAGCGCATCCGTCTGGAGGACTTCTACTACGTCGACAAGACCGCGTTCATCCGCAAGATGGAGGCGCGCGCGAACTTCCTCTTCTTCGTGCGGCCGCGCCGGTTCGGGAAGTCGCTCCTCTGCGAGACGCTGCGCTGCTACTACGACGTCGCGGAGAAGGGGAACTTCGACCGCCTCTTCGGCGGACTCGACATCGGGCAGAACCCGACCAAGAACGCGAGCCGGTATTTCGTGCTGTCGCTCGACTTCTCGCAAGTCAATGTCTGTCGGGGTCAGACGTGGGCGGAGAAGTTCGAGGCCTACATGGACACGGTGCTCTACAATTTCGTCTTCGGGCATCGGGAGATCCTTGCGCCGCTTGCGGACGTGGACGAGATCCTGCACACGCAGGGCGCAGAAGCGAAATACAGCCGTCTGTGTGACCTTGCCAAGAGCCTCGGCCTCGGCATCTACGTGGTCGTGGACGAGTACGACAACTTCACGAACGAGATCGTCTCGACGGCCGGGAAGGTCCCCTACAAGGAGA
>DCMF01000041.1 GCA_002321305.1 Verrucomicrobia bacterium UBA1629 | reverse complement strand
CGAGGATGTCGCAGCCGCCCAGTCCGTCCGCCATCGCCGCCGCCGCGAGCGCGTCGTCAAAGTTCCGCACGTCGCCGGGACACGCCACGGCCCGCCGTCCCGGCGCGGCGATTTCAGCCGCCGCGCGGGACACCGCCTCGGCGTTCACGTCGCACATCACGACCGTTGCGCCGCGCGCGGCGAACTCCTGCGCGGCGAGCAGCCCCATGCCGGAACCCGCGCCCGTCACGACAACGACTTTGCCCTTGAACTCGATCTCTTTCATTTGTCAGTTCTTTCTTGTTATAGATGTGGCAACGAATATTTAACTCCGATGATTGATGCTCTCGCGGCCTTCGGCTGTCTCGCTTCGCTCGGCTGTCCCGCTCCGCAGGTTATTGCTGGCTTCGCAGAAACCAGCCCCCAAACCAATCGCTTCCCAGACCGTTTACGCATTGGACATCAGCGCCAGAAGACGCCGATGTCCGGCATAGCCCTTCAGCCGGTCTCCCGTGCGGTTCGTCAGCACGACGCCGGCGAAGCCCTTCTCCGGATCGACCGCGATCGTGTTGCCCGTGTAGCCGCCATGCGAGACGGTCGCCGCGCTCCATCCCTCGGGCCGGTCGGCCGCGCTCATGTCCCAGCCGAAGCTGCGCCGAATATCACCCTTCTCCCAGCTCGGCGTCAGCAAAAGATCGTAGTAGGCTTTCGGGAACGCCCGCCGCGCCAACAGGTCGCCGACGAACTGCAGCATATCGCCCGCCGTCGAAAACGCCGAGCCGTTGCCCATTGGGCGCGGATAGGCGCGCGCGGACTCGTCGCCGTGCGTTCCCGGCGGCAGTCGCCCGTTCGTGAAGGTCTCGACCGCGCGCGGACTGCCGACGACCTCGTGCCAGCAGGTGTCGCGCATGCCAAGCGGCCCCCAGAGAAGTTTTCGCGCCGCCGTCTCGAGATCCATCCCCGTCACGCGCTCGACGATCTTGCCGAGATAGATGAAGTTCGAGCAGGCGTAGTCATACGCCGCGCCGCGCGGACGCACGGGACGCTTCGCGAAAAGCACGCGGTCGAAGTCCTCCGGATCGGGAAGAATGTACGGCTTCGCGTTGTCGAACCCGCCCGTGTGCGTCGCCAGGTCGCGCACCGTGATCGCGCAGTTTTCCTTCGCGAGGATGTGCTCGGGCAGGTAGCGCGTAAAGGGCGCGTCCGGGTCAAGCCGTCCGTCCGCGACAAGCCGCGCGCACAGGCTCGCCGTGAACGGCTTGGCGGCGCTGGCCAGGTCGAAGATGCAGTTGTCCGCCATGGGCGTCGAGACGGGATGGCGCGTCCGCTCGCCCGCCACATACAGCGGACCGCCCACGAGACCGCAGACGCCGCCCGCGATCAGCCCTTCCGAAATCTGACGGTTCAGCTCGTCCCGAACCGCCACCGATGACCGAGGGCCCTTCGCCGAAGCCCTCCCCGTCAGCGCCAGCGCGGCGCATTCCCCCAAGAACGTTCTTCGCGTCATCTGCATCACCTACCTCCTTATTTTACCTCGACCAGCTTCGTCGCCGGCTTGCCGTCCGCGCCCGTCCAGCTGAGGCGGTAGCGGCCGCGGAAGCCGCGGAACGAGACCTTGCCGTCCGCGTCCGCCGCGACCGCGAGGTTCGTACGCCACTCGCGGTTGATGAGCTCGTCAAGCGCGTCATAGGCGGGCTTCTTCTCCATCTCGCGCGTGAAGAGGCCCGAGACGAGCGGTTCGCCCGCCACGCCCGCGCCGTCCACCGTGTTCCACCACGTGATGCCCATCGTCTTCGGATGCGAGAACCAGGCACGGTAGATGTTCCGCACCAGCACGGCCTGGATCTTCCGCGAGGTCTCGTCCACGCCCGGCGCGGCGATCGTCACCTCCGAGACGTGGAGCGGCTTGCCCGTCTTCGCCATCATGTCGAGCCGTTCGCGGATGACCTTCGGCGAACCGACCCAGTTCACGTCCGTCGCGCCGTTCGCGAGACGGCGGCAGTCGTTCGTGTTGAAGATGTGCATCTGGCAGCCCACGAGGTCAATGCGCGCGCCTTCCTGCTCCAGGTCGCGCACCTGCGCGAGGAAGTCGGGCGAGATGTTGTAGTCGTTTATCGCGAGTTTCGCGGACGGGGACATCTCCTCCTTTGCGTCCAGCAGCGCATGGAGCGGATAGTCCCCCGGCATGAGACCGTACATGCTGAACCAGTAGCCGAGCCCCGTGCGGGACTTGCGGTAGCGCGCCCAGTCATACGAGCTTTCGTTCACCACGTCCCAGCTGTCCACAACCTCGCCGAACCGCGCCGCGACGTCCAAGACGCGCTTGCGGAAGATCCGCCGCAGGTTCGACGCGTAGACGGGCGCCTCCCGTTCAAGCGTGCGCTCGTCGAGGCCATTGTACCGCGCGCGCCAGACGGCCGCGACGCGGCCCATGTACCCCCTGCCCCAGTTCTGGCCGCACGGCTCCCAGCCGCAGTCGGTCGAATGGCGCGGGATGCCGATCCCGTCAAAGACGCGTTTCTCGCTTTCGGGACAGTACCAGTCGTAGATCCAGTAGGGCTTCGCGTTGCCCCAGATCAGGATGTGCCCGTGGATCGCGACGTCCATCGTCTTGAGGAAGTCGATGACCGGGCCGGGCGCCGGACGCCGCCAATAGCGGTCGGCCATCGCCTCGTCGCGCGTGAGGCCGTTCCAGTAGCGCGCCTCTTCGCGGTAGTTCCCGTCGAAGCGGAACGCGCCCGGCGTCGGCTCGTGGTCGATCCAGTAGAACGAGACGGTCGCTTGGTTGAAGAGCCCGCCCTTGCCGTAGCTCGCCTTGTAGGCGTCGTTGTAGGCGGTCTTGCCAAGCTGGTTGAAGTTGAAGATGTGCGCGCCGAAGCGGAAGTCGTGCGTCAGCTGCTCGACCTTCACGACCGCGCCGGACGGCGCGGCGAGCGCGAAGGTCGCGTCCGCCTTGCGGTTCTTCTCGATGTCCGCGTCGATCCGCGCCTGCTCGGCGTCGTTCCAGATGGCCCAGTACTTGTCGGACATGACCGACCGGTCGATGCCCGCCTCCGCCGTCCGCGCCCCGACGGCCGAGACCGCCAAGACAACGGCCAGTCGACCGACATTTTTCATATTTTTCATGTTTTCGTTCATTTTCTTAACCTTTCGTTTACTGTTTCCGGGGTCTGTCCCCCTGTTTTACCCCACCTCCAGCACGACCTTGCCGCGGTTCTCGCCGCGCTCCAGGATCGCGTGGGCCTCGGCGGCGGCGGCGATCGGCAGCACCTTGTGGACGAACGGCGCGAACCGCCGCGCCTCGAACGCCGGCCAGACGTCGCGGACAAGCCCCGCAAGGATCTGCGCCTTCTCCGCCGGCGTGCGCGAGCGCAGCGTCGAGCCAATGACGCGCAGGTTCTTGCGCCAGAGCAGGTTCACGTCCAGCACCGTCTCCGGCCCCGCCATCGACGCAAGAGAGATCCAGCGTCCGCGATACGGCATCGTCGCGATGCACTTTCCCATGAGCGGACCACCCACCGGGTCGATCGCGACGTCCGGCGGATTCTCGGCGAGCGTCTTCACGAGGTCGCCCGTGAAGCGGTTCACCGTGACGTCCGCGCCGACCGCGCGGCAGAACGCGCCGTTCGCGTCTGAGGCGACCTGCGCGATGACTTTCGCGCCGAAAACATGCTTCGCGAGCTGGATCGCCGCGATGCCGAGCCCGCCCTCGCCGCCGTTGATGAAGAAGGTCTCGCCCGCCTTGATCTCGCCGACGAGCTTCAGGTTGAGGTAGGCCGTCGCGTAGACCTCCGGGACGCCCGCCGCCTCGGCGAACGAGAAGCCCTTCGGCATGGGCATGACCATGCCCTCCGGCACGACGGCCTGCTCGGCGTAGCCGCCGCCCCCGAGGAGCGCGCAGACCCTGTCGCCGGGCCGGAAGCGCCCGTCCGGCGGACACTCGAGGACCTCGCCCGCGCACTCGAGGCCGGGCCAGAGCGGCCAGCCCTCCGGCGGCGCGTAGATGCCCTGCCGCTGCATGAGGTCGGCGCGGTTGAGCGCGCAGGCGCGGATGCGGATCTTCACGTCGAACCCGGCGTGGCGCACGGGGTCGGGCACGTCCTTCCAGACGAAGGCCTTTTCTTCGAGACACATGGCTTTCATGGCTGTTCACTCCTTGTGATTTTGTGGTTACTGACAGATTTATTGCAATAAGGTGTTGAGAAACTCCGATGATTGATGCTCTCGCTACCGCTCCGCAGACTTACAGCTGGCTTCGCAGAAGCCAGTCTCAAAGCAATCACTTTCATGGTCGTGAAGGGGCGAATTGGGTTGCTTTCGGAAGAGGCATTCCGCGGAGCGGTAGCGAGAGCCACACGAATCGGAGTTTCATTCATAGGAGCCGATGCGCGGGCGACGAAGCCGACAGGATTGCGCGAAGCGAAACTCCCTGTCATCTCCCGTCGCCCGGCCGCAGGCCGCTCTGTGTTTGTAAACCTCTCGCGCAGGGGCGCGGCGCGGCGCGCGAACACGAAACGGCTTGCGCACCCACCTCTCGCACAAG
>DCMF01000037.1 GCA_002321305.1 Verrucomicrobia bacterium UBA1629 | reverse complement strand
TGGAAGACGCGCCCGTACTTCTCCTGCGCGGCGATGACCTTCTTCGCCTCGTCGATCGAGAACGTCAGCGGCTTCTCGCAGTAGACGTCCTTGCCGTGCTTCATCGCCTCGACCGAGATGTAGGCGTGCCAGTGGTCGGGCGTCGCGATGCACACCGCGTCGATCGTCGGGTCGGTGAGGACGTCGCGGAAGTCGGCGTACGCCTTGCACGAGGCGTCCTTGTAGAAGGCGTCGACGCGCTTCTTCGCGTCGGCGCAGCGCACCTTGTCGCAGTCGCAGACGGCCGTGACGCGGACGTTCTTCTGGTCCAGGAACTGCGTCAGCAGGGCCGTGCGGCCCTGGATGCCGATGCCGATCAGGGCGACGGCGCGCTTCTCGCCCGGCTTGAGCGGACGCAGCCCCATCTTGTTCGTGGCGCAGCCCGCGAGCGTGGCGGCCGCAGCGCTGCCGAGGAGAAAGTGACGACGATTGATGTCCATTTTTATTCCTTTCTTTTACGATTGAATTTTGAGTTTCTTGTCGATGTCGTGCGCAGACGGTCAGCGGATGATCACGGCAAAACCGACGCCCCTGATCAGCAGCTGGCCGTCACGGTAGACCAGCTTGCGCTTGGACTTGACGACGCCGTTCACCCGCACCGACCACGTGGCGAAGTTCTGCGCGTCCGCCACCGTCCCGATCGTCAGCGGCACGACAAAGCCCTCACGGACGCTCTTCGGGTCGTCGACCGTCAGATCCAGCGTGCCGTCCGACATCGGCGTGAGGCAGGTGATCGTTCCGCCGGTTTCGCCCGCCGTCCGGCAGTCCACCGCGAGATGTCCGACGACCATCTTGTCAGAGCGCAGGTCCAGCGTCGCGCCCGGCGCGACGGACACGGCGGTGTCCGCATCGAACGCAACCGCCTCGCCTTCGCCGGGTTCGCCCCAGCCCGTCACGGCATAGGGCGCGCCGGCGTTGTATTCCGTGCCTGGCGCAGCGGGCGTCGCCTTGACGGAAACCTCGTCCAGCACGTACCAAGTCTGGCCGTCAAAGCTCCCCTCGACCTTCCAGTCGATCGGGTTGTTTCGATGATACCAATCAATATTCATCCCATTATTCATCCAGCTGTCCAGACCCGTGGTGAACGTGTACCCGGCCACGCGCGCCGCGTCGTCCGGCAGGCGGAAGGCAAACACGATCGGCTTGTCGGCAGAAGGTTTCCCGCCAGAGACGAAGAACATCGTCTCGGAGTCTCCGTCAAAGGCGTTGGCAATTCCTTCCCGGACATTCCCGCCATTCGCGTCCAGCCAAACCTCCCCGGCGGCCAGATCCTTGACCGCCGAAACGGACGCCGACTTGTCCGTAAACGTCCCCTTGTTGACGCGCGTGCCGCCCGCCGCGTACAGCGAGAACTCGGCGATGGACGTGCAATCCCACGCCTCCACGCGGTTCCCCATGAGCGTCACGCGGAAGAACTTGCCGCCGAACGTGGCCGGCCCGCGCGACAGCGTGCCGCCGAGGACGGCGACCGCCTTCTCGGTTTTTGCTCCCGCATCCGTCAGGATCGTGCCGCCGCGGTTCTCGATGCTCCCGCTTGCCGGAGCCGCAGAGCCGCGCAGGTCCAGTGTGCCGCCCGCTTCGACGACGACATGCCCCAGCTGGGCGTCCGCGCCGAGTCCAGAACCGACGGAGAACGTCCCGACCCAGCTCTTGCGCGCCGCGTAAGGCCCCATGTTCTCGCGCCTGTCCAGCTCGACCCAGTTCTCGCCGTCATCGCTCGCGAGAAGCCGCCACGCGGACGGGTCGCGACAGCTCTGGCTGCTGTCGTCGGGTCCGGCGTCGTTTGCCGTGGCCCACGAATAGCCGGTGATCCGGACCGGCTCGTCGTAGCTCACCTGAACCCACACCTTGTCGCCCTTGCTGGCGATCTGGTCGGACGCGGCCCGCTGATCCACCCATTTGGTGTTCAGATTCCCGTCAAGCGCCTTCGCGGGCGTCTCATGTTCCCAGCAGTCCACCCGTGTGCCGGTGGTGCCGGAAGGAAGGATCTTCGTGCTTTTGTCATAGGACGGGGTTCCGCCGGCGACCGCCGTGTCGCCGTTGAGCAGCTTGAACTCGGAAATCTGGACGCCCCACGCCTTCGAATTGTACACGGCGTCGATCTTGAACCGGAAGTGCTTCCACTTCCGGGAGGCGAACTGAAGCGTGCCCGCCTCGACCGTGACGTCGATCGGCTCTGCGGACTGCGCGACCGTCAGCGTGCCCGCGCCGCGCTTCACCAGCTTCGTCGACGGAGACGTCTTCGCCAGCGCGGCGTCGAGAACCAGCGCGTGGCCGTCCGCCACGTCGACAACCGTCTCGCCGGGCGCCAGCTGGACATTGCCGCCCGTGATGCGCGAAAGCTTCGCCTCGCCATCGCCGTCCACTTTCAGCTCCCGGGCCTCAAAATAACCTGGATTCGCGGCATTGAAAGTCAGATTGGCGCCGGAACGCAGAGTGACCGCCTGCGCGCAGTTGCCGCCCAAGACAGGGGCCTGGTTTTCATTGCCGAAACTCATCTTCACCTTTTGTCCTTCGAAAACGAGCTTGGGCGTTCCCAGTCCATAGTCGGTGTTGCGTTCCAGCGCCAACGTGACCGAATCACCCACGATCATCGTGACGTCGGACGTCAGCAGCCCCTTCGCGGCACCTCGCAGCTGAGCAGACCCGCCGACCGTCCATGTCACGTTCGGCTCGGCGGTCAGCGGACAGTTATTGTATCCTATCTGAAGCATACCCCAAAACTTGAGATACCACGTCTGACTCGCCGCGAGATGAAGCCCGCCGTCGTTCTTGATGTAGCTGTTCTGCCACGGGTCGCCTTCCTTGAAGACGATTGACGCAGTCAGACCGCCCGCACCGAGCGTCAGCTTGCCCGCGCCCGTCAGGTTCACCGGAATGGCCGTGAACTCAAGGCCGTACGCACTCACGTCCTGGGGAATCTCCAGCGACTTGCCGGGAATCACCGCAAGCGCGCCGTCTTTCCAGGGACCCTTTGCGGCGGTCACGGCGTTCGACCAGGCGTTTTCCGCCGCCCAGCTGCCTTTGTCTTCGCCGACATAGACCAGTCGGACAGGGTCGTCGGCGCGCCCCAAAGACGCAACGGCCAGCGCCGCGACGAGAATCATTCCTTTGGTGTTCATGTGTTCCTCCTTGTTTATGTGTTGTGTTTGTCTTGGTTGTGTGTGTTTGGATTAGAAATTGCTTGCGGACATCTTCACATTCCGTTCATTTCGTTGTTTCGGGGGTTTGTCCCCCTGTTTTACCCCACCGCCAGCACGACCTTGCCGCGGTTCTCGCCGCGCTCGAGGATCGCGTGGGCCTCGGCGGCGGCGGCGATCGGCAGCACCTTGTGGACGAACGGCGCGAACCGCCGCGCCTCGAACGCGGGCCAGACGTCGCGGACGAGTCCCGCAAGGATCTGCGCCTTCTCCGCCGGCGTGCGCGAGCGCAGCGTCGAGCCGATGACGCGCAGGTTCTTCCTCCAGAGCAGGTTCACGTCCAGCACCGTCTCCGGCCCCGCCATGGACGCAAGCGAGATCCAGCGTCCGCGATACGGCATCGTCGCGATGCACCTGCCCATGAGCGGCCCGCCCACCGGGTCGATCGCGACGTCCGGCGGGTTCTCGGCGAGCGTCTGCACGAGGTCGCCCGTGAAGCGGTTCACCGTGACGTCCGCGCCGACTTCGCGGCAGAACGCGCCGTTCGCGTCCGAGGCGACCTGCGCGACGACCTTCGCCCCGAAGACGTGCTTCGCGAGCTGGATCGCCGCGATGCCGAGTCCGCCCTCGCCGCCGTTGATGAAGAACGTCTCGCCCTTCCGGATCTCGCCGACGAGCTTCAGGTTGAGGTAGGCCGTCGCGTAGACCTCCGGGACGCCCGCCGCCTCGGCGAACGAGAAGCCCTTCGGCATGGGCATGACCATGCCCTCCGGCACGACGGCCTGCTCGGCGTAGCCGCCGCCTCCGAGGAGCGCGCAGACCCGGTCGCCGGGCTGGAAGCGTCCGTTCGCCGGACATTCGAGGACCTCGCCCGCGCACTCGAGGCCGGGCCAGAGCGGCCAGCCCTCCGGCGGCGCGTAGATGCCCTGCCGCTGCATGAGGTCGGCGCGGTTGAGCGCGCAGGCGCGGATGCGGATCTTCACGTCGAACCCGTCGTGGCAGACGGGGTCGGGCACGTCCTTCCAGACGAACTCCCTGTTTTCGAGACACATGGCTTTCATGGCTGTTCACTCCTTGTGATTTTGTGGTTACTGACAGGTTTATTGCAATAAGGTGTTGAGAAACTCCGATGATTGATGCTCTCGCTACCGCTCCGCAGACTTGCAGCTGGCTTCGCAGAAGCCAGTCTCAAAGCAATCACTTTCATGGTCGTGAAGGGGCGAATTGGGTTGCTTTCGGAAGAGGCATTCTGCGGAGCGGTAGCGAGAGCCACACGAATCGGAGTTTCATTCATAGGAGCCGATGCGCGGGCGACGAAGCCGACAGGCATGCGCGAAGCGAGACTCCCTGTCATCTCCCGTCGCCCGGCCGCAGGCCGCTCTGTGTTCATCAACTTCGGGATAACGGATCTTCTGACAGGATTTACAGGATTCACAGGATTGAATGGCTCGGCGCATCCGCCAATCCTGTCAATCCTGTCAATCCTGTCCAAAGCCATCGCCGACCGCCTCATTTTCCCCCTCCGCCGTTTTCCTCGTTCCATCCGCAGGCCCGGAGCGTCAGCTCGTGCACCAGCAGGTCGCGGGCGTAGTCCTGCCGGTTCGGTCGCTCCCCGCGCACGATTGCCGCAAGCTCCTTCAGCTGCGGCGCGTAGCGATCGGTTTGCACGCCGAAGTTGACCTCATGCCGTCCCGCCGCGAACCCGCCCGCCGCATCCTTCAGCGTCAGCGTGAGCGTCAGTTCCTCGCCGTCGAAGCGCTCGATCGGGCAGAGGTCGAGCGTGCCGTTCGTGCCGTCCACGCGCAGGCGGCGGCAGAGGATGCCGCCCGGCATCCGCGACGACGTGCGCAGGAGGACGTCCGTCCCCGCGAATCGCAGGAACGCCGCGCCCGCCGTGCGACACCCGAGCGGGTCGCCCGGCGCGTCGCCGAGGAACGGATGCGCCTCACGCAGTTCGCCGCGCACGAGCGGCAGCACCATGTCCACGAGGTGGCAGCCGAGGTTGTAGAGGATGCCGCCCCTGAACGAGGCAATGTAGTCGGGGTAATTCGGCTCGCCGTAGTCGTGGTTCATGTCCGCCTCAACGAAGGCGACGTCGCCGAGGCCGCCATCCGCGACGAACTGCCACGCGAACTGGACGGCCGGGTTGCCTCGGTACATGTAGCCGATCTGGAACGGCAGGTTGGCGGCGCGGCACGTCTCGACGAGCGAGCGGTACGGCTCCGGTGCCTCGCCGCACGGCTTGTCGCAGTGGAGCGGGACGCCGCGCGCGACGAACTTCGCCGCGACCTCCATCAGGTCGGCGTTCGCCGTCTCGACGAATGCGACGTCGAGGCCGTCCATCAGGCCCTCCGCTTCGGCCTCGGAGACGACGCGGAAGCCGTCGCGGACGGCCCGTTCGACATCGAGCCGCTCGTTGAGGTGGCAAGGCGTCCCGCGCGGACGGTCATCGACCAGCGCGACGACCTCGAAGTCGTCCGCGAGGCGCTTGAGCGTCTCGAACTTGCCGCAGGCGTGCTCGTGCGTCACACCGTAGAAGAGCGTCTTCAGCCGCCGTTTCACGCAGGCGTTCGCGCGGTGCGCCGCCGTCCAGCTCGGTATGCGGTGACTCATTTCAGCAGCCCTTTCTGGCGTTTCGCGCAGAGCCGCCGAGCGCGCAGGGGCGCGGCGCTGCGCGCGAACACGAAACGGCTCGCGCACCCACCTCTCGCACAAG
>DCMF01000097.1:693-17498 GCA_002321305.1 Verrucomicrobia bacterium UBA1629 | reverse complement strand
CGCCGCCGGCTTTCTTCTTTTTCATCGAACTGTGGAACGCCTACGCTTTTCAGCGTGGGCGTTTTGCTTTTTTTGAGACGTTTGCGGATTGCGAGACGATTGGCAAATATGGTATAATAAGAACCCGTTATGTGGAACTATTCCGAGAAGATGATGGATCATTTCCGCAATCCGCGGAACGTGGGCAAGATTGAGCATCCGGACGGGACGGCGACGGTCGGCTCCCTCGCGTGCGGCGACGCGCTTCAGTTTCAGTTCAAGCTCGGCCCGAACGGCCGGATCGCCGACGCGAAATTCCAGACCTTCGGCTGCGCGAGCGCGATCGCGAGTTCGTCCGCGCTGACCGAAATGGTGATCGGCAAGACGCTGGAGGAGGCGAAGAAGATCACGAACCAGCAGATCGCCGACTACCTCGGCGGCCTTCCTCCGCAGAAGATGCACTGCAGCGTCATGGGGCGCGAGGCGATGGAGGCGGCGATCAAGAACTACGAGACGGGCGAGAACGCCGACCGCAACCTCGAGGACCAGACGCTCTGCACGTGCTACAACGTGTCCGAGAACGAGGTGCGCCGCGTCATCGCCGAGAACCAGCTCACGACGGTCGAGGAGGTGACGAACTACACCAAGGCCGGCGGCGGCTGTGGCCGGTGCAAGGAGAAGATCCAGAAGATTCTCGACGAGCTTCACCGGTAGATTCGCCGACTTTGACTTGAGCGACGGAAGAGACGCGAGAGGCGTGAGAGCCTGAAGCCATGCGCCTTCCGCCGGAGACCTGAAACCAGAAACCAGAAACATTCTCTTTCCGTGAAACTTGGCTTTGACAACGACAAATACCTGAAGGAGCAGTCCGAGGAGATTCGGCGCCGCGCGGGGAAATACGGGCGTCTTTACCTGGAGTTCGGCGGCAAGCTCATCAACGACTTCCATGCGGCGCGCTGCCTGCCCGGCTACGACCCGAACGTGAAGCTGCGGCTTCTTCAGTCCCTGAAGGATCAGGCGGAGGTCATCCTCTGCCTCTATTCGGGCGACATCGAGCGCAAGAAGATGCGCGCCGACTTCGGGATCTCCTATGCGGACGACGCGCTGAAGCTCATCGACGACCTCCGCTCGCTCGGCCTCACCGTGCGCGGCGTCGTCATCACGCGCTTCCAGGAGCAGGCGGCCGTGAAGCTCTTCCGCGCGAAGCTGGAGCGGCGCGGCGTCCGGGTCTACTACCACTACAAGACGGCGGGCTATCCGGCGGACGTCGACACGATCGTCTCGGACATGGGCTATGGCAAGAACGAGTACGTGCAGACCGAGCGGCCCATCGTCGTCGTGACGGCGCCAGGGCCGGGCTCGGGAAAGTTCGCGACGTGCCTGACGCAGATCTACCACGAGTACCGACAGGGCAAGGTCGCGGGCTACTCGAAGTTCGAGAGCTTCCCGGTCTGGAACCTGCCGCTCGACCATCCCCTCAACATCGCCTACGAGGCCGCGACGATCGACCTGCAGGACCGGAACATGATCGACCCCTACCACAAGGCGGCCTATGGCGTCGAGACGGTGAACTACAACCGCGACGTGGACGCCTTTCCGCTCCTGGTGGCGATCTGGCAGAAGATGACGCAGGGGGCCTGTCCCTACAGGAGCCCGACGGACATGGGCGTCAACCGCATCGGCTTCGGCATCGTCGACGACGAGGTCGTGCGCAACGCCTCGAAGCAGGAGGTGATCCGCCGGTTCCTGCGCTACCAGTGCGCGTTCGCCGAAGGCTCGTGTCCGCGCTCGATGGTCGAGCGCGCGAAGGAGCTGATGGACTCGCTCGGCCTCAAGACCGAAGACCGCATCGTCGTCGAGGCGGCGCGCCAGGCGGCGGAAGAGGCGCAGCAGCAGGGCAAGGGCAAGGCCGGCGGGACGATCGTCTCGGGCGCGGCGATCGAGCTTGCGGACGGACGGCTCGTCACGGGGCGCAACTCCGACGAGATGCACGCGGCGGCGGCGATGGTGATGAACGCGGTGAAGACCCTGTCGGGGATTCCCGCGCAGATTCCGCTCATCAGCCCGAACATCATCCGCTCGATCGCGCACATGAAGCAGGACATCCTGAAGGTCGGCTACACGTCGCTGAACCTCGACGAGGCGCTGATCGGGCTCGCGATCTCCGCGACGACGAACCCGGCGGCGCAGATCGCGATGGAGAAGCTGGGCGCGCTGCGCAGCTGCGAGGTGCACATGACGCACATGGTCACGCCGGGCGACGAGGCGGGCCTCAGGCGACTCGGCTGCCGATTCACGTCCGACCCCTACTACGCGACGAACGCGCTCTTCAACGGCGAGCGGTGACGCGAAGGCGTTCCGTCTTGCGGGCGCGGGGCGGGCTGTGGTATAATGCGCGCCATGAAACGCATGCTTTCCCTTGTCGCCCTGCCGCTTGTGGCGGGGTGCCTGACGTCCGCGCCGCCGGAGGTCTCGACCTGGACGATCGAGTTCACGCCCGCGCCGACGGCGGCGTCCGTCTCGGCGGCCGAGAGCCCGTCGCGCGGCAGCGTCCGCATTTCGCAGGTTTCCGTGCGGGCGCCCTACGACGCGAAGACCTTGGCTGTGCTGCGTCCGAACGGCGCGCTCGCGTTCGACCCCTACAACCAGTTCGCCGCGCAGCCCGCCGCGCTGCTGAAGAGCGCGGTGCAGGACGCCTTTCTCGCGCGCGGCGCGTTCCGCGCGGCGGTGCCGGCCGCCTCCCAGCTGACGACGGACGTCGCGGCCGAGACGACGGTGACGCGCCTCGCGCTCGACTGCCGGACGCCGGGCGAGCGCCGCGCGACGGTCGAGTTGACGGTGCTGCTGCTGAAGGATCGCGCGGTCTTCGCCTCGGCGCGCGGCGAAGGGTCGGCGGATGCGGCGGACGGCAACTACTCGCGCGCCTTCTCGCAGGCGTTTTCGCAGGCCGTCTCGGCGGCGCTCGCCCAATTCTGATGCGCGGCTTCCTCTCCTTCCTGTCGTTCCTCGGCGAGTCCGCGTGCTGCGCCGTGTCGGCGGCGTTCCATCCGCGCCAGTTCCGCGCGGGCGACGCGGCGCTTGCGTTCCAGCGCGCGTCGTTCGACGGCTTCCCGGTGACGATCGGCGTCGGCTTCCTCCTCGGCGTCATCCTCGCGTTCCAGTGCGCGGCGGCGCTCCAGATGTTCGGCGTCGAGGTCTACGTCTCCGACATGCTGGCGATCGCGCTGTTCCGCGAGCTGGGGCCGATCATCACGGCCATCATCCTCGCGGGGCGCACGGGCAGCGCGTTCGCGGCGGAGATCGGCACGATGAAGGTCGACGAGGAGCTGGACGCGCTGACGACGATGGGCCTGCCGCCCGTCCGCTTCCTCGTGCTGCCGCGCGTCGTCGCGGCGGTGCTCGCGATGCCGGTCCTCACGATCTTCGCGGAGATCGCGGGCCTCGTGGGCGGTGCGCTCGTCCTGGAGACGATGAACGTGCCGCAGACGGTCTACTGGCAGCACGTGACGTCGATCTCGACCGTTTCCATGATTCTTTCCGGCCTCGCCAAGAGCATGGGCTTCGGCCTCCTCGTCGGCCTTATCGGCTGCGCGGCCGGCATGCGCACGAGATCGACGGCGGATGGCGTCGGCCACGCGGCGACCTCGGCCGTCGTCGGCTCGATCGTCGCCATCGCCGTGTCGGACGGCCTTCTCGCCGTCATCGGCAACGTCTGGGACTGAAGGCCGCCGCTGACGAAGCGACATTATGGTATACTACGCGGCAGATTTGACCATGCAGAAAACAGGCAGAGCAGGGGAGGGGAAGGGGCTGCGCACAGGCGCGCAGGCCCTCGTGGATTCGTTGGAACGCGCCGGGGCCGAAGTCGTCTTCGGCTATCCGGGCGGGAACGTCATCGACATCTTCGACGCCGTGCGCACGGCGAAGTTCCGCTTCGTCCTGGGGCGCCACGAGCAGGGATGCGTGCACATGGCGGACGGCTATGCGCGCGCACTGGGGCGGCCGGGCGTCGCGCTCGTGACGAGCGGGCCCGGCCTCACGAACACGATCACCGGCCTCGGCTGCGCGAACATGGACGGCGTGCCGCTCGTCCTCGTCTGCGGACAGGTGCCGCTCGCCCAGATCGGCACGGACGCCTTTCAGGAGGCGGACACGACGGGGCTGACGCGCGCCGTCTCGAAGCACAACTTCCTCGTGAAGTCGGCGGACGAGATTCCCGAGACGGTCGCCCAGGCCTTCTACATCGCGACGCACGGCAAGCCCGGCGTCGTCGTCATCGACGTGCCGCGCGACTGCCAGGAGGCGCGGACGGCGGCGACGTACCCGGAGCGCGTCTGCCTCAGGGCGTACCATCCCGAAGTCTACGCCGCGCCGCGCGAGGTGAACCGCCTCGCGAAGCTCCTGAACGAGGCGCAGCGTCCGCTCATCCTCGCGGGCGGCGGCGTCCTCGCCGCCGAGGCGGCGTCCGACGTGACGGCGCTCGCGCACAAGGCGCAGATCCCCGTCGCGACGACGCTCATGGGCATCGGCTCCCTCGACGAGCGCGATCCGCTCGCGCTTGGCCTCTGCGGCCTGTACGGGACGGACGCGGCGAACCGGGCGATCCGCGCGGCGGACGTCATCCTCGCGCTCGGCGTGCGCTTCAACGACCGCACGACGGGCGACGTCCGCACGTTTGCGCGGCAGGCGAAGATCGTCCACGTCGACTGCGACCCCAGCTCGATCGACAAGAACGTGACGGCCCACCTCGGCATCGTCGCGGACATCAAGGACCTGCTGACGACCGTCAACTCGCGGATCCGTCCGGCGACGCACGCGACGTGGTGCGCGTCGCTCGCGCGCCCGGACGCGCGCCGCACGCGCTCGGACGCGCAGGCGATTGACCCGGCGGCCGTCATCCGCACCGTCGCGGCGCTGACGCGCGGCGACGCGCTTGTCGTGACGGACGTCGGCCAGCACCAGATCTGGGCGGCGCGGGAGTTCCGCCACGTCTATCCGCGCCACTTCCTGACGTCGGGCGGCATGGGCGCGATGGGCTTCGGCATCCCGGCGGCCATCGGCGCGGCGATCGCGCGGCCGGATCACCGGGTCGTCGCGTTCGTCGGGGACGGCGGCGCGCAGATGACGGCGGAGGAGCTGATCGTCGCCGTCGAGCTGACCCTGCGCGTGACGTTCGTCGTCCTCGCCAACCGGTCGCTCGGCCTCGTGCGCCAGCTGCAGAAGGAGAGCTACGGGGCGCGCTATTTCGCGACGGACCTGCGGTCGCCCGACTTCGTGAAGCTGGCGGGGGCCTACGGGCTCAAGGGCGTGCGCGTGACCGCGCCGGCGCAGGTCGAGCCGACGCTCCGGCGCGCGCTGCGGACGCCGGGTCCGACGCTTGTCGAAGTCGCGATTCCAAAGGAGGCGTGCGTATGAAGGAGAAGGAGACGATCTACAGGCTGAACTGCTTCGTCGAGAACAAGCCCGGCGTCCTCGCGCGGATCGTCGGGCTCATTTCGGGGCGCGGCTACAACATCCAGACGCTGAACGTCGGGCCGACGGAGGACGGCACGGTCTCGCGCATGAAGATCGACGTGCTGGGCTCCGCGCGCGTCGTCGACCAGATCATCCTCCAGCTCCGCAACTGCGTGAACGTGATCGAGGTCACGTCCCGCCGCCGGTGACATGTCCGAGCGGCTGGACAGGGTTCTGCAGGGGCGCTACCCCGACTTCTCGCGCTCGCGGATCGAGGGCCTTGTCAAGGCCGGGTTCGTCACCGTGAACGGTGTCGTGGCGGAGAAGGCCGGGCGCAAGGTCGAGGCGACGGACGAGATTGTCGTCTCGATTCCGCCGCCCGTGCCGGCGGAGCCCGAACCGGAGGACATCCCGCTCGACGTCCTCTTCGAGGACGACGACCTCATCGTCGTCAACAAGCCTGCCGGGCTTGTCGTCCATCCTGCCCCCGGACATTACACGGGGACGCTCGTGAACGCGCTTCTGCACCACTGCCCCAACCTTTCCGGCATCGGCGGCGTGGCGCGTCCGGGCATTGTCCACCGCCTCGACCAGGATACGTCGGGGCTGCTTGTTGTCGCGAAGTCCCAGCCGGCGCTGGTCGGGCTCGCGCGGGCGTTCGCCTCTCATCGCGACGTCGAGAAGACGTATCTGGCCGTCTGCCATGGGCGGCCGCGCCTTGATGCGGGGCGCATCGAGAACCTGATCGGCCGTCATCCCGTTGACCGCAAGCGCATGGCGATCGTCGAGCGAAACGGAAAGGTGGCAATCACGAACTGGAAAGTGAAAAGGCCT
Source organism: Verrucomicrobia bacterium UBA1629 (assembly GCA_002321305.1). GTDB lineage: Bacteria > Verrucomicrobiota > Kiritimatiellia > RFP12 > UBA1067 > UBA1067. The sequence goes on along the minus strand of DCMF01000097.1, from coordinate 11,231 downwards.
TCCCCAACCACCCCAGTCTCCTCAACCTCCCAAACTTTCCAAACCTCTCTCCTCGAATGTCGCATCGAGACGGGGCGGACGCACCAGATCCGGGTGCACATGGCCTCGTTGGGGTGTCCGGTGATTGGCGACAGGGTCTACGGGAAACCGGCGCTCGACAGGCGGCTCGACCCTGTGCCGACGCGGCAGATGCTCCACGCCTGGAAGCTTGTCCTCTGGCATCCGGTGACGCGCGCGCGGGTTTCGTTCGAGGCGCCGATCCCTCCTGACATGGCGCCTTACCTTGAGGGGATGCCGTGACGCCCTTCGGCGGCGGACGGTTTTTTGGTATAATGCGCGCATGATCGAATTGAGCGAGACACAGCGGAAGACGGTAGCGAGCGGCCTGACGGTCGTCTCGGTCGCCGTCGTCCTGACTTTCGTCGCGGCTGTCGCGTGGGGAATCCTGAAGGCGCTCGCGTTCGCCTCGGCGGCCATCGTGCCGGTGCTGTTCGGCTTTTTCCTCGCGCTCTTCTTCAAGCCGTACTACCTCTGGTGGAAGGGCATCCTGAAGAATCCGTCCCTTGCGCTCGTCGTCATGCTGCTGACGGTCTTCCTGCCGATCGGCTTCCTGCTCTGGTACGCGGGGTCGGTGATGGTCGATCAGGTCTCGAACCTGATCGCGCAGGGTCCGGCGCTGCTGCGCCAGGTCGTCAGCTGGTTTCAGGCGACGTTCCCGAAGCTCCATGCGCTCCTCGCGCAGTTCGGCTGGCCGGACGACCTCGGTGACGTCTACACGAAGTACGGCGCGACGGCCCTCAAGGCGGGGACGAGCGCGCTCAAGTGCCTGACAGGCGTCCTCTCGGCGCTCGTCACGCTCATCTTCTTCGTCTTCTTCCTGATGACGAAGGACCGCCACGGACGCGAGATGGTCGGGCACTTGCCGTTCCTGAAACCGGAGACGCGCGACTTCCTCGCCGCGCAAGTCGACGCCTTCATCGACATCCTCGTCTCTTTCTTCCAGCGGCAGACGGTCATCTGCCTCATCGAGGGCGTCCTCTACGGCACGGGCTTCTGGCTCGTCGGGCTGCCGTACGGCTTCCTCGTCGGGTTCGCGCTCGGAGTCCTGAACCTGATTCCGCTCTTCGGTTCGGTCATCTGCCTGCCAGTCGCGCTGCCGCTCGCCTACTTTCCGCACGGCGGCTCGCTGACGCGGCTCGTGCTCGTGCTGGGCGTGTGGCTGACGGGGCAGCTGCTGGACGGCTATTTCATCACGCCGCGCATCCAGGGGGACAAGACGGGGCTCGGCTATGCGGGCGTCATCTTCAGCTTCTTCTTCTGGTCGACGGTGCTGGGCCCCGTCCTCGGCATGCTGCTCGCGATTCCGCTTTCGGCGTTCTGCGTCGTCCTCTGGCGCGCGATCAAGGCGAAGTACATCCGCCCCGTCGTCTGACGTCCGGAGGCGTGCGGTATCAGGCCGTCCAATATGGTATAATGTCCGCCCATGAAGGATCAGTTGAACATGAACTACACCGAGGCCGAGAGGCTGCTGAAGTCGTGCGGGCAGGAGCATGTGCTCGCCTATTGGAAGAGGCTCGCGAAGAGCGAGCGCAAGGAACTGCTCGCGCAGGTCGCGACGATCGAGCCGAAGAGCCTGAAGCAGTGCGCGGCCGCGCTGGAGACGGGCGGCGACCGCTTCGACTCCTCGACGGGCCTGGCGCCGAAGGTCGCCGAGCTGTCGGGCGCGGCCCTGAAGAAGGCGATCGCCGCCGGCGAGAAGGAGCTGCGGGCCGGGCGCGTCGCGGCGCTTCTCGTCGCGGGCGGGCAGGGCTCGCGCCTCGGCTACGACGGACCGAAGGGCTGCTTCTCGATCGGCCCGATCACCGGCGCGCCGCTCTTCTACTTCCACGCGCGCAAGATTCTCGCGCGGTCGATCCGCTACGGCGCGACGATTCCGTTCTACGTGATGACGAGCGAGGCGAACAACGCGGCGACGCAGAAGTGCTTCGAGGAGAACGACTTCTTCGGTCTCGACCCGAAGAACGTCTTCTTCTTCACGCAAGGCATGTGGCCCGGCATGACGAAGGACGGCAAGATCATCCTCGACCGTCCCGGGCATATCTTCATGAGCCCGGACGGGCACGGCGGCCTGCTCGCGGCGCTGCGGCGGTCGGGCGCGCTGGACGACATGCGCACGCGCGGCATCAAGTCCGTCTTCTTCTTCCAGGTCGACAATCCGCTCGTCGAGATCGCCGATCCGGCGTTCATCGGCTACCACGTGCTCCAGAAGTCGGAGTATTCGCTCAAGCTCTGCGCGAAGCGCGATCCGTTCGAGAAGGTCGGCATCCCGATGCAGTTCGGCAAGACCTATCGCATGGTCGAATACACCGAGATGACGAAGGAGCAGTGCCTGCGCAAGAAGGACGGTCGGCTCTACTTCCTCTACGGCTCGCCGGCGATCCACGTCTTCGACCGCGCGTTCCTCGCCCGCGAGGCGGCGAAGGCGATGCCGCTTCACCTCGCGTTCAAGAAGATTCCGTTCGTCGAGAAGGGCAAGGTCGTCCAGCCGAAGGAGCCCAACGGCTACAAGTTCGAGAAGTTCATCTTCGACATCCTGCCGAAGGCGAAGCGCGCGGCGTTCCTCGCGTTCGATCCGAAGGACGAGTTCTCGCCCGTCAAGAACGCCGAGGGAAGCGATTCGCCCGCGACGTGCCGGGCCGACCTGCGGGCGAAGTGGACGAAGTGGCTGGCCGAGATTGGCGTGACGATTCCGAAGGACCTGCCGGTCGAGATCGATCCCGTCTACGCGCTGGACGCGAAGGATCTCGCGAAGGTCGGCCTCGCGCTGGGCGCGGAGTGACGACGCAGATTCCGCGTCACGCAAACCCTACCACCCGAACCCTGCCATTGGGGTCAGACACTTTCGTCACGCTGACCGGCGTCAGCGCGTACGCCAGGCGGCGGGGGTCTGGCCCGTCTCGCGCTTGAAGAAGCGCACGAGCGACGGCGCGTTCGGGAAGCCGCAGGTGCGCGCGATCTGCGTGACGGTCGCGCGCGTCGAGATCAGCTTGCGCTTGACCGCGCCGATGCGGGCGGCGGCGATCGCCTCGCCGATCGTCTGCCCCGCCAGCTCCCGGAAGCGCAGGTCGGCGAGGGAGCGCGACACGCCAAGGTGGGCGACGACGTCCGCCGGCGTGAGATGGCGCGTGTCGTTCTCCGCGATGAACCGTCGCGCGAGGCGGATGAGGTGCTCGGCGGGCTGGGGCGTGCGCGTGGAGTCGCGTGTCAGGATCTCGCGGACGGACGACTTCAGGACGACGAGCCGGGGGCGTCCGCCGTTCATGCGCCGTTCGAGTTCCTGCGCGGCGCTGAAGCCGAGTCCGACGTGGTCGGGCAGGATGCTGGAGAGCGCGGGCTCGACGCCCCGGCACAGCACCTCGTCGTTGTCCGTGCCGAGAATCGAGACGCGCCCTGGCACGTCGATTCCGGCCTCGGCGCAGATCTCGAGCGTCCGAAAGGCCGCGTTGTCCCAGTCGGCGAAGACGGCCACGGGCTTCGGCATGCGCTTCAGGGTCAGGACGAACGCCGCGTTGTCGCGCGCGTTGGCTTCCGGCGGCAGGACGAGCGTGCGGCAGTCGAGTGACCGGGCCGCAAGGGCCGCGCGGAAGCCGCGCTCGCGCCGGATCGACCATTCTTCCCGTCCGGGCGAGCCCGCGACAAAGGCGAAGGAGCCGAACTTGCCCATCTCGAAGAAGTAGTCCGCCGCCGCGCGCCCGACGTCCTCGTCGTCGAGCCGGACGAACGAGGCCGTCGGGAAGACGTCGAGGCGGTCGCTCTCGAAGTGCGAGAAGACGACCGGCACGCCGCTTTTCGCCAGCAGGTCGACCGTCTCGGCGTCGGCGGGGTAGTCCGTGGCGATGCCGTCGTAGGGCGCGGCGGTCTCGTTGAGCAGCGTCTCGCGGATGCGCGACGTGTTGTCCAGGAGCCGCAGCCGCCAGCGCCTGCCGGCGTTGACGAAGCGGAAGAACCCCGAAAGCGCGTCCCGCCCGGACGCGCCGCCGATGTTGATCGCGACGAGGACGCGCCGCAGCGGCTGCTTGCGGACGCGGTGCAGCTGGAGGATGCCGGACGTTTTCTTCATGCCTTCATGCGCGAATTATATCAAATGAGATATGAAATTTGGCACGTCGGCTCCTCCGTGCCACGGGCGACTGACGTCGCCGCTTCGCGTCCTTCTGCGTTAAGAATGGCCTTCTTGCTTGTCTCTAAACGGGTTGACTGCACGAACACCGCCGTAAACTTGTCCCTCGTTCAGGTCTTCGGTCAGCAGCTCGTCGCATCCATAGGATTCCGCCGTGGCCAACACGAGCGAATCGTAAAATTGCAGTCCATATTCCTTTTTGACTTCCAACGCGCGAAAGTAGACAAAGACATTGGTGTCAAGGAACTTCATGAGCAAGACGTCTCCGGTTCGTATGCATCCGCGCGATTGAACGTGTAGGCCTTTCCGCACAAGCGCCCACTCGTCTTCCGGACCAACGTATCCAACCTTGCCAAGACGGCATCCGATTTTCGCTTGCGCGCCAACTCGGCGGCAAGGTAGTCCAAGAACATCTGTTCAAGGGTTGTCCCCTGAATCGTCGCATATCCTTGCGCTTCCTGCGCCATGGCAGGAGGCAACTCAATCTGAATGCTCATCTAATACCTCCTTTTGTCACGTATTATAGCATAACCCCTTCTGTTGCCGCAATCGCCAAGCGTTGCTCAATCATCGTAAACGTCCAAAACTTCAGAGGAACGACATGTCCTACGGGGGGATACGCCTTGGCACATACGCGTGCCGGAGCGGGAAGCTGCTCGCTCGGTCTCGTCGTTCGGGTTTGCGCTTCTCGCCGAAGACAAATGGTGGCGAAGAGGCGACTACGGACTGAAAAGGTAAGGGCTGCTCGATAGAATTGTTGTTCTCGATAACAAACTCTTGGGCTGGATGATAACGCCTCCCCTTGCGTTCTTGACGGCGCATGTGATAAACTTCCCATCGTGTTCAACTACAAGAAGGAACTACGCATGAACAGCAGCATGGGAAAATGGGCGTGCGCCGCCGTCGCGGTCGCCGCATTTGACACGGCAACTGCCGACACGATCGCCTGGTGGCGGTTCGGAGACGGTGCGGTGGGGACGTCCGCGACGACGCTCGCCAACGTAATCGACGCGACCGCGACGAAATTCGTAGGGACGGTCGTCGCGACCGGCGGCGAGGGTTTCCCTCTGTTCACCGAAGCATTTGACGCGGACGCGCGCCTCTATGACGCGACGGCGCACCAGTCGTCCGTGAACGACCGTGCGCTCCGTTTCTCTGACGGGAATGGCAACTACGGCCGCGTGGAGGTCGCATCCGACGATGCCCTGCGTCCGCAGACGTTTACGCTGGAGTTCTTCTTCAAGTACGAGGGAACGGAACTGCCGAACTGGAAGCCGCTCGTCGGCATGATGAACAGCACCGGCAAGGAGGCGTTTTACATTCGTCTCCACAAGACCTCGGCCGACACGCCGCGTCCGTCGATTTCCTTGCGCTTCCACAACGCGGCAGGCGAGCTGAATGCGTCCGCCGATTGCGCCTCGGACACTCTGGCGGACGGCCAGTGGCATCATGTGGCCCTGCGCGTCTGCGAAGTGGACGGCACGTGGCAGGCGCAGTGCTTTGCGGATTATGTCTCCATCGGCACCTGCAAACTGACGGAACCCATCCATTATGCGGACGGTTTTCCGCTTCTCATCGGCGGCAGCTTCCCCGGCCTGATTGACGAGGTGCGTCTCTCGAACGCGGTTCTCGAGCCGACCGCGTTCCTGCGCCCCGTCTCGCCGAACGCGGACGAAGACACGGCCCTTTACATTGATTTTTCTACCCTCCCTCCCCCCGTCAACAAGGCACCGGGCGCATCTCCAGCCTTGATCGGCGCGATCATGAAAGGTGACACGACGACTTCGGGCGACGTGCCCGGCGCGACGGTGCGCGGGAACGTCTGGGCGGCAAGCGGCACGGCAAACACGGCGGCGCTGCAGCTCGCGACGAACGACGCGAGCGCCCGTTTCACGGGCCGCCTCACGTTCGACGACCGCGCGAACCGCGTGTCGGACGACGACTTCACGGCCGAGATGTTCTTCAAGATCGACGACCTCGGCGAGAAGTCGGACAGCAGCGGCGACAGCGCGTATCTCTTCTGCGCGCCGACGTGGAAACTGCGCATCATGCGCGGCGAGGGCAAACTTTCAGGTTACTACCCGAACGGTACGCAATTCACATCTGGGCCATCCGTCGTTGATGGACTTTGGCATCATGTCGCGCTCGTCTACGACAAGACCACCGAAAAGATGCGCGTCTACCTTGACGGAACAATGCTCTGGGAGGGATCTGTCGGCTCACTTGCGACAGAAAATGCGACGTTCTTGACGGCCATCGCCGGCAACATGTGGGACACGGGCGACAAATACCAGATTGCGCGCGGCGCGATTGACGAGGTGCGCATCACGCGGCGGGCGCTGAAGCCGGCCGAGTTCCTGACGGTCGCCCCGTACGCCAACGGCAAGCTCATCCACCTGACCTACGAGGAGAACGTGCTGGACTCGTGCGTCAACGCACAGGTGTTCGGCGGCGGCTGGACGAACGACGTGACGAACGTCGAGAATCCGCCGAATCCTCCAACGCTGTCGGGGCGTGTGCCGGGAAAGCCGCTCATCGACGCGGCGGGTGCGGTCGTCCGCGAGACGAACGCGCATTCCCTGCGCTATGATGACCGCTATCTCGCCTACGAGTCGGCAAGCGTCCTCGACCGCGCCGACTTCACGCTGGAGTTCTTCTCTCGCGCGTCCGCCACGAAAGCGACGGCGGGCGTGCTGCGGCTCGTGGACAACAAGGACAAGGACGACTTCGTCTGGGGTCTGCGCACGGACGCGACGGGGAAGACGCTGGAACTCGTCGCCTCGACCGAGACGGAGGCGAACGAGGTTGTCGCGACGTATCCGGCGGACAGCCTCGACGGACGCTGGCACCACTACGCGGCGAACTTCAAGACGGTGGACGCGAGCACGGTCGTCACGCTCTACCGCGACTACGAGCAGGTCGCCCAATCGACGCTGAACGGCGTTCTCGCCGTCGCGTCCGGCGTGTCGCGGTTCTACGTGGGCGGCGACTCGGCGGGACATCTCGACGAGATCATCGTCTGGGACGGCGAGAAGAAGCCGGACGACTTCCTGCGCGCGAAGAAGTCCGGCGCCGTCCTCATCATCCGATAAGCAAGGAGCGAACATGAACCGACGCGAATTCATCGCCGGCGCCGCCGGATTCGGCCTGTTGGGAGCGTCGCGGACGCTGGCGGGAGAGCAGACTCCGCCGCGCCTCGTCTTCGGCGTGATTTCCGACACCCACCTGAAGGATGCGCGGAGCTGCGCGAAGTTCGCGCGGGCGCTGCGTTGGTTCGACGCGCATGCCGTCGATGCGGTGATGTGCTGCGGCGACCTGACGGACTGGGGGCTTTCGCACCAGCTGAAGATGGTCGCCGACACGTGGCGCGCCGTCTTCCCCAACGACCGGCGCCGCGACGGCGCGCCGGTGACGCGGCTCTTCCTCTACGGCGACCATGACAATGGCGGATATGCCCACCACCATTTCGGCAGCTTCGAGGCGGCGCAGAAGATGTACGGCTTCTCGGCGGCCGAAGTGGAGGCGATGGCGATTCGGCAGTCGGGCGCGGCCCGCCGCTGGGAGGAGGCGTTCGGCGAAAAGTACGAGCCGCTGTTCGTCCGCGACGTCAAGGGCTACCGCTTCGTGCTCGCGAACTTCACGATGGACGGCGGCGCGGCAAATCCGCGCGGCGACAACACGCCCGGTGCGGAAGAGCGTCTCGCGTCGCTTGCGCTCGATCCGGCGAAGCCGTTCTTCTACGCCCAGCACCGCGTCTTCCGCGGCACGATGGGCGGGGCGGAAATGACGGGCCTCGACGACGGACGTTCCACGGCGATGCTCGCGCGCCATCCGAATTGCGTTGCGTTCTGCGGTCACGCCCACCGCACGCTGACGGACGAGAAGATGGTCTGGCAGGGGGCGTTCACGGCCGTCGAGGCGCCGTCCCTCGCCTACGTCACGCAGGCGAACGGACGCGAGAACGCGCGCGTGATCGACGACGCGCGGGCGCGGCAGGGCGTCACGCCGCTGCTGCCGACGTATCCGATGTCCGTGCCTGAGCAGGGGCTGCTCGTCTCGGTGTGGGACGACCGCCTCGTCCTGAAGCGCATCGACTTCCGCCTGGACGCGCCGCTCGGCCCGGCGTGGGCGCTGCCGCTCGGCCCGGCGGCCGCGCAGCCGTATGCGTTCGACCGCCGCGCGGCAGCGACGTCCGCGCCGCAGTTCCCCGTCGGCGCGCGCGCGACGGTCGTGCGGTGCGCGGCGGAGAACCGCGAGCGCGAGCCGATTGACCAGTGGCGCGTGACGTTCCCGGCGGCGGTCTCGACGGCGACGGCGCCGCGCGCGCTCGACTACGAGGTGCGGGCGTTCGTCGGCGATGCGACAACGCCCACCGTGACGCGGCTCGTCTACTCGGATCGCTGCGCCCGTCCTGAAAGCGAGGAGACGATCCCGGTGGCCTGTCCCTTCGCCGTCGAGGAGTTCCCGGCGGGCGCGCGCGTGCGGTTCGAGGTGCGGGCGCGAAATGCGTTTGGACGATGCGGCGCGCCGCTGGAGGTGCGGACATGAGGCGTATTCTTTTGCTGGCGGCTGTCGCGCTGACCGCCCTGGTCGGGTGCGTCCGCGAAGCGTCCGACGATTCCCGTCGCGCAGACGACTCCCGCCGTGCAGACTGGAGGCCGTCCGTGCGGTGGCGCGGCTTCAACCTACTGGAGATGTTCGTCTGGCCGACGAGCGATCCGACGCCCGCCTATCGCGAGTGGGACTTCCGGCAGATCCGTGCGGAAGGCTTCAACTTCGTGCGTCTGCCGATCGACTACCGCTACTTCACGCACGGCGGCGACTGGAACGCGATTGACGAGGAACGGCTGAAGGCCGTGGACCAGGCGATCGCGTGGGGCGAGAAATACGGCCTCCATGTGCAGGTCTGCCTGCACCGGGCGCCGGGCTATTGCGTGAACCCGACGGGGAAGGAGCCGGCCGACCTGTTCGCGGACGCGACGGCGCAGGAGGTGTTCGCCCGCTACTGGGGACTGTTCGCGCGCCGCTGGAAGAAGTGGCCGAACCGCCGCGTCTCGTTCGATCTCGTGAACGAGCCGCCGAAGATCGACGAGGCGAAATACGTCGCGGCGATTCGTCCGGCGCTCGCGGCGATTCGGGCGGCAGACCCCGACCGCCTCGTGTTCTCGGACGGACGCGACGGCGGGAACCTGCCGACGTTCGCGCTCGCGGGCGAACGCGGCGTCGCGCAGGCGATGCGGGGCTACAAGCCGATGTCCGTCTCGCACTTCGGCGCGCCGTGGTGCGCGGGGCTGACGGCGTCCCTGCCGCCCGTCTGGCCGCTTCCCGAAGACGCGCCGACGGGACTGCTCGCGGGGCCGGGCAAGCCGAAGCTGCGCGCGCCGCTCGTGATCGAGAACGTCCCAGCGGGCGAGATCGCCCTCCATTTCGGCGGCGTGAGCGAGAAGGTGACCGTGCGCGTGACGGGCGACGGCGAGACGATCAAGGACTTCACCTTCCGTCCCGAAAAGGGAAACCCGAACTGGCGCTCGGTCGCGGAGCATCCGAAGTGGAAGATCCTGCAGGGCGACTACCTCGGCGTCGAGACGGCGCGGGTGACGCGTGCCGTGAAGCGGCTGGAGATCGGTCTCGCGGCAGGCGACTGGTGCCAGCTGACGGGGGTGCGCCTGACGGCGACGGACGGACGCACCGCCCTGTTGCGCCTCGTGCCGCGCTTCGCGCCGCCGTCGCGGTTCGTGCAGCGGTTCGTCGGCTTCGGCGCGTCCCGTTCGTTCGTCTCGGCCGATCCGCCAGACACGACGCCACGCCGCTACGCCGAGGCGGGGCTGGAAGCGCTCTACCGTAGCAACTTCAAGACGTGGGACGATCTCGCCGCGACGGGCGCGTTCGTCATGATGGGCGAGTTCGGCGCGTTCAGGGCCTGTCCCCACGATGTCGCCCTCGCGTGGCTGGAGGACAACCTGCGGCTCCTGAAGGAGCGCGGCTGGGGCTGGGCGCTCTGGAACTGGCGCGGCACGTTCGGCGTCCTCGACTCGAACCGCACGGACGTCAGCTACGAAGACTACGACGGCCACCGCCTCGACCGCGCGCTGCTGGAGCTTCTGAAGCGATATTGAAAGAAGGAATGTGTCTTTGTGCTTAAACACAGAGCGGCCTACGGCCGAGCGATCAGAGGAGACCGGGAGGTTCGCTTCGCACGCTTCGGTCGCCCCTCTCGCACTTTTGTTTTACGGGTCTGGGGCTTCGCCCCAGTTCTTAACCGCACAAGACAAGCGTCCCCCCTGTCCAAAATCTTTCAACGCCGCAAGAAGAGTTCGCACGTGGCGCGAAGCACAGCTCCCGCGACACTCCCCTTGCC
>DCMF01000097.1:0-647 GCA_002321305.1 Verrucomicrobia bacterium UBA1629 | reverse complement strand
CCCGCGAAGCGGCTCTGTGTTTAACTAAAAAAATGAAAGGAATTTGGAATGCAAAAGACGGTACAATGTAGGCGATTTGTTCTCTTTGGTTCTGCGATTCTTGCCTCTGCGTTCGCGCACTCGATGGACTTCATTCCGCTGTCCGGACCGACGGAGATCCGTGTTGACGGCCAGCCCGCCGGCGGGCGCGTCACGCTTGCGGCCGACGGCACACTCACCCTGCACGGCGGCACGGCCTCGACCGTCACGCTCACGTGGCGCGGTGACCTTGGCGCGGCGACGCGGGTTCTCGGCGGCATGTGGGAGCGCACCTACGGCGACAGCGAATGGCGGCGGATCGACGCGGCGGACGCGCCGCGCGGCGGGACGATGGCGTGGTACTTCCTCGCGACGGACGGCACGCGCACCGACGGCTACGGCGTGAAGGTCCAGCCGAACGCCTTCGCCTGCTGGCGGGCGCGCCCGGACGGCCTTGAACTCAGCCTCGACGTCCGCGCGGGGTCAGAGCCCGTCGAGCTCGGCGACCGTGCGCTCGCGCTCTGCACGCTCGTCGCGCGCAAGGGAACGCCGGGCGAGCCGGCGTTCGCGGCGGGGCGGGCGTTCTGCCGCCTGATGTGCCCCGCGCCGCGCCTGCCGTCCGCGCCCGT
>DCMF01000081.1 GCA_002321305.1 Verrucomicrobia bacterium UBA1629 | reverse complement strand
TCCGGTTCGACGAGGCGGGCGATGTCGTGGGGCGCAACGGCGGCATCCGGGGGTGGCTGAGGGAGAACCTGCCGGAGCTCTTCCCGAAGTACAAGACGCTCATGCGGTACAAGGCGATGGCGATCCGGCTGCGCCAGGCGACCGGGACGAAGGACCCGACGCCGACCAGCGCCCTGCTCGGCGACGGGAAGAACACAACAAACGAGAAGAATATGACAGATGCGAGAAGCGGGGACGGGGCGATGCACGAGGTCGTCCGAGAACTCTTGAAAGATTTCCGCATGACGTTCTCATCTCTGGAGGAGGGGCTGGCGCAGAGGCTGGACCCGGAGCAGGTGTTTCTCGATCCGGCGAAAGCGAAGCCCGATCCGACGGCATTCAAACTGATTGCGGCGGCGACGGGACGTGACACGGCGACGCCCTCATGCATCCGTTCCCCGCCTGATGCCATTCGTGGTCGCGCACCGTCTGCGGCCCGCCATTCCCGCCTCGGAGCGCCCTGTCGGAGCACATCCAGACGAGAGACTCCTCACGCCCTTCCTTGACGGGGCGGACGAGCCGGGCATCGCCAAGCACAAAAGCAACTGTCAAGACACAAATCCGCAACGCGCAGACCGTCCGACAGGAGATCCGCCGAGACGCCGAGCTTCGCCGCCGCGCCGGCCTGCAGCGAACCGAAGAGGACGTTCGCGCTCGTGCCCGAACCCGTCACGAAGCCGATCGAGAACGCCCCGACGCGCAGCCCAAGCTTCAGGGCGACGATGAAGTGTCCGAACTCGTGAATGAGGATCGCGAACGCGAACAGAAGGACGCAAAGGACGATGTAAAAGACGGTGTCCAGCAGTTCAATCACGCCCCGAATTTCGTTGGTTCAAGGTGGTCTGTTATACCCAAAGACGCGTTGCGCGTTTCAGAGGCCCAGGCCATCAGGTAGCCAGCGTTCCGGCGCGGCGATCGCCTTTTCGAGAATGTCCGGGATGTCGATGTAGCGGATGCGGCCCGCGAGGAAGTCCCGCACGGCGGCTTCGTCCGCGACCGACAGCGCCGCCGGGGCGAGGCCGCCGCGCCGCAGCGCCTCGCGGACAAGCCGCAGGCACGGGAAGCGCACGGGGTCGGGCGCGCGGAACGTGAGCGCGCCGAGCGCGGGCAGGTCAAGGGCCTTGCGCACGGCCGGCAGCCGCGCCGGCCACGAGAGCGCGTACTGGATCGGCACGCGCATGTCGGGCGGCGAGAGCTGCGCGAGCGTCGAGCCGTCCGTGAACGTGACGAGCGAGTGGACGACGGACTCGGGATGGACGACGACGTCGATCCGCTCGGCCGGCACGTCGAAGAGCCAGCGCGCCTCGATGATCTCGAATCCCTTGTTCATCATCGTCGCGGAATCGACCGTCACCTTGGGGCCCATCTTCCAGCGCGGATGGTTGAGCGCCTGTTCGACGGTCACGGACGACAGGTCTGCGGGGCCGTCCAGGAACGGCCCGCCCGACGCGGTGAGGATCAGCCGCTCGACCGCGCCGCCGCCCTGCAGCGCCTGGAAGATCGCCGAATGCTCCGAATCGACCGGACGGAAGCGGACGCCCCGCGCCCTGGCGCGCGCCGTCACGATCTCGCCCGCCATCACCATGACCTCCTTCGTCGCGAGGGCGATGTCCATGCCCTTGTCGATCGCCGCCAGCGTCGGCTTCAGGCCAGAGGCCCCGACCGTCGCGACAAGGCAGATGTCCGCATCGTTCTCCTCGACGGCCCGCCGCGCGGCGTCTTCGCCGACGTAGGCCTTCGCGCCGAATTCCCGCGCGAGCGCCTCGCATTTCTCGCGCGAACGCAAGGCGGACACCGCGACGACCCTGAAGTCGTCCGGATGCGTCCGCACGACATCGGCCGCGCTCGTGCCGATCGACCCCGTCGCGCCCAGGAGGATCACCTTCCGCGTCATGCGCCCGCCCCCCCTGCCGAGTCGCCGGAACGGGCGGTCGCCGGCAGCCGTGCGGCGGCCAGGTCGCAGACGCGGTCGATCGCCGGGGCGGACGACAGCTGATGCAGGAAGCCGCGCCGGAACGCCAGATGCCCCCGTGCGGCGCACAGGCGGCGCGCCGTCGCGAAATGGAGCCCTGAAATCATCCAGCCGACCTGGATCAGCACGAAGTCGGAGAGCGAGCGGATGTCCTGGTAGTCGACGGCCTCGCCACGCTCGATGCAGGCGACGACGGCCGGGTTCGGCGGCGCGGACACCGCCAGGTTCCAGAACGCGCGCGAATCCTTCCGCCAGTCGGTGTGCCGGATCTGGTCCTCAAGGACGCGGAAGATGTCGAGCTTGTCCGCATCGCGCACCGTGTGCGCGGCGAGCGCCGTCAGAGGCGCCATCTGCGCGGGCAGGTCGCGGCGGTTGTGCCAGAGCACGGCGTCAAGAACCGCCGGCTCGTCCGTCCACCCCTTCTCCCGGACGATCTCCCAGGAGAAGACGGCGTGGTCGACCGACTCCGAGTCGCGAAAGGTGTCGTAGCGGCGCAGCTGCTCGTAGCGGCCCGTGTCATGCAGGAGCGCGGCGGCGAGCGCGGCCTCGCGCGCCTCGGGCGGGAAGCCCTCGCCGTCCGCGATCGCCTCCGCGTTCCGCACGACGAACGCCGTGTGCGTCCGCTTGAGCTGCATCATCGTCGGCAGCTGCCCGTCATCCGTGCGGAACGTGTCGACATAGGCGTCGTAAAGTCTCGTCAGGCTCTCCAAGTCCATCTACATGCGCTCCATTAGCAGAAGCCGGCGGCGGATAAGGCCTCTTCGGTGAGACCCGAACGCGGCGCACTCTTCGCAAGGTACTTGCCGACGACGTCACCTTCGAGATTCACGCCGTCACCCACCTTCTTCGCGCCGAGCGTCGTCTCGCGCGCCGTCGTGGGAATGAGATCGACGCCGAGCCAGTCGTCGCCAAGCGCAGAGATCGTCAACGACACGCCGTCGATCGTCACGGAGCCCTTGAGGACGGACTGCGCGGCGAGGACACGTCCGCACCGAACGCGCAGCTGGCGGTCGCGCCCCTTCGGGACGATCGCCGCGACCGTGCCGCGCGAATCGACGTGCCCCTGCACGAGGTGGCCGCCCAGCGGCTCGCCCGCCCGCACGGCGCGTTCGAGATTCACCTTCGCGCCCGGCACGAGGGCCGCAAGCCCCGTGCGCTCCTCCGTCTCGCGCAGGACATCCGCCGTGAAGCGCGCGCCGTCTCCCTGCACGACCGTCAGGCACACGCCGTCAACGGCCACGGACTCGCCCGCTTCCAGCGGTTGCGCCCACGGGGCGTCCGCCGCGATTTCAAGGACAAGCCCGCGACCACGGCTCACGCGCTTCACCGTGCCGATTCGCTGGACCAAACCTGTAAACATCTTTCCGTCAACCTTTCCCTATCGGCTCCGTGCCGACTTCGGCGCAAATTATACCATATGTCAGAGGCGCGAGGGCTACTTCAGCCTGAACTTGAGCGCCAGGCGCGCAGTGGAGGCGACGGGCCGACCGCTCGCGCGCGCGGGACGGAACCGCGCCGCCCGCGCCGCCTTCACGGCCGCCTCGTCCAGCTCCGGGTAGCCGCTGGCGGACACGACCGTCACGTCGCCGACCGTGCCGGACGCCGTGACGTGCAGTTCCAGCGTCACGTCGCCCTGCTCGCCGCGCTGACGCGCGCCCTTCGGATAGTCCGGTTTGATGCTCTTGCGCGGACTCGGCGGCGCATCGACCCGCGCCTGGCGCGGCGCGACGGCCGGCGCCGGAGCCGACGCGGCGACCGGCGGACGCGGCGGCGGCTCTTCCTTCGGAGGAAAATCTTCCTTCTTGGGCGGCTCGACTTTCGGCGTTTCGAGCGGCGGTCGCTCCGGCGGAGGCTCCGGCAGCTTCAGCGCGTCCGGCTCCGGCGGCAGCTCCTTCGGCGACTCGCTCTCCGGCGGACGCTCCGGCTCGGGCGGCGGCGGCTCTTCGGGCACGGGCTCGTCCGGCGCGGACGCGAGCGTCGGCTGAACCGCCGCCGTCTCGTCTTCCGTCTCGGCGAACGACAGGTCGACGCTCGACAGGTCAAGCTGCGCGAGCGCATCCGGCGCGGGCGCGCAATCGACGCAGACGGCCAGCGCCGCCGCGAGAACCGCGTGGAACAGGATCGAGAGAAAAATGGCGACGCCGAACCTCACGGCTTGCCGCTCACCTGGAAGCTGACTTTCTCGACACCCGCCGCCTTCAGCTCGGACAGCAGCTCGACGCCCATGCCCAGCGACGACTTGCGGTCGCCGGAGATCAGCACGGGCAGCTTCATGTCCGCCGCGTAGAGGCTTTTCACCTTCGCGAGCGCCGCCGCGCGCGTCGTCGCCTCGCCGTTGAGCTGCAGCGCGTCGTCCGGCCCGATCGTCAGGACGACCCGCTCGCCCTTCTCGTCCGCCCCCGCCGCGTTCGGCAGGTCGACCTTGAGGCCCTTGTGCACCGTCATGTCGAAGATGCAGTAGATGAAGAAGACGAGGACGAGGAACATGACGTCCATGAGCGACGTCATCTCCAGCCGCGCGCCGCGCCGCCGCCTAGTCTTCGGCATGGCGCTCCAGGATGTTGTAGGGGAACAGGAGGATCAGCGAGGCGATGAGGCCCGCCGCCGTCGTGATCAGCGCCTCGCCGATGCCCGCCGTCGCCGCCATCGGGTTCGCGACGCCGTCCGCGCCGTTCAGCGCGCCGAACGTCTGCATGATGCCCGTCACCGTGCCGAGGATTCCGAGCATCGGCTCGGCCGTGATGATCGTCGAGACGATCGTGAGGCCCTTACCGTCGCGGCGGCCCGCCCGGAACGCGAGGGCCTTCCAGATCAGGATCGCGAGGCCGAGAACCGACAGGCCGAGGATCGGCCACATGACCGGCCCGCCCGCCACGAATGTCTGAATCAGCTTTTCCATCGCAAGCGCCGGCCGTCTTCGCGCCGGCCAGGCTTCACCGGGCCTGCGCCGCCGCGCGGCCGAGCGCGAACGCCTTCAGGTTGATGTCGAGCAGCTTCGCCTTCGGCCCCGTCAGGAGCTGCGCGAGGGCGTCGTGCCAGGTCTTCTCCTCAAACGGGCAGAACGCCGAGAGCGCGCCCGCGATGACCATGTTCATCGTGCGCGGGTTGCCGACCTCCTCCGTCGCGACCTTCATCGCATCGACGAGCACGAGCCGCCCGAACGCCTTCCTGAGCTTGCCGTCGAGGTCTTCGACGTCCGCCTGCTGGCCGGACGAGACCGTCACCGGCGTCAGGTACGTGTCGTTCACGAACGCCGTGCCGCCCTTCGCGAGGATGCCCGCGTGGCGCAGGGCCTCCAGCTTGTCGAACGAGACGAGCACGTCGGCCGTCCCCTCCTGGATGATCGGCGAGGCGACGGACGCGCCGAAGCGCACCTGGCTCGTCACCGAGCCGCCGCGCTGGGACATGCCGTGGATCTCGGACTTCTTGACGTCGTAGCCCGCGAGGGCCGCCGTCTTCGCGAGGAGGTCGGCCGTCAGGATGATGCCCTGCCCGCCGACGCCGACGAGCGAAACGTTGACCGTCTTCACGCCTCGACCCTCTCGACCGTGATTTCGGGATCGATCTCCTGCAAGCCAACCTCGATGCCCTGCTTGAGCGTCATCATCGCGAAGGGACAGCTGCCGCAGTGCCCGACGAGTTTGAGGTACACGACCTTGCCGTCGATCTTCACCAGTTCGAGGTCGCCGCCGTCGGCCTGAAGCCCGGCGCGCAACTCCTCCAGTTTCGCCTTGATTTTCTCTTCCATAGCGCAGGTATTATATCATAATCAGACCGCCGCGCGGTCGCAGAGGGCCGAGACGAGCAGCGCCTTGATCGTGTGCATGCGGTTCTCGGACTCGTCGAAGACCTTCGAGTACTTCGACTCGAAGACCTCGTCCGTCACCTCCAGCGCGCCGCAGGCCTTCGTGACCTCGGTGCTGAAGTCGTGGAACGCCGGCAGGCAGTGGAGGAAGAGGAGCCGTCCGTCGAGGTTGCCCGTCGCCCGCATGAGATCCATGTTGATCTGGTAGGGGCGCAGCATCCGGATGCGCTCGGCGGTCTTCGCCTCCTCGCCCATCGAGACCCAGACGTCCGTGTACAGGACGTTCGCGCCCTTCACGCCTTCCGCCGGGTTTTCGAAGACGCGGATGTCGACGCCGTTGCGCGTGGCGACCGCCTCGGCCTCGGCCAGCACCGCCTCGTCGGGCCGCAGCTCCTTCGGGCAGCAGCAGACGTAGCGCACGCCGCATTTCGCGCAGCCCATCATGAGCGAGTTCGCGACGTTGTTGCGGCCGTCGCCGACGTAGGCGACGCACGTGTTCGCGTCAAGCGCGCCGAAGTTCTCCTTGACCGTCAGCAGGTCGGCGAAGATCTGCGTCGGGTGGTAGTCGTCGGTGAGGCCGTTCCAGACCGGCACGCCCGAATGCTTCGCGAGGTCTTCGCAGTCGCGCTGGCGGAAGCCGCGGAAGAGGATGCCGTCGTAGATGCGACCGAGGACGCGCGCGGTGTCCTTCACCGACTCCTTCTTGCCGAAGTGGATGTCGGGCCGCGTCAGGTACTCGCCGTTGCCGCCCTCGTCGCGGATCGCGACCAGCGTCGAGTTGCGCGTGCGCGTCGAGCTCTTCTCGAAGATGAGCGCGACGTTCTTGCGGTGCAGGAGGTCGCCGCGCACCCCGGCGGCGCGGCGCGCCTTGAGCTGCGCCGAGAGCTCGATCAGGTTCTTCATCTCCTCGTCGGTGAACGAGGCGAGGCGCATCATCGAGCGCCCCTTCAGCGAATCCATCCAAGTCAGCATGTCGTTGCGGTTCCTTTCAGAAGTCTGCACATTATACCAAAATCGCCCGCGCCACGCCGCCGCGCGCTCACCGCCCCGCAAACCGCAGGCGGTACTTCGCCACCGTCCGCCGCGCCATCGGGAAGCCGGCCGCCTTCATCATCTCCGAGACCTTCTGGTCGGAGACGTGCGTCCCGGCCGGGAGCGAGCCCAGGATCGCGCGCAGCTTCTCGACAGGTGCCTGGTCGACGAGCTGGAAGAACTTCCGCAGGGGCACTGTCCCGCGCGGCGTCTTCACGTACTTGCGCGCGGCCGCGCGCGAGACGGTCGAGACGTCGCACTTCGCCTTGCGGGCGACCTCGCTCATCGTCAGCCGCTTCAGGCCGGCCGGACCCTGCTTCAGGAACGCGAGCTGCCCGCCGACGGCCGCCTCCGCGATCGTCTCCATCGCCTCCTGCCGCCGGACGAGCGCCTCGCGGAACTCGCGCGCCCGCTTGACCTTCTCCGCCGCGAACGCCCGCGCCTCCGGGTCGGCCTCGCGGTCCTTCGCGAGCTCCACGTACTTGGGCGAGACGCGCAGCTCGGGGATGTCGCCCTGGTCGACCTCGACCGTGCCGTCGGCATCGACCCGCACGTCCGGCACGACCGTCTCGACGCGCCGCCGGTCGTAGAGGCGGCCGGGGAACGGCTCCAGCGACTGGAGCAGCCGGAACGAGGCGATGTCCGACGGGCGGAACGTCTCCGTCCTCCCCTGCGCGATCGCCTGCGCGAGCTCGTCGACGGCCTTCTCGGCCGCCGGACGCTTCGCGGCGGGAATGCGGTCGAGCTGCGCGCGGTAGCATTCGGCGAGGTCGTGCGCGCCGCACCCCTTCGGGTCGATCGCGAGGATGCGCCGGCGGGCCTTCTCCAGTTCGGCCTCGGTCGCGCCCGTCGTCATCGCGAGGTCGGGGTAGGAGCCCCTGAAGCGCCCGTCGTCGTCCAGCTCCGCGACGATCGCGCGGCACAGCTCCAGGTCGCGCCCCTCGACGCCGTCCATGCGCAGCTCGCCGAGGATGTGGTCTTCCAGGCTCTCGCCGCCCTCGGCGGCCACGCGCTCGAAGTCGAACCCCTCCGACGCGCCGCGCACGCCGCGTCCGGGGTTGAAGTCGCGCGCGATCTCAAGGGCCGGGTTCGCATCGACCTCCTTCTTCACCGCCTCGCGCAGCTCGCCCAGGGGAAGCTGCAGCAGCGAGAACTCCAGCAGCATCGCGGGCGTCGCGACCTGCCGCTGGGCCATTCGGGGCTGGAGCGCAAGTGCCATGCCAAGACGCGGTCAGCGGACGGCCCTCAGCGGCCCAGGAGCTTCTTGACGGCCTCCGCCGTCCGCTTCGCCTCGTCCGCCGCCTTCTTCACGCCGTCATTGACCGAGCCGGCGGCCGACTGGAGCGAATCCGTCGCGGCCTTCAGCGACTCGCCCGTGGTCTTCCCGGCGTCCTTGACCGCCGTGCCCAGGCCACCCGCCGTCGTGTTGATGAGCCCGCCGAGCGCCGACGCGCCGTCCCCGGCCCTGGTCGCGCCCTGCAGGACCGCATCCCAGACCCGAACCGTCAGCTCGGCAAGCGTCAGGCCGCCCGACTTCTTGCCGAGGTCCGTCAGCGTGATCGGCGGCACGGGCAGCGTGAGCATCTGGAGCTTCACGCGCACGCCCGTGATCGTCAGACGGTCGATGACGAGACGCCGCGACGGCCCCTCCTCCCCGTCGGCCTCGACGGGCAGCTGCGCGGACGTCTCCTCCTCCGACTCCTGACGGCGCCGGTCGGCCTCGTACTTCTCCTTGCCGCCGGCGACGTTCATCCGCAGCTGCGTGATGTTGTCGACTCCGTTCTCGCCGCCGTAGAGGTAGGAGACGAAGCAGTCCGACAGCGCCACCTCGCGGACATGGACGACATCGCCCAGGACGGTCGTCGGGTCGACGGACACGACGAGGCGTCCGAGGCTGGCCGCGCGCGGCTCGGAATAGCCCGCCGGGTTCCCGACCTGCACGTCGCCGACCACCAGCCGGCCCGTGTACGGGTTGAGCGACAGGTGCCCGAGGCTGAAGTCGGTCTGCGTGACCTTCGGCGCGATCCGGTTGGCGAGTGGACGCGCCACCGGGCCGAGCCAGAGCGGCAGCGTCGCCACGAGCAGGACGGCCAGCAGGGCCAGCGCGACCAGAGTCTTGAAAACGAACTTGACCAGTTTCATCATTTGAGTTCCTCCACGGTGATTTTCGTGCGATGGCCAGACCCCTCGGTCTCGACCTCCATGACATTCGCCATCCAGCGGTCGCCGAACTTCTTGAGGCGCGCGCCCCAGAGCCGGCGCACACGCCGCGTGCCCGCAAACTCCTCCGCCTGCAGGAGCGCGCCCGTCTTTCGGTCGATCCACACGCGGACCGTCCGCGCGCCCTGCCGCAGCACGACGACGGCGCAGACCTGCCCGTGCACCGTCTCGCCCTCGCGTTCCGCGTCGAAGGACACGTCGTCCCACCAGAGGTAGTCGAGCGAGAGGTCGCTCCACGTCACGTCCGTCCCGAGGATGCCCTCCGCCGCGCGCGCGGCGTCCGCCGGCGGCGCATAGGGCCGCCCGTCAACCGCGAGCGCCGTCTTTCCCGCCGTGCGCGTGAGGACGTAGGCGTGCTCGGCCTTGACGACGCCCCGGCGGTTGCGCAGGACGAGCCGCCCCGACAGCTCGACATGCGCGGGAATCCGCGCGCGGCACTCCGCCACGAGCGCGTGCGGCGTCGCGTTGGTCGCGACCAGCAGGCCGGCAAGGAGCGCACCCGTCATTCCAGCCTCCCCTCCAGCGCCGCGTCGCGCGGCCCGCCGACGCTCCGCCCCGTCTCGTAGTAGCGGCGTGCGCCGGACCTGTTGGCGGGGCGCGCCCGCAGGATCAGGTTCGCCATGTTGTAGTAGGCATAGTGGCTTCGCGGATGGGCGCTGATCGCCCGGTCCAGCGCCAGCTCGGCCTCCTTGAAACGGCCGCGCGACGTCTCCAGCGCCGCCTTCAGGTTGAGCGCCGCCGCATCGTCCGGCCGCTCGGCCAGCATCTCGGAGATGACGAGATCCGCCGCCGCGTAATCCCCCGCCGAGAGGTCGGCCATCGCCTGCGCGCGCCGCGTCTTCGGCCGTGCGGACGCCTTCGCCGACGGCGCCTTCGGCCCGGCGGACGCCGCCTCGGCCTTCGGCGGCGGTTCGGCCTTCGCCGGCTTCGCCTCGGCCTTCGTTCCCGTCTTCCCCGCCCTTTCCGCGGCCAGCTTCCGCTCCAGTTCCGTCGTGTCGCTCACGGCGACGGCGCGCGCGTTGGACTTGACCTGCATGAGCAGAAGCGAGTCGATGGTCGCGTTCACGTACGCGCGCTTGTTGCGCAGGGTCGCGAACTCGGGCCTGTCCGCCCACGCGCGGTTCTCCGCCTCGATCGCATCCAGCGCCGCAAGGGCGGCACGGTACTTCTCGACCGCCTCGACGGACTTCCCGTCCTCCGCCAGGTCGGACGCCTCGTCAATCAGGCGCGAAGCCGGCTCCATCAGCTCGGACAGGCGCGGACGCTTGGCGTCGACCTCCGTCTCGCCTGAGCCGAACGGCCAGTACCAGCTGGCCCGGACGCCGACGGCCAGGCAGACGACCGAAACAAGGAAAACTGTCTTCTTCATGCCCATCAGAGGATATGCCCCATCTTCTCGCGCTTCGTGTCGAGGTAGCGCCTGTCGTGCGCGTTCGCCGGGATGACGATCGGCACGCGCTCGACGATCTCCAGCCCGTAGCCCTCCAGCCCCGCGATCTTGCACGGGTTGTTCGTCAAGAGCCGCAGCTTCCGGATGCCGAGATCGACGAGCATCTGCGCCCCTTCGCCGTAGTCGCGCAGGTCCGGCGGGAAGCCGAGCGCGACGTTCGCCTCCACGGTGTCCAGCCCCTCCTCCTGCTTCCGGTAGGCGTGCAGCTTGTTCGCGAGGCCGATGCCGCGCCCCTCCTGCCGCATGTAGAGGACGGCGCCGCGCCCCGCCTTCTCGACCATCTCCATCGCCCGGTGCAGCTGGGGGCCGCAGTCGCAGCGCTCGGAGCCGAGCACGTCGCCCGTGAAGCATTCCGAATGGACGCGCACGAGGACGGGCCGTCCGTCCGCCACGTCGCCCTTCACGAGCGCAAGGTGCTCCAGGCCGGAAATGCGGCTGCGGTACATCTTGAGGCGGAAGTGCCCGTGGTCTGTCGGCAGGTCCACGTCTTCCACACGTTCGACGAGCCGGTCGTTCCGGCGGCGGTAGGCGATGAGGTCGGCGATCGACGTCATCTTGAGGCCGTGCCGCGCCGCGAACGCCCGCACGTCATTGAGGCGCGCCATCGTGCCGTCGTCCCTCATGATCTCGCAGCAGAGGCCGACTTCCTTCAGGCCCGCGAGGCGGCAGAGGTCGACCGTCGCCTCCGTGTGGCCCGCGCGCCGCAGGACGCCGCCTTCGCGCGCCCGCAGGGGGAACATGTGGCCCGGCCGGCGGAAGCCGTCCGGCGTCGTGCCGTCCTTCACGCACTTGAGCGCCGTCATCGAGCGCTCCTCGGCGGAGATGCCGGTCGTCGTCTCGGTCGCGTCGATCGAGACGGTGAACGCGGTCTGGTGGTTGTCGGTGTTCGCCTGCACCATCTGCGGCAAGTCGAGCTTCCGGCACCAGTCCGCGCCCATCGGCATGCAGATGAGGCCGCGCGCGTGCGTCGCCATGAAGTTGACGTTCGCCGTCGTCGCGAACTCGGCCGCGCAGATGCAGTCGCCCTCGTTCTCGCGGTCGGCGTCGTCCGTCACCAGGACGATCTCGCCGCGCTTCAGCGCCGCGAGGCAGTCCTCAACCGTATCGAATCTTTCGCTCATGATGGATGCGTCATATTATATCAGATTTCCCGCGCGCACGGGGCGACCGCTTCCGGCCCTCCCTCCCCGCGCGCGCCGGGGCGCTGCGGCCGGAGAGAACCCCGTAAAGGCGCTTGAGCTCGGCCACGCGCTTAGGGCTTTACCGTATAGGTCTTGCCGCACATGTGGCAGGTGACATCGACCGTCGGCGGCAGCGTCGCGCGCTCCGCCGCGTTCAGGGCCGCAAGCGTCGCCGCCGCGCGTTCGGGCGAGCAGCGGCACCTGAAGACGAGCGGCGTCGATCTCTTCAGTTCGGCCTTTTCGAGCCCGAGCTGCTTGAGCAGGTTGCGCTCGGAGACGGCAAGCGACTTGAAGCGGACGCCAAGAACGCCCGTGTTCGCGCCGTCCGGCAGCTCCTCCACGAGCACGCCGCGCGCCTCCAGGATCTCGACGTCGTCCGTGACGGACGCCTCCAGCTGGATCGTCGCCTTGCGCTGAAGCGACCCCGCAAGGTAGCCGTCGAGCGAGTTGGAGACTCCCTGCGAGAGGATGCGCCCCGGCACGGCGCGCGTGACCTGGATCTGGCGGTCGCCGAGAACGGCCTTGTCCTTCGGTGTCCCCAGTCCGTCAAAGTCGTCGAGAATCTTCTTCTCGGTGTAGCCGCGCAGCGTCCCCTCGCGCGTGCATTCGACGTTCAGCCCGCCAAGCGGCCCCGTGCACTTCATCTGCACGGCGACCGTCTCGTCCGGCTCGCTCGTCTCGGCGCCGAGCAGGGCCGCCGCCGCGAGGCCCTTCGCGAGATAATGCGCCGCCGTCGGCCCGCACAGGTGCGCCCGCGCCAGATCCTGCGCCGCGCCTGTCACGTCCACGATCGTGACCGAGACCTTCTTCTCGGCGTCATACCATTCGTTTCGACAGTCTTTCATTGTCGTCAGGCCCTCAGGAGAAGCGTGAGCGAACCGACCGGCTTGCCCGTCAGCGGACGCTTCAGCGGCACGGTCACGACCGTCTCCGCACCGTCCGCCGGCAGCTCGGCCACGTCGACGACGCCCTGCGCGATGGCCTTCGGCGTGTCCTTCTCGCCGATCATCTGCGCAAAGGCGTCCAGCGGCGCGGACGCGACGTCGGCATAGCCGACCATCGCCTTCTCCATGAAGTCCGCGCCCATCTTGAACGCGTACTTGGCCGTGAGCCGCAGGAACCGCCGCGCCTTCTGGACGGACACCGGCTCCGTAAGCGTCACCGCGAGACCGCAACGCCCCTCCACGTCCTCGCGGAACAGCACGCGCTTCGTCCATTCCTCGGCCGTGAAGTCGGCCTGTCCCTTCCGGAAGACCATCTCGCGCGCGGACGACTTGCGCGCAATGCCCGAACGCGGCCAGACGAGATCGACCACGCCCACGTTCCGGCTCTTCAGCAGGCGTTTTTCGGGAACGCCCGTCAGCTCGGCTTTCACCAGGAGGATTTCAACGGATTTCTTTTTCATGTCAAAGATTATGGCTTAAGGTGAACGAGCCGCCAGCCGGGCGGCGCCGCAAACGTCTCCTCCCGGCGACCGTCCCGCTTCACCCAGTCATAGGCGATCTCGCCGCCGGGCACGGGCAGCGTGACGCCGCAGAAGTCGAGGTCGACGTCCGTCGGCCGCACGGTCACGGTCTTCTTCAGGTGGTCAACCTCCGCGCCGAGGACGCTGCGGACGAGCAGCACCGCCGCATACGAGGCGAAGCCGTGGTTGCAGCTCGCGTTCGTCCGGTCATGCTCCCACAGCGTGCCCGTGAGGTCGGCCATGTACTTGAAGTAGCCCTTCGTCTCGTCGAGGATCTGCCGTCCGCGCCCTGCGCGCTCCAGGAGCTTCAGGCGCAGGTAGTTGCCGATGAAGGCGTTGGAGGGACTGATCTCCGGATACCTGAGCATCTTCTTCCTGTCCGCCGGGTCGTAGCGCTTCGGACCGAACTCCGTGAGCAGCCGCGTCCAGAGCGCGGGGTGCGTCTCGGGCGTCGCGACCCGGTGGAAGAAGGCGTAGTACTGGCACGTCTCCGTGCAGTCGCCCGAAAGCTTCAGCGAGCCGTCCTTCTGGCGGACGGCGTTGTCGCAGAACCACGTGCCCGTCCAGCTCTGGCGGCGCACCTCCGCCCGCACACGCGCCGCCTCGGCGGCGAGGTCGGACCGCCCATAAAGGCGGCCCATTGCGTCAAGCATGTCGGCCCACGTCATGTTCGAGGGATAGTTCACGTCCTGCACAAGGTCGTTCGCGTGGCTCCACTCGACGAAGACCCAGCTCGGCAGGCGTTCGAGCAGGCCGTCCGCGTTGCGGTATCGCCAGAGAAACGCCACGAGCTTCTCCAGGCGCGGACGCAGGGCGTCCACCGTTTCGCGGTCGCCCGTGCGGTGCAGGTACTCCTCCGTCTCCAGCACGAACCACATCGCCCAGTTCGGGATGTAGGTGCGGTCGCGGTGGTCGGCGGGATAGCACATCGGGAGCATGCCGTCGGGAATGTCGTCGAACGCGGGCGGAAGCGCCAGGTTCTCCTCGAAGACGCGCTCCATCGCGAAGTCGCCCGTGAGGAGGGTGGAGGCGGGTCCGGTGAAGTAGGTGTCGCAGTTCCAGCCCGCGCGCTCGCGGCTCGGACAGTCCGTGAACACGTCCGCCGCGTTCTGGCGGAACGTCTCCTTCGCCGCGTCGAAGACCGCGACGAGCGCCGGATCGCTCGCGCGGAACGCGGCCCGCTTCGCCGTCGGGTTCTTGTAGCTGCGGAAGCGCGGCGCGGAGACGGACATCTCGCCCGTGACGACCGCCAGCTCGACGTAGCGCATCGTGTAGGGTTCGAAGGCGTCCACCTCGTAGACGCCCGGCGCCGCGAAGTCCCACACGAGCGCGTTGCAGCAGTCCTTGTAGCGCCGGATGCCGCGCGCCTCGCCGTTCGCGGACAGCACCTCGTCAAACTGCAGGACAAGCCGTCCGGGCTTCTTCACCTCGACCCGCAGGCCGGGGAAGCCGGAGTCGTTGAGGCCGTTGTCGAAGACGGCCGACTCGCCCGCCGCGAGCGCGAACGCGGCGGCGCCCTTCTCGGCCGCCGTCGCCGGGCGGCGGTCGGAGCTGACGAGCCGCTGGGCGAGGAAGGAGACGTTGAGCTCGAGATCCGCAAGCGGAAAGCCCTTGAAGGTCGGCGACTTCCCCGGCAGCGTGAGCGAACGGTCGGCATGGACGGGCGCCGTCTCGTCGTAGCGGACTTTCGCGAACGAGACGGGCGTCATGCGCGGGTTCACCTCGAAATCCGGGTACGGCACCCGCCGCTCGATGAGCGCCGGCTCCGGCGCGGCGGCGAGCGCGAGGACGGGCGGCTGCGCGGGCGCGGGCAGGCGGTACGCCTCCGCGAACGTGCGCTGGAAGGAATAGCGCGGCACCTTCTGGACGCGCGGCTGGCGCGTCGCGGCGAAAGCCCCGCCCGTCCGCTTCGTGGCGGCGCGCACCTCCCCGCCGCACACGACCTCCGCCTTGAAGAACGGCGGCTGCTCCATCAGGTAGAAGTTCGGCACGTTGTAGCCCGCCACCTCGACGCACAGCTCGTTGCGCCCCGGCTTCACGGCCTTGGAGAGGTCCCACTCGTCAGGGCGAAAGAACCCCTTCGGCCCGCGCGCCGGGCCAAATCCCACGAACGCCCCGTTCAGCGTGACCCGGTAGGAATACCACGCGACCATCTTCAGGACGGGCTTCTCCCCCGCCTTCACCTCGAAGGGCGCGCGGAACGCGATGAGCGTGTTCATCTCCTCCGCAAGCCCCGCCGGCCAGACGGACTCCGCCGCGTCAAACGTCGTCACGGCGTCCGCACCGAGCGGAAGCGCCAGCGCCATGAGGGCAAAGGCCCTCTTCAGCTGTCTCTTCATGTCCATTTCAGTCTCCCTTCGTTTTCAGGTTGGCAAAAGAAAGAACGCCTACGGGCACACCGCGAAGATCGCGACGTCGTTGGCCGCGAGGGCGATCTTCCCGTCCGCGACGACGCCCTTGAAGACCTGCTCCACGCGCCCCGCGACGCGAATCGGGCACGTGACCGGCTCCGGGTCGTAGTTGATCGCGACGACGATGACGCGCCCCGTCCCGTCCGGATGCTCCGTGAGGCCCACGTTCGGACACGCCGCCGACTTCTCGACGACGCGCCGCACGCCCGCCAGCTGCGCCGCCACGCGATAGACGAGGTAAAGCGGATTCAGGTTCGCGCCGAAGTACGCGCCGCCCTGCAGGAAGCTGTCGCGCTCGATCGCGCTGTTCACGTACACGACCTTCCCCTTCCCGTAGTCGCAGACCGTCAGGTAGGCGTTCCCGGCGGCGTCCTTCGCGAGGACGCGGCTCCGCTTCGGGAGGATGCGCACGGTGGTCGCGGACTGCACGCGCAGCGGACGGTCGGCGAAGCCGTCCAGCGTCACGGTCGCCGTCTCGCCGTCCGCGCTCGTCCAGTCCACCTCGTTGCCGCTCGCCTCCGCCAGGCCCGCGAGCGTCGTCTGGTTGCCCTTGCTGACGAGCAGGGTCGCGCCGTCGCGGACGCGCGCATAGACCCTGCGGCAGGCCGTGCCCGTGTAGGGGTCGTAGCCCGTGCCCGACGGCAGGATGTAGAACGGCGCATCGGGAATCTCGCATTCCGCCCCGGCGAAGCGGACGTCGAACCCGGCCTGGCGCGCGAGCGCGAACGCGCCGAACGCGGCGGGGAGCGTCGGCGCCTCGCGCTCGCTCAGGAGGCAGACGGCATCGACGCGGCGCGGCGGCAGCGCGCCGAACGGCAGCGCGTCCGTCGTCCGCACGAAGTCCCTCATCTCGGCGAGGGCGGGCTTCACGCGGAAGTCCTTGTCCAGGAGGCCGAGGTCGCACTCGACGGCCGTCCACGTGTAGGGCGGGAAGTCGAGGTGCCCCTGGTCGAACGCGCACCACCACATGTACGAGCCGAGGCCGTAGGCCCATGTCGAATAGAGGGCGTTGCGGACGTGAAGGCCCGCACGCGCCTCCGAGCAGACCGTCCGCCCCATGTCGCCGGCCTCCTCCGGAAAGCAGGGCTTGCCCGAAACGCCCGCGTACATCAGCGACTCGGCGACGGCGTGGTTGCCGTTGCGGAACGAGTTGAACGGCTCGCGGCGCATGCCGGGCGTCCAGAGCGGATACGGGTGGGTCGTGAGGACGTCCATGAGCTCGCCCTGGTCGCGCAGGTTCCAGGGGCGCGTCGGGTCGGCGTTCAGGCTGTGCATGCCGCTCACGACCGGGCGCACGGCGTCCTCCAGGCGGATCGCGCCCGCGACCGCGTTCATCCAGTTCCACGCCCGCGCGGGAGTGTCCGCGCCGACGAGGCAGTTGCACTCGTTGCCGAGATCCCACGCCGCGATGGCCGCGTGATCCTTCAGCTCGCGGACGAAGTGGCGGACGAACCGCACCTGCCAGACGAGCGCCTCGCCCTCGCAGAGGCGCTGCCCGTTCTGCAGGGCGTCGGGGACGAAGGAGCGTCCGCTCATCCAGCCCGTGACGAGGCCGACGACGAGCCGCATGTCGTGCTTCGCCGCGACGTCGCAGAGGAAGCGGAAGCGCCGCATCATCTCCTCGTCCACGCCCGCCGGGTTCGGCAGGGGCCCGTCGCGGAACGCCACGCCCTTCGGCGCGTTGCCGCCGCCGTACTGCCGCGTGAGCGGCTGGAAGTCGGGCCAGAGCGGGAAGACGCGCAAGGTGCGGACGCCGTTTTCGCCCAGCGCCGCGAGATCCCGCTCGACCTGCGCGGCGTCCCAGTTCCGCCACATCATCATGCCCGCGTGCAAGGCCCAGTAGTTGCACCCGACGCGAAACTTCCCGTCGGCGAAAAGGCCCGCGAAGGCCTCCGCCGCAAAGACCGCGCCGAAAACGGCGCACAGCATTTTCCTGTTCATACTTTTCATCTTCCCTGATTTCCTGTTCAAGCCTTTCGCGGCCACGCCGCAGGGTCATTCAGACGAAGGCCTGCCCAAGGCCGGCACCTCAAAGCGGTAGAGCCCGGTCCCGACGCGCCGGGCGGCGCGCCCCGGCAGACGGATCTCGGCCCGCGCGCCCGGCGGCACGGCGATCTCCACCGCGATCTTTCCGTTCTGACGCCGCCAGGACACCGAGACCTTGCCGTACGGCGTCACGGTGGAGGCCGACAGCTGGTCCAGCGCGTCCAGGAAAACCGGCTCGATCACCAGCTCGCGGAAGGCCGGCGCCGTCGGCACCGTGACGGCGCTCGTCGAGCGCGACGCCTCGGCGAGGCGGATGCCCGCGAGGTACTGGTAGGCCCAGCCCACGAAGTCGCCGAACATGATGTGGTTGCGCGAGGAGCCGTCGCCCCAGTCCTCCCAGAGCGTCGTGCCGCCCTTCTGGATCCATTCCACCATCGAGGGCTTCGTCGGGTTCACGATCAGCTTGAACGCGAGATCCGTCCGCCCCATGCGGCTCAGCGCACGGAAGAGGTGCTTCGTGCCGTAGAGGCCCACGTCCAGATGGCCGTCCGTCTTCTCGACGGCGGCGACAAGCTGCGCCTCCACCTGCGCACGCATGGGCGCCTCCGCGATGCCGAAGGCAAGCGCCATCGCCTGCGCGGTCTGTCCGCCGTTGTCGTAGACGCCGTCGCCCCTGTAGAGACGCCGGTTGAGGCCCGCGCGCGTCTTCGCCGCCTTCGCGCTCCACTGCGCGGACTCGGCGGAGAGGCCCTTGAGCGCCGCGATCTCGGCGGCGATGCGCTGGGCCTGGTAGTAGTAGCAGGAGCTCGTGAACAGGGTGGAGGGCATGTGCGCGCGGGTGACGGGCACCCAGTCGCCGAGACCGTGCTTCACGAGGCCGTCCGCGTCCGCCTTCGCCGCCGTGTAGGCGAGGTACTTCACGAGCGCGGGGTAGACCTCGTCGAGGATGCGGCGGTCGCCGCGATAGATCCAGAGGTTCCACGCGATGACGGGCAGCGCGCTGTCCCAGCCCGCGCCGTTGCCCCAGTGGTAGCCCCAGCCGGAGGTGGGGACGATGCCGGGGAGGTTGCCGTCGGGGAGCTGCGCGTCGAGGACGTCCCGCAGCCACTTCTCGTAGGCGGCCGTGTTCTCGAAGAGGTACTGGGCGAGTTCGCTCGCGATGGAGGCGTCGCCCGTCCAGCCGTTCTTCTCGCGGTGCGGGCAGTCGGTCGGCACGCCGTCCACGAAGTTGCCGCGATAGGCCCTCTCGCCCATGTCCATGAGCGTGCTGAACGTCGCGTCCGAACACGCGAAGGAGCCGACCGTGGGGAACGCCGTGTGGATGACGCACGCCACGGCGTCTTCGGGCTTCAGGCCCTGGCGCAGCCCCTTCACGACCGCGTAGCGGAAGCCGTGGTAGACGAAGCGGGGCTCGTAGGTCTCGGCGTCCGCACCCGAGCAGACCACGCGGTCCGTCTGGAACGCGGCGTCGACGGGGCAGACGCGGTGCGAGGCCGTGTAGTGGAAGTGCTGGTCGATCTGGCGCTTGCGCGCCGCCTCGGCCGGAGTGCCCCCCCAGAAATTGAAGTCGTTCAGGCCATCCTTCACGGACGGCTCCGCCGGAGTCCCGTCGTCCTGCACGCGCTCGTCGTAGCGGACCGAGACGATATCGCCCTTCTTCTGTCCGCGAAGCGTGAGGCGCGCCCAGCCGGCGACGTTCTCGCCGAAGTCGATCACATACGTGCCACCGCCGACGGCGTGGATCTTCCGCGCGGGCACGGTGCGCATGATCTCCGCGCCGGGCTGCGCCTCGGCGACGAGGCGGCCCGCGGGGGCGGCGACTTCCTCGGCCATCACGACGGTCTTGCCGAGGTCGGGCATACGCGGATTCCACGCGCCGACGACCTCGCCCTCGAAGATGTCGTCGTGACCGACGGGGCTTTCAACCTGCCGCCACGTCCGATCCGTTGCCACGATCTCCTTCGTGCCGTCCGCGTAGACGATCTCCAGCTGCGCGATGCCGCGCGGGAAGTTCCGCCACGGGGCCGTCTCGAAGTTCCACGTCGCGACGGCGCGCATGTCGTACCAGCCGTGCCCCACGAGGAGACGCAGTTCGTTCGTCCCCTGCCGGAGGTCGCCGTCGAGGCGGTAGGTCGAGTAGAGGACGCGCTTCGTGTAGTCCGTCGGGGCGGGGTCAAGCACCTTCTTCCCGATCTTCTTCCCGTTGAGGGCGGCCTCGTAGAAGCCGACGCCCGTCACGTGCAGCGTCGCCGAGGCGACGGGCTTCTTCACGGTGAAGGACTTCGCGAACGCGGGCGAGGCGTTCTCGGCCCGCAGCACCATGTCCTTCCCCCAGGCGGGCGCGCGCGGCCCGCCGAGCGCGACGACCGCGCCGTTCGGCGACGTCCAGCCCTGCGCGCCCGTCACGAACGTGCGCCCGTCCGGGAAGGTGATCTTCGCGAGGAACGCGCGCGCATCCTTCGGCGCGTGGAGGCGGATGGGGTCGATCGGGTCGGACGCGGTGCGCGGCTTGTCCGCGAAGACGCGCACGACGACCGTGTTCGTGCCCTTCACGAGGTAGGGCGTGAGGTCACGGAAACGCAGGTAGCGCCAGTCGTGAACCATGCCCGTCCACTTATTGAAGCGCTTGCCGTTGACGTCGATCTCGTGCTGGGAGACGCCCGCATGGACCATTTCGACGCATTCGCCGGGCTTCGCCCCGTCGAAGACGAAGGAGAACGCGAGCGTCGCGACGCCCTTCGCGTCCGCCGGCGCGGTGATCCACTGCGCCGCGCCGAAGTCCTCGTCCGGGCGCGTCACGGCCGCCGGGCCGATCCACTTCGCCTTCCAGTCTTCGGGACGCATCACGCCCATCGTGAACGTCGCGGGCGCCGACCAGTCCGAGGCGCGGCCCGCCTCGTCCCAGACGCGGACGCGCCACGTCACGCGCTGCGAGGTCGCGAGCGGGCCGCCCGGCCAGTCGGCGTTCAGGCTCTCGGACGAGGCGACGCGCCCCTGCGGCTTCCCGTCGATTTCCAGTTCGTAGGCCGTCTGGCGCGCCGCGCCGTCCGGCAGCCGCCACGACAGGCGCGGCGCGGCTGCGTCGATCCCGTCGGGATTCGCGCGGTACTCCGTCGTCAGCCCCGTCGGCGCGGCGGCGAACGCCGTCTCCAGCGACAGCGCAACGCCCATGAGCGCCATTTTTGCCTGAAATGCCAACAGCCTTCCGCTGTCCGTCTTTCTTGCCGTCATGTTCTTCATGTCTTACAGTATACCACAAAAGGATGCCGAGGATGCTCATGTCAGACGCCGAAGCCATCGCCATCCGCCGACAACTGCGGACACCCAGCCTGCGGCCGCGGCACGCCCCCCTACCGGCAAAGCTCGTCCGCAAGCGCGGCGAGTTCGCCCCGCGACTGATCGTTCAGGGCGGACCTGATGTGCACCACGTTCGCGCAGAACGCGATGTTCTTCGACTTCTCGAAGAGTCCCTTCATCACGCGCGCCGCCGTCGGCGCCCACGAGCCGTTCTCGATGAGGCCGACCGTGCGGTTCTGGTAGTTGCGCTCCGTCAGGTGCGTGATGAACGTGCGCATGAACGGGAAGATCTCGGCGTTGTACGTCGTCGTCGCAAGGACGAGCTTGCCGTAGCGGAAGGCGTCCTCGACCGTCTCGAACAGCTCGTCGCGCGCGAGGTCGGCGACGACGACCCTCGGACAGCCGCGCGCCTTCAGCATCTCGGCGAGCTCCTCGACGGCCGCTTTCGTGTGTCCGTAGACCGACGTGTAGGCGACCAGCACGCCCTCCGACTCGACGGCGTAGCTCGCCCACGTCGTGTACTGCTTCAGGGCGTGCGCAATCGCCTCCGGCGTGTCGAGGACGGGGCCGTGCAGCGGACAGATAGCCCGAATGTCGAGCCCGCTCGCCTTCTTCAGCAGCGCCATCGTCTGCGCACCGTACTTGCCGACGATGCCGATGTAGTAGCGGCGCGCCTCGCAGTCCCACCCTTCGGGATCGACGACGTCGTTCGCGCCGAACTTGCCGAAGCCGTCCGCCGAGAAGAGAACCTTGTCCGTCGTGTCGTACGTGACGATCACCTCCGGCCAGTGAACCATCGGCGCGGCGACGAACGCGAACGCGTGACGGCCCGTGGCAAGCGTGTCGCCCTCCTTCACGACGATCCGGCGGTCGGCCCAGTCCGTGCCGAAGAAGTTCCTCATCATCGTGAACGCCGGGGCGGACGCGACGACCTTCGCGTCCGGGAACGCGGCCATGAACGCCGCGACGTTCGCCGAGTGGTCAGGCTCCATGTGCTGGACGACGAGGTAGTCCGGCTCTCGGTCGCCGAGGATCGCGCGGATGCTGTCGAGCCATTCCTCGCCGAAATGCCGGTCAACCGTGTCGAAGACGGTGACCTTCTCGTCGAGGACGACATACGAGTTGTAGGCCATGCCGTTCGGCACGGGATACTGGCCCTCGAACAGATCGACCTGGTGGTCGTTGACGCCGACGTACTGGATGTCTTCGGTAATCTTCATGTCGCTTTCTCCTGCCTTTTCCTCTCACTGGAATCAAGGGCGCATTATATCAAAAACCGGACTCCGCCCGTGCGGACGACAGCTTCAGCCAGACGCGCAGGAACTCCGAATCGCTCCAGGCCTGCGCCGTGCAGCCCTTCTGCGCGTGCGGCGCGTCGCCGTCCGCATTCTCGCTCAGGTGTCCGAGACAGCCCGCGTTGAGGTTCTCGACCGCGCTCGCCAGGAGCGACCGCGCGACCTCGCGCGAACAGGCGCCCGTCGCGACCAGCGCCTCGGCGTAGAGCGGGAACGGCCACGCCCAGACCGTGCCGTTGTGGTAGGCGGGCTTGCGCGCCGTGTCCTCGTCGCCCGCGTAGACGCCGCGATAGAGGGGGTTCTCCGCATTGAGCGAGCGGATGCCGCCCGGCACGAGCAGCTCCTCCGTCGCCGCGAGAATCGACCTGTCGTCCAGCACGCCGAGCGTGATCAGGAACAGCTGGTTCGGACGAATCGTGTCTTCGGGCACCGCCGCGCACGCCGGCTCGCCGTTCGGCGCCGCGAGGCAGTCGTAGTAGCCGAGGGGAGGGATGAGGGATGAGGGATGAGAGGTGAGGGGTGAGAAGTGAGAAGTGAGGGATGAGAGGTGAGGGATGGGGGATGAGAGGTGAGGGGTGGGGGATGGGGGATGAGGGGTGGAGGGACGCTTGAAATAGCGTTTCACCGAGTCAAGGGCCTGGTCGGCGAGCGTGTCGCGGCCGAGGAAGCGCAGCGCCGAAATCCAGAGCGCCTGGATCTCGACGGGATAGCCGACGCGCGGCGTGCAGGCGGGATAGTTCGTGTCCATCCACGTGAAGTGAGACGGCGACCAGACGAGGCCCGAACCGGGATCGACGCGAATGCCGTTCGGCGTCCCCTTCAGGTAGTTGTCGACGATCGAGTCGCACGTCTTCTTCAACGCCGCCAACGTCTCACCCCACTCATCCGCCTTTCCACCTTTCCCCCCTTCCACCCTTCCACTCTTCCACTCTTCCACCTCCTGCACACAACGGATGAACCAGAGCTGCGCGTCCGTCGTGTCGCGGTTGCCGGCCGTCTTGCCGTAGATGATGTTCGGCAGCGTCCCGTTCTCCTCGAACGCCGCGAACGCCGCGAGGATCTTGAGGGCGATGTCCGTCTCGCCGGCGGCGATCAGCCCGCGCAGGAAGATGAAGGTGTCGCGGCCCCAGTCGAGGAACCACGGATAGCCCGCGATGACGGTCTTCAGGTCGTCGCGCTTGACGATGTAGAGGTCGAGGGCGGCGCGAAGGGCGTCTGCAAGGGGCGAGAGAGATTGAGAGGCCTGACTTGAGGGACATGAGAGGCGTGAGGGACTCGAGGCCTCTGGTCTCTCTCGTCTTTCAGGTCCCTCGTGTCGCGCCGCCTCGTTTCGCCTCAACCGCCCTTCCATGAGAACCGTCTCGCCGACCTTGAGGTCGGCCGAGATCCAGCCGGGCGAGAAGAGGTCGCCGCTGCCGTCCTGTCCGCGCGCGGCCTCTTCGGGGTGTCCGACGCAGTAGGTCCACTGCGGCTCGTGGTGGTAGGCACCGCCCGTCACGCGAAGCGCGAAGACCTGTCCGTAGGGACTGAAGTCAAAGCCCTCTTCGCCGTCCGCCGCCGCGCGCGCCGACGCGGGGAACAGCTGTTCCGGCCCCGCAAATGCCTTGGTCGTCGCGTGGAAGCTGCGCCATTCGACGTCGGGGCGGAAGACGAGCCGCACCTGGTCGCCCACGTCGTCGCCGCCGGACGTGACGCGCGTGACGGCGAGCGTCGCCGCGTTCGCGCCGGGCGTGAGCGAGAGCGTGAAGACGAACGCCGCCTCCTTGCCCATGCCGCAGGGCGCGGTGAAGTCCCAGCGCGCGAAGCGTCCCGCCGGATCGACCGTCACGCGCGTCACGCACTTGCGGTCGAGTTCGCGCGTGTAGCCCTCGCGCTGCAGCCAGCACCGCGTGCGCGTCCAGAGGTTGAGCCGGTCGGACGGCACGTCCGGGTTCGGATTCGCCGCAAGGAGCGCATCGTACTGCGAGCGGATCTCGCCCCAGCCGAGCCGCACCTGCGCCGCCGCGCCCGCCCCGTTCGAGAGAATCGTGCGAAAGTCAGGATGCCGCCGCACCTCCTCGCCCGACAGCGCGAGCCTGGCCCGCGCCGCGTCCGCCGGCGGCGGCACGAGAAACGCGGCGTGCGTCCGCACGGCGCGCCCGTCGATGTAGCGCGCCACGTCGAGCCGCAGGCGGCGGCAGCGCGTGCCGTCCCCCGCGTAGGCGGGCGCGTCGAAGACGACGCGGCCCTGCGCCGACCGCGCGACGCGCAGCGTCTTGCCGCTCGCCGGATCGACGAGCCGCGCCCGGAACGGCGCGTCTGCCGTGATCTCGGCCTTCTCGCCCGCCGGCACGACGACCTCGCGGCGCACGTCGCGCGGGATGACGACGTGAAAGAGCGGCGCGCCCGCTTCGCGCGCGGCGGCGGGCGACTCGTTCGCTTCGCTCGCGGCGGCTGAAGCCGCTGGCCTGCGAGACTTTTCTTGCCCGGCGGTCGCGCGAGCCTTGTCCCGTGCCGCCGGCGCACAGCCGGCGGTCGCCGCGAAGCACCGAACCTCGCCCGGCGCGAGGCGGAGGGTCGCGCCCAGCGCCCGCCGCCCGCCGTTCAGCAGGTCGTCGACCCTGCCCGCCGGGAACGCCGCCGCGTCCCAAGCGATCTCGGCCGGCGCGGCGCAGTCAAGGTTCGCGAGCACCAGGACGGGCGCGCACCCCGGCCGCGTGCGCACGACGGCGAGCGTGTTGCCGCCGCCGCGCGTGACGACCGCGAGACGGCTCGCGCCCGCGAAGCCCGGATGCGTGCGCAACAGCCCGTTCAGCCGCGCAATGAGATCGACCATGTTCGCCTTCGCGCCCCAGTTGAGGTCGTTCTTGCCGTGCACGTCGATCTTCTCCGTCGCGTACCACTCGACGCCGTTGGCGATGCCCCACGCGCCCTGCCACGACAGGAGCGCGGCGAGCTGCACCCGCAGCCGCGCGTAGGCCGCGCCGCGCTTCGCGAGCCGGTCGTTGTCGTGCGTCTCGGCGAAGTGGACGAGCGTCCCGTACTTCTCGGCGCGCTCGATCGCCGCCGGCAGGTAGCCCTCGAACTGGCTGCGGTCGTAGGTCTGGAAGAGCTCCGAATAGGCCCAGTCGAGGTTCGACTCGGCCAGCAGCCGGTTCGTGACCGCGATCTCCCCCCCAAGCCCCTCCAGCAGGAAGACCGTGTCGGGATACTCCTCGCGCACCTTCGCGACGATGTACTCCCACGTCTCGGCGGGAATCATGTACCCCGCGTCGCAGCGGAAGCCGTCCACGCCCTCGCGGCACCAGAAGAGGAAGACGTCCGCCATGTACGCGCGCAGCTCCGCGTTCGCGTAGTCGAGCTCGACGAGGTCGGCCCACTTCACGCCCCACGCGCCCGGCGAGTGGAAGCGGCCGTCCGGCTCGTGCCGGAACCAGTCCGGGTGGTGCGTCTGCAGGGTCGACGCCCAGCCCGTGTGGTTCGCGGGCAGGTCGACGAAGAAGAGCCCGCCCTTCGCGTGGACGGCGCCGATCAGCTCCTCGAACTGGCCGAGCGGCGTGACGGCCTCGTCGAACTCGGCCATCGCGGGATCGACCGAGAGGAAGTCCGTCGCGGCGAACGGGCAGCCGTACTCGCCCATGACGGCGTAGGTCGTCGGCACGGGGAACGGCGGCAGGGTCTGGACGATGCGGAAGCCCATCGTGTCCATGATGAGCGGCAGGCGGCGCACGACTTCGCGGAAACTGCCGAACTGGCGCGGGAAGACGCAGTAGATCGCGTTGCTCGCGCGCGTCTCGCCGCTCTCGACCTTGACGTGCAGGTTGCGGCCCTCCGGCCACTCCGGCACGCGCGAGCCTTCGGGGAAGAAGCAGGCCTTGCCGGAGAATACGCCGACCTCGTCGAGCGGGATCTCGCCCGTGAACACGCCGGGCGCGGTCTCGGCGAGCGGAATGTCCGTCCACGCCTTCGCGAGCGGGGTGAGGCCCTTCTCCGTCTCGTCGACGATCTCGCGGCGGCGCACGTCGCCGTGGCCGAGGTTCGTGCGGAACGCGGCGCGCCCCTTGCGCGGCGGATCGACGGCGAGCGTGACGGCGAGCGTGTCGCCGCGCCATTTGAGGAGGAAGGATTCGGGTGCCGGTGTCTGGGTCATGGCGTTCAGGTGGATCAGCAGTTCCAGGTCGTTTTGAGAAAGGCGAGGCCGCGACGCAGCGCGTCGGGCGTGACGTCCGAATGCGGTTCGAGGACGAGATGCCGCGCGGCCCTGGCCTCGGCCTCCAGCGCGGCGAAGTCGATTCGGCCCTCGCCGGGCGGCAGGTGGTCGTCGCCGCCGCGCGAGTCGTTGAGATGAAGGCCCAGCGGCGCCGGTGCGCAGCCCGCGACCCATCCGTTCTCCTGCCGGACATGGGCGTGGCCGGTGTCGAGCCAAGGCAGCACCCAGTCGCCGACGAGCGACTTGATCTCGTCCTCGTTCGGGAAGCCCTCGAGGTACGGCAGGTTCTCGAGTCCGAGCGTCACCCGGTTCCTCTCCAGCACGGGCGCAAGCGCGTCAAGCTCCCGCCTGAAGACGTCCACGAGCCGCCGGCCGCGCCGCATGCGCTTCCTCAGGCGGTTGCGGCGGAAGAGCGTCTCGCACGACACGCGCCCCGCATGGAGGACGACGGCATCCGCCCCCATCTCCGCCGCGAACTCGACATTGCGCGTCACGTGCACGCGGGCCAGCCCGCGCGCGGCCTCGTCGAAGTCGGCCAGGCGGTAGAGCTCGGGACAGCCCCAGGGCGCGGACAGCGGCACGGGGCAGAAGGCGTGGACGGACCCGACGGGCATCTCGTCCAGCCGCGACTTGAAGCCCCGGACCTGCGCCGCCGTCGTGTGGAAGCCGAGCTCAAGAGCCCCGAAGCCAAGGGCCAGCGCCTCTTCGACAATCGCCTCGCCGGTTTCCAGCCGCCGGTTGTTCCAGTTGGTGGAGAGCGCAAACGTCATGTCGGGAAGCTGATGCGGTCCATAAGGAACGAGATCACCATGTCGTCGCCCATGTTGGCGCGGTCGCTCTGGCGGTAGGCGTCCTCGATCGCCTCGACGTTGCGGAACGCGAGGTGGCGCGGCAGCCTGTCCCCGACCATCATCTGCCGCGCGAAGCTCATGAGCGTCCGGTAGAACGCCTTGCGCACGAGCGGCACGTCCGCGTCGTCGGCCTCGTCCTTCAGCTCCTTCAGCTTCGCGGCGAGCGCGGCGGCGTCCTTCGCGGCAAAGGCGTCCGCGACCTGCCCGTAGCCGTCGCCCGCGAGGATCCCCGCCGGGAGCGGCAGGTCGATGCGCTGGGAACGCGAGACGATGGTCGGCAGGATGCCGTCCGGCTGGTCGGTCAGCAGCAGGTACATCGTCTGCGGCGTCGGCTCCTCCAGCGACTTCAGGAAGGCGTTCGCGGACTCGACCCGCAGCCGGTCCGCGCCGAGGATGACGCCGACCTTCCAGCCGCCCGAAAAGGCGGTCGTGGACATCGGCTCGACGATCCGCTCGCGCATCGCGTCCACGGAAATGATGCGGGCCTTGCCTTCGGGCGCGAGCGTCACGATGTCGGGGTGCGCGCCGCTCTCGACCTGCGCCGTCTCGTCCGGGAAGAGCTTGAGCAGGATGCGGCGGACGAGATCCGCGCCGTTGCCGCGCACGTCGCCGACGATCAGGTAGCCGTGCGCGGCGTGGCCCGTGTCGATCGCCCGCGCGATCAGCGAAAACGCTTCAGCGACATCCATACCTTCTCCCAGACCTCGTCGGGCGTGCCGTTCGCGTCAATCGTGAGGACGCGGCCGGGCTCGGCCTTCGCGAGTTCAGCAAAGCCCTTCCGCAGCCGCGCGTGGAATTCGTCGCCCGCGCGCTCGATGCGGTCGGCCGCCGTGTGCGTCGCCGCCTCGCGCCCGCGCAGGCGCGCCGCCGCCGTCTCCGGCCGGGCGTCCAGGAGCAGCGTGAGGTCGGGCCGCAGCCCTTCGCAGGCGAAGTCGTTGGCGGAGGCGATGAACGCGAGCGAAAGGCCGCGTCCATAGCCCTGATAGGCGATCGTCGAGTCGCTGAAGCGGTCGGAGACGACCCACTTGCCCGCCGCGAGGGCGGGACGTATCACGTTTCGGACGAGCTGAGCGCGCGCCGCGAGGAAGAGCAGCAGCTCGCTGCGGTCGCACGGCGGATCGACCGGCTGATCCTTGATGAGGCGGCGGATCTCCTCCGCGAGCGTCGTGCCGCCCGGCTCGCGCGTGAGGACGACTTCGACGCCGACGGCCTCCAGGGCCTCCTTCAGGCGGCAGACCTGGGTGGACTTGCCGCACCCCTCGCCGCCCTCGAACGTGATGAACCTGCCGCGCGCCACGTCACTCGTGGTTGAAGAGGTCGTTGATCGACTCGTTGTTGTGCGTCCGCCGGATGGCCTCGCCGATGAGCGGCGCGACGGAGAGCTGCGTCAGCTTGAACGGCAGCTTCGAGACGTCGAAGTCGCTGCGCAGCTGAATCGAGTCCGTCACGACGAGCTCGTCGAGCTGCACCTCCTTCATCAGGCGCTCCACGCCCTTGTCGGTGAGCGGGAAGTGCGAGACGAAGGCGTGGACGGTCTTCGCGCCCTTCTCGCGGCACATCTTCGCCGCCGCCGAGAGCGTGCCGCCCGTCGCGGTCATGTCGTCGATCATGATGACGTCGTGATCCTTCACGTCGCCGACGACCGAGAACGCGTCCACCGTGTCGCCGCCCGTGCGCTGCTTCGCGACGATCGCGAGGCCCGTCCCCAGCTTGCGGCTGTAGCCGTAGGCCGTCTTCGCCCCGCCCGTGTCGGGCGCGACGACGATCGGGTTCGCCCAGTGCTGGTCGCGGATGTACTTGAGGATGATCGGCTCGGCGCGCAGGTGGTCGAGCGGGATGTCGAAGAAGCCCTGGATCTGGTTCGCGTGCAGGTCGAGCGTCATGACGCGGTCGGCGCCGGCGGCCTCCAGCAGGTTCGCGATGAGCCGCGCCGTGATCGGCACGCGCGGCTGGTCCTTGCGGTCCTGGCGCGCGTAGCCGTAGTACGGCAGGATCGCCGTGATGCGCTTCGCGCTGCCGCGCCGGAGCGCGTCGATGATGATGAACAGCTCCATGTACGCCTCGTTCGGCGACGGCGAGCCGGACTGGATGACGAAGACGTCGC
This sequence comes from Verrucomicrobia bacterium UBA1629, assembly GCA_002321305.1. Taxonomy (GTDB): domain Bacteria; phylum Verrucomicrobiota; class Kiritimatiellia; order RFP12; family UBA1067; genus UBA1067. Next base: position 15,840 of record DCMF01000081.1, on the reverse strand, counting down.
GCCCGCGCACGCCGTCGAGCACCTGGCAGAAGGTCTCGCCGTCCGGGAAGTGCGGAATGTCGATCTTGTTGAGGGGCCGGCCGAGATACTCGGCGATCTTCTCCGCGAGCGGCAGGTTCGCCGTTCCCGAAAACACCATGAAGTCATCCTTCGTTTCCGTCATGATTAGGACATTCCTTTTTGTTCGATGGAGCGCGTATTATACCAAATTTGCGGGCCTCGCCGCAAAGACGTCACGCAGCCCCCTAAAAAAAGGCCGCTTTGTAAACCAGCCTCCCCCGACATTACAGGATGTGTAAGGCAACCGCCGCTCTGCCGCGCGCATCTGGGCTGGCACGAAATTTGCAATGCTTTCCGAGAAAGCGAGAATAAGGATGAAAACTATGCAGAACGATCCTCAGCACGGAATGTATGACCGCCACTTCGAACACGACGCCTGCGGCGTGGGGCTTGTCGCGAGCCTGGACAACGTCGCCTCGCACGACATCGTGACGCACGGCCTCACCGTGCTGAAGCGCCTCATGCACCGGGGGGCGACCGGGAACGACCCCGAGACCGGCGACGGCGCGGGGCTGCTCGTCCAGATTCCCGACGCCTTCTTCCGACAGCGTGTCCCGAACCTGCCGCCCAAGGGCGAATACGGCCTCGCGATGGTCTTCGGCGCCGTCGGCGAGGAAGCGCTTTTCGAGAACGCCGTGCGGAGCAACGGGGCCGCCGTGCTCGCGTGGCGCGACGTGCCGGTCGTGCCCGAGGCCGTCGGCCCGGTCGCGCGCCGCGCGCTGCCGAAGATCCGCCAGCTGTTCGTCTCGTTCGCGGACAACGGACAGGGCACGGCGGCCAGCCAGAAGGCGGGCGCGACGGACGGCGGCGCGCGCGAACGGAAACTCTACGTCATCCGCCGCGAGATCGAGCAGCGGCTGAAGAGCGGCTACATCTGCTCGTTCTCGACGCGCACCGTCGTCTACAAGGGCCTTCTCCTCGCGCCGCAGGTCGAGAAGTTCTATCCCGACCTCGCCGACCCCGCGTTCGTCTCGGCCCTCGCGCTCGTCCACCAGCGCTACTCGACGAACACCTTCCCGACCTGGGAGCTCGCGCACCCCTTCCGCATGCTCGCGCACAACGGCGAGATCAACACCCTGAAGGGCAACCTCAACGCCCTCAAGGCCCGCGAGAAGGATCTCGCCTCGCCGCTCTTCGGCGACGACCTGAAGAAGATCCTGCCGCTCGTCCGGGACGGCCAGTCCGATTCGGCGTCGCTCGACAACATGTTCGAGCTGCTCGTCGCGGCGGGACGCGACCCGGCGCACGCGATGCTCATGCTGATGCCGCAGGCGTGGGGCTCGAAATACTACATGGGCCACGACGTGCGCGGCTTCTACGAATACCACTCGGCGCTGATGGAGCCGTGGGACGGCCCGGCCGCCGTCGCCTTCACGGACGGCACCACCGCCGGCGCCGCGCTTGACCGCAACGGCCTCCGCCCCGCGCGCTGGACGCTCACGAGGGACAACCTCTTCGTCCTCGCCTCCGAGACCGGCGTCCTCGACATCGACCCCGCCGCCGTCGTGCGCCACGGCCGCGTCAAGCCCGGCGCGATGATCTACCTCGACCTCCCCAACCACCGGCTGCTGGAGGACGCCGAGATCAAGACGCGCTACGCCCGCCGCCGCCCCTACCGCCGCTGGGTCGAGGAGAACCGCATCGCCATCCAGGGACTCTTCACCGAGATCGTGCCGTCGAAGGTCTCCGGCGACCTCGCGGCGCGCCAGCGGCTCTTCGGCTATACGGACGAGGACCTGGAGCTCATCCTGGAGCCGATGGCGCGCGACGGCAAGGAGCCCGTCGGCTCGATGGGCAACGACGCCGCGCTCGCCTGCCGCTCGCATGAGCGCCGCTCGCTCTTCGACTTCTTCCACCAGCTCTTCGCGCAGGTCACGAACCCGCCGATCGACCCGATCCGCGAGGAACTCGTCATGTCGCTCATGACGTTCATCGGCAATCGCGGCAACATCCTCGACGAGACGCCCGAACACGCGCGCCTCATCAAGCTGCGCCGTCCCGTGCTGACGGACGACGAGCTTGCGCGGCTCTCGAAGGTCGGCGACCGGGGCTATCCCGAGGCGACGCTCTCGACCTTCTTCTCCGGCTCGCTCGAGGTCGCGCTCGGCGACCTCGCGAAGCGCGCCGTCGAAGTCGTCGGCTCCGGCGCGAAGATCGTCGTTCTCTCCGACCGCAGGGAGTCGGCCGACGGCACGGCCGCCGCAAGACGCCCTCTTCCCGTCCTTCTCGCCCTGGCCGCCGTCAACCGCGCGCTCGTCGAGGCCGGGCTCAGGAGCTCCATCGGCCTCATCGTGCAGTCCGGCGAGGTGCGCGAAGTCCACCATTTCGCCGTCCTTCTCGGCTACGGCGCGACGGCGATCAACCCCTACCTTGCGCTGGAGACCGTCTCGTCGCTCTTCCCCGCCGATCCCGTCCGCGCCGCCGCGAACTACGTCAAGGCCGTGGACAAGGGGCTCCTGAAGATCATGTCGAAGATGGGCATCTCGACGCTGCGCAGCTACCGCTCGGCCCAGATCTTCGAGGCCGTCGGCCTCGCGTCCGAAGTCGTCGACCGCTACTTCCCCGGCACGCCCTCGCGCGTCGGCGGCCACGGCTTCGCCGAAATCGAGGGGCTTGTCGCATCCAAGGAAACCGAGGGTCTTGCGGCGGCCGCGCCGTCGGCCGCGTCCCTTCTCCCGCAGGGAGGCCAGTACCGCTACCGCAAGGGCACCGAAGACCACACCTGGACGCCCCAGACGCTCGCCGCGTTCCGCCAGGCCGTGCGCGAGAACGACGCCGCGAAGTTCAGGGAATACGCATCGGCCATCGACGCCGCCGAGAAGAGGAGCTGCACCCTGCGCGGCCTGTTCCAGTTCAATTCCACCGTCACCCCCATCCCGCTTTCCGAGGTCGCGCCCGTCGAGTCGATCATGCGCCACTTCGTCGGCGGCGCGATGTCGCTCGGCTCGCTTTCGCCGGAGGCCCACGAGGCCATCGCCCGCGCGTTCAACTCCATCGGCTCGATGTCCAACTCCGGCGAGGGCGGCCTCAACGCCGAGCGCTTCGACACGGACGCCGACTGCGGCATCAAGCAGGTCGCGTCGGGACGCTTCGGCGTGACGCTCGACTACCTCCGCCACGCGAAGGACCTGCAGATCAAGCTCGCGCAGGGCGCAAAGCCCGGCGAGGGCGGCCAGCTTCCCGCGCACAAGGTGAACGCCTTCGTCGCGAAGCTCCGCCACGCCCAGCCGGGCACGACGCTCATCTCCCCGCCGCCGCACCATGACATCTACTCCATCGAGGACCTCGCCCAGCTCATCTACGACCTGCGCTGCGCGAACCCGAAGGCGCGCATCTCGGTGAAGCTCGTCTCGGAGGCCGGCGTCGGCACGATCGCCGCCGGCGTCGCGAAGGCCCATGCGGACGTCGTCCTCATCTCCGGCTTCGACGGCGGCACGGGTGCCGCGCCGCTCACCTCGATGAAGCACGCGGGGCTTCCGTGGGAGCTTGGCCTCGCCGAAGCCCAGCAGACGCTCGTCAAGAACGGCCTGCGCGGCCGCGTCAAGGTGCAGGTCGACGGACAGCTCAAGACGGGCCGCGACATCGTGATCGCCGCCCTGCTCGGCGCGGAGGAGTTCGGCTTCGGCACGACGCTCCTCGTCGCGCTCGGCTGCGTGCAGGACCGCCGCTGCCACTGCGACACCTGCCCCGTCGGCATCGCGACGCAGTGCGCCGAGAAGCGCGCGCACTTCGCGGGCCAGCCGGCGCACATCGTGAATTTCCTGCGCTTCCTCGCCGAGGAGACGCGCGAACACCTCGCCGCGCTCGGCCTCAAGTCGCTCGACGAGGCTGTCGGCCGAACCGACCTGCTCGCACAGGTTCCCGGCGGCTTCGACTTCACGCGGCTCTTCCACCGCGAAACCGGCGACGCGCCGCGCTTCACGCCCGGCGCCAACCCCTACGTCTTCGACTCCTATGACCGCCACGAGCTGATCCCCGCCGTGTTCGACGCGCTCGACGCGAAGCCGACCGCCGCCCAAGATCCGGGTTCTGCCGCGCGCGCCTCTGCCCAGGCGGGTTCTGCCGCGCGCGCGCCGTCGCGCCCGATTGCCCTGTCACGGGCAATTCGGAACACCGACCGCACGGTCGGCACCGAACTCTCGAACGCCCTGCTGAACCGCGTCGGCGCGCAGGGCCTCGCCGACGACGCGATCACCGTCGCCTTCTCCGGCATCGCCGGGCAGTCGTTCGGCGCGTTTCTCGCCCCCGGCCTCACCTTCAGCCTCGAAGGCGAAGCCAACGACTTCGTCGGCAAGGGCCTCTCCGGCGGCATCATCGCCATTCAGCCACCCAAGTCTCTGTCTCAGCCACGGATTGACACGGATTGCCACGGATTGGGCGCGCGCGAAAATCCGTGTGAATCCGTGAAATCCGTGGATAAGTTCATCCCCGAAGCGAACGTCATCGCGGGCAACGTCATCGCCTACGGCGCGACCGAGGGCAAGATCTTCCTGAACGGACAGGCCGGCGAGCGCTTCGGCATCCGCAACTCCGGCGCGACGCTCGTCGCGGAAGGCGTCGGCGACCATGGTTGCGAGTACATGACGGGCGGCAAGGTCGTCGTCCTCGGCCAGACCGGCGTCAACTTCGGCGCGGGCATGACGGGCGGCGTCGCCTACGTCCTCGACGAAGCCGGCGACTTCGACCTGCGCTGCAACCTCGCGTCCATCGACCTCACGACCGTCGAGGCCGGGTCGGACGACGAGAAGGAACTGCTCGCCCTGCTGAACGAGCACGTCCAGCGCACGGGCTCGCCCCTCGCCCAGCGCATCCTCGACAGCTGGCGCACCTACCGTCCGGCGTTCGTCAAGGTCGTCCCGACGCGGGAAAGCGCGGCGTAGACGGCGAGCGTCACGCAGACGGGGCCGACGAAGATCGCCGTGACGGCCATCGCCCAGCCGGGAACGCCGAGCGGCAGCAGCAGCGAGAGCGTCGCGAGCAGCGAGAGCGTGTAGGCGATCTGCCCGCACATCACCGCCCCCGGACGCTTCCGCGCCGCCGCGATGCCCTCGACGCGCGCGCGGACGGCGTGGATGACCGAGATGAGCGCGTAGAGGCCGATGACGAGCCGCGCCGTCGGCACGATGCGCGCGGGCACGTTCTGGAACGTGCCGAAATACCAGTTCCCGACGAGCGGCGTCGCGAAGGCGAGCGGGATGATGCCGAGGCACAGCCCCGCGACGACGGCGTAGGCGAGCAGCCGCCGGTCGCCCGGCCACTCCGGCGTGAACTTGACGGACACCGTCTGCAGCTTCAGCGCGGCGAACGCGACGGGATTCGCGACGCCGAGCGTGACGTAGTGGATCGCCAGCATGTCCGCCGCGTGCGCCGTGCGCGCGACGAACGCCGCGACGACGAGCGGCGAGCACGCGAGCAGGAAGCCGCCGAGCGCGAGCGGCAGCGTGAAGCGGAACTGCTCCGCCAGCAGCGCGGACGATGACGGCAGTAGTTCGGCGTGGCGCGCGACGTCTTCCGACGGACGGTTCGGCAGCAGCCGCACGTAGGGCCGCGCGTAGAGCCACGTGAGCAGCGTCTCGACCCAGACGCCGACCGTCAGCGCGAAGAGCCCCCAGTACGGCCCCACGAGCCCGACGCGCGGAAAGACGACGGAGAAGCCCAGCGTCACGAAGATCCGCACGAGCGTCGCGTTGTTCGACTTGCCGCTTTCGAGGTTGTTGAAGAGGACGACCATCGGCACGTTGCGCACGAAGAACCCCGCGTTCATGACGACGCCGAAGAGGAGCGTCCACCGCGAGACGTCCGCCAGCGCCGGCGGCAGGTGGAAGAACCCCTCGAAGACCAGGCGGTCGAGCCCCGGCAGGGCCGGCACGCACTGGAGCGCGAGCAGCGCCGCCATCATGAGCGCGTTGAGCCGCCTGAAGGAGACGTAGCCGAAGTACGTCTTCGCGAAGACGAGCCCCGTCGTCACGAGGCCGCCGCCGAGCGCCCCGATCATGAACATGATCATCTGCCCCTGGCTGAAGGCCGTGAGCGCGTTCACGCCGTGTTCGCCGTGCGTGACGATGCCGGCGACGAGCGGATAGGACAGCGACTGCGAGAACCCCTGCAGCAGCAGCGGAATGTAGAAGCGCGTCACGCGCCCGACCGAGAACCGAGGTGTGTCGTCCGCCATCGCCGCCCCTCCTACCAGATGCCGAGCTTCAGGTACGGGAAGACCGCCTTCTCCAGCGTCGTGTCGAGGTCGAAGAGCGCCTCGCCCGCGAACCCGTACTTGCGCACGAGGTTGATCTGCTCGATGACGCGCCGCGCGTCGAGCCGCGACTCGTTGGCCGTCACGCCGATGCCGACAATGATCCGCCGCGCGCGGCTGCGCGGCGTCGCCTGCAGGGCCAGCAGCTCCTCGAACGTCGCGTTCGACTCGGTGTAGTCCATCGGCACGAGGTAGTCCACGAGACCCGCGTCGAGCCAGCCGTACCAGTCCTGCCCGACCGTCGCGACGCAGGCCGGGTACCTGCCGTAGACGGCGGCCGTGAGCCATTTCGGACGCTTCACGCGCCGCCGCGCCTCGGCGACGAACTGCGTGACGACGGTCGCCGCGTTCTTCGGCTTCGCCGCCGCGTCGCCCCACCGCACGAAGTCGAGGTGAAGCCCGGCCAGCGACGGATAGCGCGCCTGCTGCTCGTCGAGCGCGGCGAGGACGCGCGCGCGCACCTGCGGATGCGACGGGTCGAGGTACTCCGTGAGCGCGCCCTTCGGCGTCTTCAGCCGCCAGCCGCGCGCCCGGAAGTCCTCCAGCGTCGCGGGCGCGCCGCGCGTCGCGGAGAAGCAGATCGTCCAGGCGTGGACGCGAATGCCCGTCCCCCGCGCCGCCGCGAGGCAGGCGGCGAGCTGGTCGCCCTCCTGCGCAAAGGTCTTCGAGCGCGGCAGCACGTCGCTCGGATAGTGGGCGAACGCCGCGCCCGCGACGTTGACGAAGAGATCGGTGACGCGCGCCTCGCGCAGGACGCGCATCGTCTTCGCCCAGTCGCCGGGATAGAGTCCGCACCCCGAATGGTCCCACGTCGCGTGGATCTCGCCCGCGCGCGGCACCTGCCGCAGCGCAGAAGCCCGCGTCTCGGCGGCCTTCGCGCTCACGCGCCGGCGGTGCGCGGCCAGGCTCCACGCCGACGGATCGACCGCGCCGACGAGCGCCCCCAACAGCCGCGCCTTCTGGTCCTCGTCGCCGTCCGCCAGGAGGACGTGCGTCATCCAGAACCCGGCGTCGGACGCGAGCCACGCCGGCTCGCCCGTGGGACGTCCCGCCCGGTCGGCCCACGTCGCGATCACGCGCGAGCGGCCCGCGACCGGGCGCGCGCGCTGGAGGACGCTCGACGTCTGGCGGATGGCGGCGGGCGCCCCCGCAAGCGCCCCGACGGCGAAGGTCATGCGGCTGTACGCGCCCGGCGTCGGCGCGGCGGCATAGCCGACGGGCTTCACGCCCATCAGGTCGGCGAGGGCCGGCGATGCGGAATGGAAGACGACGAGCCGGCCGCCGCGCGCCCGGAAGTCACGCAGCGTCTTCAGCTCCGCCGCCGACGGGCTCGCGAAGCCGACGAGGAACGCGAGGCGCTCCTTCGGCAATGCGGACGGCATTTCGCGCGGCGTGACGACGCGCGCGGCGACCTGCTCCTGCCGGAGCCACCGCTGCACGTGGTTCGCGAGCGACGTGTAGTACCCCGGATCGTGCGCGACGATGAGCGCGGCCAATAGAAGTGCATTCAGCATAGGAGGTCCGGACGATCCCGTTCCGTGAGGCGCCGCGCTTCGGCCTTTCGCCACGCCTCGATTTTCCGATGGTCGCCCGACAGCAGCACGTCCGGAACCTTCATTCCGCGGAATTCCGGCGGGTGCGTGTACTGGGGACATTCAAGGAAGCCGCCCGAGCCGAAGCTCTCCGACGCCGTCGCCGCCGGGCCGCCGCCCAGAACGCCCGGCAAAAGGCGCACGATCGCGTCCGTCATCGCCGCCGCCGCAAGCTCGCCGCCCGTCAGCACGAAGTCGCCGAGCGAATAGCGGTCGGTCGCCAGCGTCTCGATGCGCGCGTCGAAGCCCTCGTAGTGTCCGCAGAGGAAGACGAGCTGACGTAGCGGCGGCGGCTCGCCGACCGCCTGCGCGGCAAACGCCGCTGCGTCGCGCTGGGCGAACGTCCGGCCCTTTGGGTCGGTCATCGCCACGCGCACGCCGGACGCCCGCAGACGTGCGGCATCCAGAGCCGACACGCCCAGGCCGACACAGCGCGCAACGGCGGCGAACCAGGGGCCGCACTTCATCAGCATGCCGGGACCGCCGCCGTAAGGCTTGTCGTCCACCTTCTTCCACCGGCCCTCGCCGAAGTCCCTCAGGTCGACGACGTTCACCGCGCACGCGCCCTTACGAACGGCACGCGCGACGATGGACTCCGTCAGGAAGCCCGCGAACATGCGAGGCTGGACGCTGATGATGTCAATGCGCAGCATGATCCGGCTCCGCGAACGTCAGCGCCGCCGTCGCGAGGAGCGCGCCGTCCGCCGGACGCACGATCGCGCAGCGGATGTTCGCGCCGTCCACGATCTCGGCGCGCGCCTCCAGCGTGTCGCCTGCATGCGCCGCCTGGCGGAAGACGATGTCGAGCTCGCGGACGGAACGCGCCCGAAAAGATTCCGGCAGAGCCTCCAGCGTCCACTCGACGTAGTGGACGTTGTTCACGTGGTCGTTGAAGTCGTGGTCGGCGCGGCGCACGAGGATGCGCGCCGTCCGGTCGACCTTCGCGAGCGCGGCGAACTTGCCGCGCCCGTCTGCCGCCGCGAGCGCGACGCGCGCGACATCCGGCGGCACGAGCCGCGCAAAGTCCTCGGACGGCTTCACGATCTTCTGCGCCGCGAGATTGACCGTCAGCCACTCGCTCACGCCCTCGAGAACCGGGACACACTCCCCTGACGACATCGCGAACGCCCGGAAGTCGCGCTGGGCGACGAGACGCCCCTTGAGGCCGCTCGGCCACGTCACGACCTTCACGTCCGTTCCCCAGGAGACGTCGCGCGCGAGCTTCAGGTGCAGACGCGCAAGCATCCACGAGAGGCCGCGCGCCTGGAGCTCCAGGATGCCGAAGCCCAGCCTTTCCGCGTGTTCGCCAGCCGCCTCCTGCAGGTAATTGCAGACGGACGGCAGGCTCAAGCGGTTCCGCACGCCCGTCTCGTAGCTGCGGACGCGGTACGTCCGCTCGAACTGGTTTCCCTTGCCGCACATCGCATCAGTGGGTTCACACCATGCCGCCGTTGACGGAGATGACCTGGCCCGTCACGTAGGACGACTCGTCGCCCGCGAGCCACGCGACGCAGTTCGCGATGTCGTCGCCCGTGCCGAACCGCTTCAGCGGAATCGACTCGGCGTACTGCCTCTTGAGCTCGTCGGGCAGCTGGTCGGTCATCGCCGAGACGATGAAGCCCGGCGCGACGGCGTTGCAGCGCACCTTGCGCGAGCCCAGCTCCTTCGCGACGGTCTTCGTGAGCGCGATCACGCCGCCCTTCGACGCCGTGTAGTTCGCCTGCCCCGCGTTGCCCGTGATGCCGACGACGGACGTGATGTTGACGATCGACCCGCCGCACGGCGCGCCGTCCGCCCCCCTGTTCTTCATCATCGGACGCGACACCGCGCGCGTGAAGAGGAACGTGCCCTTCAGGTTGATGTCCACGACGAGATCCCAGTCCGCATCGCTCATGCGCATGAGAAGCCCGTCCTTCGTGACGCCCGCGTTGTTGACGAGCACGTCGATCCGCCCGAACTTCTCCAGGACCTCCTTGACGCAGGCGTCGACGTCCGCCGAATTCGAGACGTCGACCTTGCGGCAGAGCGCCGCGCCCTCGCACGACTCGATCGACCGCGCGACCGCGACGACCGTCGCGCCCTCGGCGGCGAATTTCCTCACGATGGCCGCGCCGATGCCGCGCGACGCCCCGGTCACGACCGCGACCTTTCCCTTCAGCGTCTCGCCCATGTCACAGCACCTCCAGCGTGGCGTCCAGCGAGGCGAGGTCGGCGACGTTCGCCGTCTTCAGCGCCGCGTCGATCTTCTTGACGAGGCCCGACAGCACCTTGCCGGGGCCGAACTCGACGAACGTGTCGCAGCCGAGCGCCTTCGCCGCCGCGACGTCCGCCGCCCAGTTCGTCGTGCCCGTGACCTGCTCGAGCATGAGCGCCTTGATCGCGCCCGGATCGGACGCGTGCGGCGCGCCCGTCACGTTCGAGAGGACCGGGAACTTCGGCGCATGGAACGCGATCCCGTCCAGGACGGGCGCGAGCCTCTCGCGCGCCGGGGCCATGAACGGCGAATGGAACGCGCCGGCCGTCGCGAGCGGAATCGCCCGCTTGATGCCGAGTTCCTTCGCCTTCGCCGCCGCCGCCGCGATCGCGTCCTTCGAGCCGGACAGCACCTGCTGCGCCGCCGAGTTGACGTTCGCGACCGTGCAGTCCGTCGCCTCGCAGAGGGCCTTGAGCTGGTCGGGCGTCGCGCCGACGATGGCGATCATGCCGGACGGCGTCGCCGCGCAGGCCTCCTGCATGAAGCGGCCGCGCGCCTCCAGCACCATGAGCGTCGAGTCGAAGTCGAGGACGCCCGCCGCGCAGAGCGCGCCCCACTCGCCGAGGGACAGGCCCGCCGCGCAGGCGAAGTCCGTCGGACGCTTCTTCTGGAGCGCCGTGTAGGCCGCGTAGCTCGTCACGAAGATCGCGGGCTGGCAGACGTTGGACTTCGTCAGCTCCTCCGCCGGACCCTCGAAGCAGATCTTCTTCAGGTCGAAGCCGAGGACGGCGTTCGCCTTGTCGAAGAAGCCCATGATCTCGGAATCCGCCTCGGCGAAGTCCTTGCCCATGCCGGGGACCTGTGCGCCCTGTCCGGCGAAAATGCAGCACTTGCTCATTCTTTTCTGTCTCCTTGTTCTGTTTTCCAGAAAGCCTTGTCCTTGGGGTTTCGTTACATTCTTCCCTTTTTCTTCTTCCTTCCGGTTGCGCATAGTATACCACACCCCGTGCGCAGACACAACGCGGCACGCACGCCTCTTCAGAGCAGCGTCCGGTGCACGGGCGACGTCTCGCGGCTGTGCGGCTGGCTGCGGTTGAGCGACCAGCCGCTGTTGAGCCAGAAGGAGATGCCGCAGACCCACATCGCCGGCACGAGGAGGCCGTGGTTGCCGGAGATCTCCGCGACCATCACGATGGCCGCCATCGGCGTGCGGATGGACGAGGCGAGGAAGCCCGCCATGCCGACGAGCGCAAATGCCGCCGGCTGGATGCCGAACGACGCCGGGAGAAGGCCGGCAAAGGCCTGCCCGACCGCCGCGCCGAGCGCGCCGCCGCAGACGAGCGCGGGCGCGAACACGCCGCCTGACCCGCCGCTTCCGACGGTGAAGGACGTCGCGACGACCTTCGCGAAGAAGAGAACCAGCAACGCCGGAATCGCCCGCGACGCGCCCGACAGCACCGTCTGGATCACGGGATAGCTCGTGCCGAGGATCGCGGGCACGGCCAGTCCGAGAAGTCCCGTCACGAGACCGCCCAGGACGACGCGCAGCCAGCCCGGCACGGGCAGGGACTCGAATGCGCGCGCGGTGGAGGTGAAAAACCGGATGTAGAAGCGCGCGCCGAACGTGACGACGAGCGCGAGGACGAAGTAGGGCAGAAGGCGCAGCCCGTTCTCGTAGGCGACGTCCGGCATCTGGAAGAGCGTCCCCCAGCCGAAGAAGCAGGCGAAGACCGTGTAGGCGACCGTCGCCGCCGTGAAGCACGGCAGGATGCACTCGTACTCGATGTCGCTCGACGAGTAGAGGACCTCGAAGCCGAAGATCGCGCCCGCAAGCGGCGCCTGGAAAAGCGCCGCGATGCCGGCGGAGATGCCGGCCGACATCAGGATGCGGCGCGCGCGCGCGGGCAGGGAGAACCACGAGGCGACAAGGCTGCCGCACGCCGCGCCGAGGAGCGTGACAGGCCCCTCGTAGCCGGCCGAGCCGCCCGAGGCGATCGTCAGCACCGAGGCGACGGACTTCACCGGCAGCACGGCCGGCGGCACGTAGCCGCAGCGGCGGTGGTAGGCGAGGATCGCGCTGTCCGTGCCGCGCGCGTGCTCCAGCGAGTCGAAGCGGCGGATGAGCAGGTAGCCCGCCAGCGCGCCGACGGGCGGCAGCACGACGAACAGCCAGCGGCTTCCCGACGCGGCGGCGGGATCGAAGATCCATGCGAAGCCGAGGTCGATCAGGTAGCGGAACGCCACGACGACGAAACCGGCGATCAGCCCGACCAGCAGGGCCTGCCCAAAATACTTGCCCGTCCGAAAAGAAAGGCCCTTCCCCGCGAGGAAGAACCTGAAGGACGAGATGGACAGGCGGCGGAACATCAGTCGAGGACGTCCGTCACCATGCCGCGCGCGACCTTGCGCGCCGTCGCCTCGTCCGTCAGCGTCTGGAGGACGACAAGGGCGAAGAGAAGCGCAGAGCCCGGCGCCTGGCCGGTGACGACGTTGCCGTCCACCACGACGGGCGCGGGCGACCACGGGCGGTCAAGCTCCATCTGGCAGGTCGGGTAGCACGTCACGTGCAGCCCCTCGGCCAGCACCCCCGCCTCGACAAGCACGGTCGGCGCCGCGCAGATTGCGCAGAGAAGCCGACCCTCGTCGTTCTGCCGCCGGAGGCGGCGGATGAGACGATCCGAGTTCTTGAGGTTCTCGGTCCCCTCGCCGCCGCCCGGCAGGACTATCGCGTCGAACTCGCCGTCCGCGACGTCCGCAAGCCGCGCGTCGGCCTTCAGCTGAAGGCCGTGCGCGCTCAAGACGTCCGTCGTCTCCTGAAGGGAGGCCGTCACGACCTCGACGCCGCCCCGGCGGAGGACGTCGACGATCGTCACGGCCTCGATGTCCTCAAAACCCTTCGCCAACGGGACCAGCGCCTTCGCCATAATATCGTCCTCCTTGTCAGGTTTCAGATCTTAAATTTCAAATTCGCCGATTCGATCAGTCGATCTTTCGACGATTCGACTATTTCTCAAATCAGGTTCTTCGCCTCGTTGCACTTCATCTTGCGGCCCATGATCTCCTTGTCGTTCAGGGCCTCGCACGCCTTCTCGGCCTCCGCGCGGTTCGGCATCTGGACGAAGCCGAAGCCCTTGGACTTGCCGTTGAACTTGTTCAGGATGAGCCGCGCCGAGTTGACCGTGCCGAACGCCGCGAATTCCTTGCGGAGCTGGTCTTCGGTCATGTCGTAGCTGAGGTTGCCGACATAGATCTCGACCGAGCCGTCCGCCGGGGCGGGATGCGGCTTGCGCTTCTCGAACGGACGCTCCTCCTTCTTCTGCGGCTTGCGCGTGTCGCCCTTCTTGCAGGACGGCGACGCCTTGCCGCACGGGCAGAAGACCTTCGCGACGAGGATCGCCACAACCGCGCCGAGGAGAAAGGCCACGACGGCCAGCGTGATGGCCGGACAGGACGTCTGGCAGTTCTTGAACAGTTCGATGATTCCGTTGATGCAGTTCATTTTTTTTATTTCCTTCCTAACTTTTTTGTTTCTTCTTGCAACTTCTACCTTCTAACTCTTTTACTTCTTCACTTTACTTCTTACTTCTTCCTTCTTACTTCTCACTTTTTCCTTCTTACTTTGCTGCCTCAGCTGTTCTTGTAGTCGCCGAGCGACTTCATCCGGCTCGGGTGGCGGAGCTTGCGCAGCGCCTTCGCCTCGATCTGGCGGATGCGCTCGCGCGTCACGTTGAAGAGGCGACCCACCTCCTCAAGGGTGCGGCTGTACCCGTCCGTGAGACCGAAGCGGAAGTCAACGACCTGGCGCTCGCGGTCCGTCAGCGTGTTCAGGATGTCGCGCAGGCGCTCCTTCAGCAGGTGCCCCTCCGTCACCTCGAACGGGTTCTCGCTCGAGAGGTCGGGGATGAAGTCGCCGTAGTGCGCGTCGTCGCTGTCGCCCACCTTCGACTGCAGCGAGATCGGCTGCTGCGCCATGCGCCGCACGGCCCGCACCTGGTCCGGCGGCATGTCCATCTCCTGCGACAGCTCCTGCTCGTTCGGCTCGCGCCCGAGCTTCTGGATCAGCCGCTTCTGCACCCGCATGAGCCTGTTGATCGTCTCGATCATGTGCACCGGGATGCGGATCGTCCGCGCCTGGTCGGCGATCGCGCGCGTCGCCGCCTGCCGGATCCACCACGTCGCGTACGTCGAGAACTTGTACCCGCGCTTGTACTCGAACTTCTCGACCGCCTTCATGAGGCCCGTGTTCCCCTCCTGGATGAGGTCGAGGAACGAGAGCCCGCGGTTCATGTACTTCTTGACGATCGAGATGACGAGGCGAAGGTTCGCCTCGACCATCTTCGTGCGGGCGACCTGCCCGGCCTTCAGGATCTTGCGCAGCTCGGAGAACGTCGAGACGAACTCCTCGCCCGGCATGCCGAAGAGGGCCTCCTTCTGGGCCATCGCCGCGCGCACCGTCTTCAGCTCCTCCTCGCGGCGCTTGGAGGGGCGCTGCGTCAGGAGGGCTGCCTGCTTCGCCACGAGCGCGCGGTACGGCAGGTAGATGCGCTCGTCGGCGTCCGCGCACAGCGTCTCGAGGACCTTCTGCTTGTAGCTGAGGTCGTCGAAGCACTTGCGCAGCGCCGCGCGGGCGTTCGCCAGCCCCTTCTCCGCGCCGCGCACCACCGCCGGCGAGGCGTCCTTCTGCGCGATGACCGCAAGGTACTTCGCGCTCGCGTCCCGCAAACGCCTGTCGACGTCCTTGATCTCCTTGCGGAACTGCGGGATCAGCTCCATGTAGGCGTCGCGGTTGTCGTCGAACTTGTCCGTCACGATGCGGTCGAAGCGCTCGCACTGCCCCTCCAGCTTGTCGAGCAGCGAGGCGTACATCGCCGGCACGAAGAGGAAGCGGTTGAACATGTCCTTCGTCTTCGCCTCGGCGTCCTCGATGATCGCGCAGATCTCGACCTCCTCCTCGCGCTTGAGCAGCTGCACCTGCCCCATCTGGTGCAGGTACATGCGGATCGGGTCCTCGATCATGTCGGACGAGCGCGTCTTCTGGTCGGTCGTCTTCGCGTTCTTCGCGTCGAGGTACTTCTTCACGTCCTCCTCGCGCAGGACCTGGACGCCCAGCGCCTCGAGGATCTTCAGGTACTTGTCGCTCTGGATCGCGTCGACGATGTTCGAGGGGAGGATCTGGTTCAGCTCCTCGTAGGTGATGTAGCCGCCGTTCGCCTCGCTGCGCCGCTTCACGTCCTGGATGACGTCGTTCAGCTCCGTCTCGCGGAGGATCGACATGCCCTCCATCGACGGCAGCACCGTGTCGGCGTCGGAGGCGTCGGCCGACTCGTCGCCGGCGGCCGCTGGCATCGGCGGCAAGTCCTCGTCCGCTGCCTCCGCCTCCTCGGCCTTGCCCTTGGCCTCCGTGCGCTCGACCTCTGCCGCCAGCAGATCTGTGTCGAGAGCCTCGTCCGCATCGACCTCCTCGTCGTCCTCGTCAGGCGGCAGATCGTCATCGGCAGGCACATCCAGAATGTCGTCTAGCCGCGAACCGCGTTTCGACGCCTTTCGGGACGCTTCCGTTGCCGCAGATTTCGGTCTTCCCGGCTTCTTCAGTCTTGCCATAGTCTCTCCAGTCTACAATTCACCCACTTGCACTTTGTCAAGTGGTTCGGTTATTATACCATATTTCCGACGCGAACGGCGGAAAAACTTTCAAGCCTGTCATTTTTTTGACTCAAAAGTAAAAAAGAAGAAAGCCGGCGGCG
>DCMF01000051.1 GCA_002321305.1 Verrucomicrobia bacterium UBA1629 | reverse complement strand
GGCGAGCGTCGCCGTCCACGCGTCCCACACGCCCCAGGATTCCGCCGCCGCCTTCCCGCACGGCTCCAGCGCGACGAACGCGCCCTTCAGGTTCACCGTCCGACCGGGAAAAATCTCCGCCTCCGAAGCGCCGACGCGCTTCGCCTTGGCGAGCGGCGGCGCGGGCGACGTCAAGGCCGTCGCGACCTTCACCGAGGAGGAGAGCGGCGAGGAGATCACGTCCGAGGCGACGCTGACGGCAGTCAAGGTTGAGATTCAGCCCATTCGTGTCGCAAGTGGGAATAAAAGTGAGTGGAGGCACAAATATGGCATCCGTGAATTGATTGATTGCGGAACAGAACCAAAGGCGGCGAACGTCGCATGGAAAGTGAAAGGCGGCGGCAGGATGCGGGAGGACAGCACGTACCTCTGTCCGCTTGACGCCGAGTCGAATCCGTTGGAAGTCGGTTGCGCTGGCGTCACCTATACGCCGTCCATCCAAGTTGTGGAGCCGTCAAGCGTCCGCGCGCTCAACCCGGCGTGATCACATATGGTAAGGCATGTCTTCTTTTGCATTCTGCTGTCATTGGCGACTATGGGCTGCAACGAGGGGAAAGATCCTTTCCCTCGCAAAGAGAAGAAGTACTGCGAGACAGGCAAGAGCGAAAGACGTCAGACGAGATGCGGGTCCTTCAGTGAGGCGAAGCACTTTGCATCCGACCACTTGTGGTATTCTCCGCCGTCCGAGGCTTTTGTCCGCATTGCGGCCTATGCGAACGAGTCCGTGGAAGGGGTCTGACCCCGTTGAGACCGCCGCGCGCTCATCGGTCTGCCGCTTCCACCAGCTCCTGTGCGCAGAGCATGACGTAAAGCACCATGTACTGGTCGTTGCTCCAGGGGTCCGGCCCCTCGGCGGGCATGGCATAGGACAGGTCGTTGTTTTCCCGGTCGATCAGCGTCACCGTCACCGGCAGGTACCACGCCGCCGTGCCGAAGCCGTCCGCGCGGAAGAGCCCCAGGCAGTTGCGGAAGCACCGCCGCGCCCGCTCCAGCCACCGGCCGTCGCCGAAGACGCGCCAGGCGAGCGCGTAGGCGTTCGCCGACAGCCCCGCGTGGTAGTGCAGCGTGTCGCCGTACAGGCGCTTCCCGCCGAACCAGAACCCGTCCCAGTGCCGGATCGGCACGCCGCCGCTGCGCCAGTCCGGCTGGTCGCCGTCGAACCGCACGAGCATCTCCAGCTGCCGGCGGAGCCCGTCCAGCACCTTCGGGTCGCGCTCCACGAGCAGTCCGTACTGCGCGAGCAGCGCCACCGCCGGCGTCACGATCGTCTGCTCGAACTTCACCTCGTGCGGCGGGTAGTCGATGCCGTTGGCCAGGATGCGGTCGACCTGCCGCCGGCACTGGCGGGTGAGCTCCGCCGCGTCGACGCCCTCCCTGCGCGCCGCCGCGATCGCCCGCGCCGTCGCGAGCGCCCCGTTGGCGTAGAACTTCCAGCCGCCCGCCCCGTAGTACTCCAGCAGCACCTTGACCGCCGTGCGGAGGTAGGAGACGTCCTTGCGCAGCCAGTAGAGCTCCAGCATGAGGAGCGCGCAGTTCGGCGCGTTGTAGAGCCGCCGCACCGACGGGTCCTTCCCGACCGTGTTGTAGGACATCCCCGTGTCGCGGTCGACGAACTCGCGGAAGACGAACGCCTCGTAGCGGTCGAAGGCCTCCCGCACCTCGCGGTCGTCGTGCGTCTGGAGCCACCGCGCGATCAGGAGCCCCATGCCGAGCCGTTCGCGGCAGGCGTTGTGGTCGCCGAAGCGGTCGTCGAAGTACTGCCGCCCCGTCGCGCCGTCGTAGATGAGGAACGCGCCGTAGAGCGGGCTCTCCCTGTCGAGGCACTGCTGCCTGCGGACGATGTGCCGCACGCACCGCGCGACCAGCTCGTCCCGCCCGCAGGGCAGGACGTTCAGCCGCACGCCGTCGATGACCTTCTCGCCCGGCACGTCCGCCGCGACCTTCCGGACGCCCGCCGCGTCCGAAATCTCGAACGTCTCCCCCGGATAGCACGTCTCGTAGCGGACGCGGGCCGGCGGCTCGAACGTCCCCTCCTCAATGACGGAAACCCGCCACGCGAACGCCCGCCTCTCGCCGCGCTTCAGCGTGAAGGGCGCCGGGTGGAGGACGATGTCGCCCCGGTCGTTCGACCACTCGGCCTTGACGCGCCGCACCGAGTAGCCGTCGAGCGCCCCCTCGGTCATCCGCAGGACAAGCTCCGGCGAGCCGGGCGACATGCGCAGCGCGTGCACGTAGGCGTTCGTGCCGAGCGCGTGGACGTGCGCGTGGCAGCGCAGCCGGTTGCAGACGTCGGCGGAATGGTAGGAGTCGTTGAAGGTCGCGAGGATGCCCAGGTGCCCCTTCAGGAAGTACCGGGGGCCGTAGGCGGTGTTCTCGAACTCGTAGCGCTCGTCCAGCGCGCCGCCCTCCGCGCGCCGCGTCACCGTCGCCAGCAGCCCCCGGCCGTCCGTGTAGCGCGCGACCGCCGTGCCGTTCGTCTCGTCGAACGAGACGAGCCGCAGGAGCGGCGGGTTGAAGAAGAGGTCGCGATGCTCCGACCAGACGTACTCGGACGAGTGGCAGCGGATCGTCCCCCAGGTGCCGGTCCCCTCCGCCCAGTTCATGGCGTTGGCGTCGCCGGCGAGGACGAGCGACTTCACGCCGCCGTTCGCCGCGTCATACGTCACGAGCAGGCGGCGGCCGTCGGCGTCCGCCGCAAGGGCGTGGACGCCAAGCCCCCACAGGACCTGGGCGGCAAGCGACAGAACACGTTCAAATCTCGTCATACGGATCAATCGTTGCGCACGAGTTCATAGAGATAGGAGGCGGCCGTGGGGTCGGCGTCGACCTTCGCCTCGAAGGACAGCCGCCCCTTCTCGACGGCGCTCGGCACGACGCGGCGGCGCGTCCCGTCGGCCTGAAGCGCATAGACCGTCCACGTCCCGTCG
>DCMF01000056.1 GCA_002321305.1 Verrucomicrobia bacterium UBA1629 | reverse complement strand
CACTTTCTTGTCATACACCCGCGGCCGTTGCCGCGCCCCCAAGGCGTCTTGCCGCCCGTTTCGCGCCTTACGCGAACGTGTAGACGGGCAGCTTCCGGTAGTGCGTGTGGAGAAGCCTCTCCGCCTTTTCGCTGCCCGGCTCGCCGAGGTAGTCCCTGTAGAGGGCCTGGACTTCCGGGTTGAGGTGCGACATCCGCCGCGCGGACTTCTCGTCGTCCGCGTAGAGCCCGGCCGCCCGCTTCGCGCGGATCTCGTCGTTCGCGAGGCACGGCTGGCCGCCGCCGCCGATGCAGCCGCCCCGGCACGCCATGACCTCGATGAAGTCGTAGCGCGGCCGCCGGCCGGCCTTGAGGTCGTCGCGCACCTGGTCCAGCACCTTCTCGACGTTGCCCATCTGGTGCGCGACGGCGATGTTCACCTTCGTGCCCTTGACGTCGACCGTCGCCGTCTTGATGCCGTCCATGCCGCGCACGTCGCGGAACTCGATCGCCGGCGGCCGGCCCTCCTTCGTGATCAGGCAGTAGGCCGTGCGGAGCGCCGCCTCCATGACGCCGCCCGTCACGCCGAAGATCGTGCCCGCGCCCGTGTATGCGCCGAGCAGGTCGTCGGCCTTCTCCTCCGGCAGGGAGTCGAAGTCGATGCCGGCCGCCTTGATCATGCGGGCGAGCTCGCGCGTCGTCAGCACGACGTCCGTGTCCTGCTGGCCCGTCGCGCTCATGTACTCGTCGCGCGAGATCTCGTACTTCTTCGCCGTGCAGGGCATGATCGAGGTGACGTGCACCTTCTCCGGCTCGACGCCGTTCTTCTCCGCCCAGTAGCTCTTCGCGAGCGCGGAGAGCATCTGCTGCGGCGACTTCGCGGTCGAGAAGTTCTCCGTGAAGTCCGGCGCGTACTTCTCCATCCAGTCCGTCCAGGCCGGACAGCAGCTCGTGATGAGCGGCAGCTTCCCGCCTGTCGTGAAGCGCCTGACGAACTCCGTGCCCTCCTCCATGATCGTGACGTCGGCGGAGAAGTTCGTGTCGAACACCCGGTCGAAGCCGAGGCGGCGCAGGGCCGCGTAGATCTTGCCCGTCGTGAGCGCGCCCGGCTCCCTGCCGAACGCCTCGCCGAGCGCGACGCGCACGGCCGGGGCGATCTGCACGAGGCAGGTCTTCTCCGGGTCCTGAAGGGCCGCCCAGACCTTCTTCGTCTCGTCCTTCTCGTAGATCGCGCCGACCGGGCAGTGCGCGGAGCACTGGCCGCACTTGATGCAGGGCGAGTCCATGAGCGACACGCCCGCCGCCGGGGTCATCACCGTCTTCTCGCCGCGCCCGATGAACTCCAGCGCCCAGACGTTCTGCATCTCCTGGCAGACTTCCGCGCAGCGGCCGCACTTGATGCACTTGTCGGGGTTGAGGACGAGCGAGGGCGTCGAGGTGTCGTTGTCGTGGTGGACGACCTCCTTCGGGAACGGGATGTCGCGGATGCCGAAGTCGGCCGCGATCGCCTGGAGCTCGCAGACGCCCGAGCGCGGGCACTGCAGGCAGTCCGACGGATGGTTCGCGAGGATGAGCTCCAGCACCGTGCGGCGCACCTGCACGATGTCCGGGTCGTGCGTGACGATCCTCATGCCCGGCGTCGCCTCCGTGCAGCACGCGCGCAGGAGCTTCGGGCTCGGCACGAACTTGCCGGGCTCCGTGCGGCTCGGCACGAGCTGGCGCACGACGCAGATGCCGCAGCTCGCGCCCGGCTTGATGTCCGGGTGGTAGCAGAGCGTCGGGATCTTGACGTTCGCGGCCTTCGCCGCGACGAGGAGGTTCGCGCCCTTCGGGACGCTCACGGCGACCCCGTTGACTTCGAGCGAAATCATTTCAGTGGCCATATCAGAATCTTCCTTTCCTTGGTAGGGGTTTGGGGGCGACAGAAGCCCCCGTCCGTTGCCGTCACCCGTGGCTGATCGCGCCGAACTTGCACGTCGACTCGCAGGCGCCGCACTTGATGCACTTCGCCGCGTCGATGGCGTGCGGCGTTCGCACCGCGCCCGTGATCGCGCCGGCGGGGCACTTGCGGGCGCACATCGTGCAGCCCTTGCACTTCGCCGCGTCGATCGCGTAGCGGATGAGCTTCGAGCACTTGCCGGAGCGGCACCTCTTGTCGTGGATGTGCTCCAGGTACTCGTCCATGAAGTACTGGAGCGTCGAGCGCACGGGGTTCGAGGCCGTCTGGCCGAGGCCGCAGAGCGACGCCTTGTTCATCGCGTCGCAGATCGCGCGCATGTCGGCGATGTCCTGCTCGGTGCCGCGCCCCTCGCTGATCTTGTTCAGGTAGTTCAGGAGCTTGCGCCCGCCGATCCGGCACGACGCGCACTTGCCGCACGACTCGTCGACCGTGAAGTCGAGGTAGAACTTCGCGATGTCGACGACGCAGTCCGTCTCGTCCATGACGATGAGGCCGCCGGAGCCCATGATCGAGCCGATCTTCGCGAGCGACTCGTAGTCGATCGGCGTGTCGAGGAACTGCGGCGGGATGATGCCGCCGGAGGGGCCGCCCGTCTGCGCCGCCTTGAACTGGTGGCCGCCGCGAATGCCGCCGCCGATGTCGAAGATGATCTCCCGGAGCGTCGTCCCCATCGGCACCTCGATGAGGCCGGAGTTGTTGACCTTGCCCGTGAGCGCGAAGACCTTCGTGCCCTTCGTCGTCGCCGTGCCGATCCCGCTGAACCAGTCCGCGCCCTTGTTGATGATGACCGGGACGTTCGCCAGCGTCTCGACGTTGTTGATCACGGTCGGACGCCCCCAGAGGCCCTTCACGGCCGGGAACGGCGGACGCGGACGCGGCATGCCGCGGTTGCCCTCGATCGACTGCAGGAGCGCCGTCTCCTCGCCGCAGACGAACGCGCCCGCGCCGAAGCGGAGCTCGATCTCGAAGTCGAAGCCGGAGCCGAGGATGTCCTTGCCGAGCAGGCCGAGTTCCGTCGCCTGCCGGATCGCGACCTGCAGGCGGTGAATCGCGAGCGGGTATTCCGCGCGGATGTAGACGAAGCCCTTCGTCGCGCCGATCGCGTAGCCGGCGATGATCATCGCCTCCAGCACGCTGTGGGGGTCGCCCTCCAGCGTCGAGCGGTCCATGTACGCGCCGGGGTCGCCCTCGTCGGCGTTGCAGACCATGTACTTCTGGCCCTTCGGCTGCTGCTGGGCGAACTTCCACTTCAGGCCCGTCGGGAAGCCCGCGCCGCCGCGCCCGCGCAGGCCGGACTTCAGCATCTCCTCGACGACCTGCTCCGGCGTCATCTCGAAGAGGGCCTTCTCGATCGCCCTGTAGCCGTCGCGCGCGATGTACTCCTCGATCTTCTCCGGGTCGATCACGCCGCAGTTCCTCAGGACGATGCGGCACTGCTTCTGGTAGAACGGGATGTTCGCCTCGGCGACGAGATCCGTCGCCTGCTCCGGGTCGTAGCAGAGGCGCTGCACGACGCGGCCCTTGACGAGATGCTCGGCGACGATCTCCTGCACGTCGCCCTTCTTCACCTGCACGTAGAACGTGCCCTGCGGCAGGATCTTCACGATCGGCCCCTGCTCGCAGAAGCCGAGGCAGCCGGTCTTCACGACCTGCACCTTGTCCGTGAGGCCCGCAAGCCCCAGGCACGAGGCGAATTCGGCGACGAGGCTGTCCGCGCCGCCCGAGCAGCACGCCGTGCCGCCGCAAATCAGGACATACGATTGATAAGCCATGACCTTACTCCCCCTTCGCGCTGTCCGCGCCCGACTTGTCGAGGACGTTCGCCGCGACGATTTCCCTGCCCAGAATGTGCCTTTCGACGATCTCCTTCGCGACCGCCGCGTCGACGCGCCCGTAGACGACGGTCGGCAGCCCCGGGACGACGACCTCGACGGTCGGCTCCTCCGCGCAGCGCCCCATGCAGCCGGACTGGCGCACGAGGACGTTCGTCAGCCCCTTCTCGGCCACCGTGTCGACGAACGTCGCGAAGACCTCCTTCGCGCCGGCGGCGATGCCGCACGTGTCCATGCCGACGATGACCTGCACGTCCTTGTTCGCGTTGTCGCGCAGCTCCATCGCCTTGCGGTTCTCGTCGCGCAGCCTGCGCAGGCCCTCCAAAGTCAGCTTTGCCATTTCGTTTTCTCCTTCGCTGAAGTTTCATCCACTGATCTGCACGGATTCACACGGATTTCGGACTCGTGCGGATTCGTGAAGACTCGCGGCTCATTCACCCCAAGGTACGATATTTCTCGATGATGCCCGCGACGTCCTTCGTCTCGAGCTTGCCGTGCACGTCGCCGTTGACGACGGCGACCGGCGCGAGGCCGCAGCAGCCGAGGCAGCGCACCGCCTCGATCGAGAACAGCCCGTCAGGCGTCGTCGCGTTGACGCCGACGCCGAGCTGGCGCTCGAACTCCCTGATGAGGTCGTCGCCGCCGCGCAGGTAGCAGGCCGTGCCGAGGCAGACCTGGATGATGTACTTGCCGGCCTTCTGGAGCTTGAAGAAGTTGTAGAAGGTCACGACGCCGTAGATCTTCGCGAGCGGCACGCCCAGAAGCTCGCCCGTCTCGACCGCGATCGCGCGCGGGATGTAGCCGTAGGTCTGCTGGACCTTGTGCAGCACCATGATCAGGTTGCCCGGCTTGTCCTTCCACTCCTCGATGAACGCCCGCAGCTCGGACGTCATCCGTTCGGTCTCGTTGCTCACGTCAGGATCTCCCTTGGGTTGATGATGACGGCAGTATACCAAACCGCAAGCGAGTTAGGCAAGGGAAAGTCTCGGACGCGAAAGGCGTCGGGCGCCGCACGGGTGTATGACAAGAAAGTGACATTGGCCGTGGAAGTTGCTCATGCCGCCGTCCGCGCCGCCGTCTTGAGCGTGGATCGCTCGCGCCAGTAGGT
>DCMF01000013.1 GCA_002321305.1 Verrucomicrobia bacterium UBA1629 | reverse complement strand
CCGCGCAAGCGGCTCTGCGTTTATCTAAAAACGTTCAAAGGGCAAGCCTGTCTCATTCGCGTGAGATGAGCCTGCCCACGAAGCGTCGAGGCGGGGGCGAAGCCTTTTCGTGAATCGACGAGAGGCCTGCACGCTTTCGTGTTCGCGCCGCAGGCGCGCGTTCGTGCCGACGCGGCCGCGAGAACCCGAAGGGGGAGGTCGCGCGGGCGGCGGCGGACGATGCCGCAGGCATCGCCCCCGGCGGCGCCTGCGCGCCCTCAATCGCGCGACGCGCGATTTCGCGGCCGGGGCGTTTCGTGTTCGCGCGAAGCGCCCGTCTGCGATCAGGGAGGGAACCAGCGTAGCCATGTCTCTCCCATCTCCGTGTCTCCTGAACTCCGCAGCCTCCGCGTTAAAAGCACCCCGCCTAGTGGCCCCTTCGGGCTGCTTCGCAGGGGGATATGTAGGCAGCCCCGACGCCCGGGGCGTTGCGTGTTCGCGCGTAGCGCCCGACTGCGGCCGGCGGACTCTGCGGACAAAGGACAAACGACAGCGGACAAACGGGGGAAACGGCCGAAGAACAAGGGAAGATCCGCTCTCACCGAAGCAGCAAGTCAGCCGCCGACACCACGTCGGCAAAGTAGGCATTCTCGACAATGGCAGGCGACAGGCTGCCGTCATAGACCAAGACGGGGCGAATGGAGACCGCGTTGGGATTCGGCAGCCGCGCAACCTTCTCCTTCATCTGCTCGACCACCTCCACGCCAATCGCATTCCGCCGTTTCACCTCGACGGGATACATCGCCTGCCGCAGCTGGATGAGGATGTCGATCTGGCATCCCGAATCCGATTCCGCCTTTCGCCTCTCACGCGACGCCCGCTTCCGATAGGGCGCGACGGAGAGAACCAGCGAGCGATCAAGCCCAAGACGGGAAATCAGCTCCGAGGCGTTGTTCAGCACCAGGTTCTCGAACTGGAGGCCGAGAATCGAATCCCAGCCCGGCAACGTCTCAAGCGAAACGAAGTTGAACGCACCGCGACGGATCATCGCCGAATAAGGCTCGATGAAGCGCAGGTAAAAGCGCGTATAGTTGTCCCGTATGCGATAGCGGGCGATCTTCGCCTCCTTGCCCGTGGCCGGATTGATGCCGCCGTCCCGTTCAAGGAAGCCGGCCAGCTCAAGCTCTTCCAGGGCCTCCGAGACGTGTCCGCCACGAACCTTCCCAAGGCTCTCCGAAATCTCCGAAAGGGTCTTCGACTCAAACGCCAGCGCCGAGAGGATCTGCCGCTTGTCCTTCGCCTTCGCCCCGAAGACGTCATTGAAGATGCGCGTGAAGTCATTGAACAGAGTGCCGCCCTTCGTAAAGGCCATGCGCCGCAGGTTCTCGTTGGTCGTCAGCGTCGGGTCGATCTCCTCAAGATACATCGGCACGCCTCCCGTGACGGACAGGAGGTCGAACACCTCGCGGGACGAGACGCCGTCTGCCGACTGCCGCCAGAACTGCAGGCAGTCCCGCACGGGCAGTTCCCCCAAGACCAGTTCGAGCGAAATGCGCCCGACAAAGCCCGTGCTGTCAAGGATGTTCCGCTGAATCCAGGAGGAGACCGAGCCGCACAGGACCAGTATCAGCCTCTCGTGCTGCTTGAGGCCGTCATCCCATGCGTCCTTGAGATACCCCGGAAAATCCGAATCATACTTGCCCATCCACGAGATCTCGTCCAGAAGGACAACCATTCGTTCTGATGCGTGCCGAGCGACTTCCGCATTCAGCAAGGCAAACGCCTCAGGCCAGTTGCGGGCCACGAGGCCGTCTGCGCCCGTCTTCTCGCCAAGCCGCTGGCAGAAATACCGAAGCTGGTCGTCATTCGTCATCCCCTTTCGCGGAGCAAGCCCGGAAAGCTTCAGATAACGGCAGCCGCTTCGCGCCGCGAATTCATCCATCAGCCGGCTCTTCCCGATGCGTCGACGGCCCTGACAGGTCACCAACGAGGAGGAGCCTTTGCGCCAAAGCGCAGAAAGCTGATTGATTTGCTCGGTTCGGCCGATAAACTTCATAAGTCAGCAAATGAACAGTCTATTCGTAGATTTGCAAGCATTATATCACAGTTCAGATGGACAAGTCAATGCCGTTTGGGCACGAAATTCTGATTTCTGATATTTCGTGCCCAAACCGGCGTGGGTACGGTCGCGAACGCCACAGAGCGGCCTACGGCTGGGCGACAGGAGAAGACAGAGAGTTGCGCTTCGCGCATCCCTGTCGGCTTCGTCGCACCTTCAGGGTGTTTTGGGTTTGACGCGAAGAATGCAAAGGGACGAGGCGCAAAGACACGCGAAGACCTTTTCAAGGACAACCGACGGCGGACAGCGGACAAACGGGGACTGGACAAAGGACGGACGGGGCGGGACAAACGAGACGGACACGAATCAATACTCGCGCGTCCCGTTGCAGTCAGGATAACCCGTGCAGCTCCAAAAGGCATTGCCGGCATTGCGCCCCTTGCGCGCGACCATCTTGCGCATCGGCTTGCCGCACTTCGGACACGTCGGCGCACCCGCCGCCTGTACCGCCGCGTCTCGCGCCGCGAGCCGCGCCGCGCTCAAGCGTTCGGTAAAGCCCCCTTCGGCCGTGAAGTCCGCCGCCGTGCGCTGCATCTGGCCCATCAGCAGCGCGCAAGCGCGGCGAATCACGATCAGGATCGCGTTCGCGGCCACAATCGGGTCTTCGCTCTCAAGCCAGGCCGCACAGCGGGCGCGCATGCGCAGCGTATAGGCGCCATATTCGTGATCAAGGTCATCGGACTTCTCAAAAGGATCAAGTTCCAGCGCACGGACGGCCGCGTAACGCGGATCACGCCGCGACCACGGCACTTCGCCGCAATCGACGAGAAACGCCTCGAAATCGCCCGCCAATTCGTCCAGCGACCCCTTGGCGACATCGAGCTGCCTCAGTTCCTGCTCCTTCGAGGTCGCCGCGCGCGACGAGGCCTCGACAATGTTCTGCCGCGCCGAACGCGCCGCACCGACCATCTGGCCAACGGTCTTGCCGAGGGCGTCGTTCTTGTAATTGTAGTTGCGTCGGCAGAAAAGCGTCGTCGCATGATAGACGAGACACGTCCACCCGAAGGAGAACATCTTGCGATAGCCGCCAAAATGCCCGATGATTGAAGGAATCGAAGGGTTCATGACAAAGAAAGTGTACCAAATTTGACGACAGAAGACAAGCGACAGCGCCGCTTGTCCGCCCTGATGCCTTTGTCCGTCGTCCGCTGTCCTTCGTTCCGGCAGTCCGCTGTCCGCCCTGATGCCTTTGTCCTCTGTCCTTCGTCCTTTGTCCTCTCTGGTCTTTCTGACAAAGGACAAAAGACAACGGACAAACAGGGGACGTTGGACAAAGGACAGCGGACAAACAGGGGACGTTGGACAAAGGACAGCGGACAACGGCCGCCCGCCAAAGACACCGAGGGCTGGAGCGAACGCCCCAGCCCTCGTGTTGGCCTTTTCAGCCGCTTCAGCCGCGTGGGCTTACTTCGTCTTCAGCGTGAACTTCAGCTTGAAGAACTTCGCCGTGTCCGTCGAGTCGATCTCCGTCGCCGGAATCAACTCGACCTTCGCGTTCGGATACTTATCCGCAATCTTGGAGAGGTCAGCCTCAAGACCATCCTTCACGATGGCATCGAGAATCTCCTGCGTGAATTCTTTCGCCGCCTTCGCTTCGAGGTCCGCCGTGTTCGCCGTATTCGCGGCCTCCATGACGAACGCATCGAGGTTGATCGCTTCGCCAGCCGTCACTGCGCCAGAACCTTTCGCCCAAGTCGCGACCGCCGAAGCCGTCACGCCCGCCGCGTCAAGCGCCGTCGCCTGCTCGGCCGTCACGCCCGGAAGGTCGGCCACCGGCGTATCGTCCGTCACCTCATCCCACGTCGTGGGCTTGGTCGAACCGCCCTTTTCAAACGAGCCTGTGACCGTCACATTGCCCATGGAACCCGCCGCAATCTCGGTCGGGTCAAATCCCTTGAAGGTGTAACCTTCGCAGGTCGGAGCGACAAACGTGATCGTCGCGGACTCAATCGTGTAGATCAACGGATTGGAGTTCTGAACCTTCGCGACATCCGCCTTGTCAAGGCCCGTCCACGCATACGTAATCGAATACGTGACTGCCGTGACAGCCGGACCTTCAATGCTCACGTCAGCATCAGCCACCGTGCCGTCAAAGACCGTCCGAGCATCCTCGGCGAACGCATAGCCATCAGCCGCAGTAAACGTCACCTTGTACGTCTGACCGACCGTCAGCGATTCGGGAATCGACTCGACGACTTCGCCATCGATCTCAACCGTCGCGGTCGTATGAGCCGCAGCCGTCACCGCAAAGGTCACGCCCTCACCCTTTTCGACGAGCATCCAATACTCGCTCGTTTCATCCTTACCCCACTTCATGCCTTCCGGCAGGGTGGCCGCGATGCCATCCAAATTCGCCGAAGCAAGAATCTTGACATCCGCAGAGGTGATGGTGAGAGTGCCGCCAACCAGACCATTGTAGATGCCTTTCTTAAGGGTCGCTTCGCCCTCGGGGGCAACAAGCGCAACCCCGTCATCTTCAAAGCCCTGAACAATGCCGCCGCCAATCGTGTCGTCAATGACAACCGTCCCGGCTTCGACATAAATGGCAGCCGTGTCATCCGCACCCTGCGTGACCTTCTTGCCTGCGAGGTCAATGATGATGGAAACACCTTCGTTGACGTTCTTAATCGTCAGCCCCGGCGTCGTATCCGCGCCAAGTTTCAGGGTCACAGCAGAGGTCGCCGTGTTGACAGCCGTAAGTGCTTCAGTCATCGTCGCATACGGGGTCTTCGTGTCACCAATCGTAACAGACGCCGCTTCAGCCTTCGCGTTGCCAACCGTGGTCACAACATCCTTCTCCTTCGACACCTTCCACGTGACATCGCCAAAGAAGCCGTCTTCATACACGATATCCGTCACCGTGTCGGGAGACGACGGATCCGTGATCACAAGGGCGCCCTGACCGTCTTTCCACACTAGATCGCCATACTTGAAGCTCACGACGTGCTCGCCGCCGATGACCGAGAACGAGTCTTTCGTCGCCACAAAACCAGGAATCTTATCGGTGATGGACAGGTCGTCAACGAACCCCGTGCCCGCAAAGCCAACCTGCTTGATTGTCATGTCTTGTCTGACAATCGCCGGGAAAACCGCCGCCATCGCATTCCACTGCGCCCCCTCGGTCGAAAGCGTCAGGCCCGAAGCGTCAATATCCGCCTTCGCATCACCCGATGTCACAACCTCTCCATTGACGCACACGACAAAGCCCGGAATCTGAAGGCCAGTCGACACGTCAGAAAAGGTCTTGACCGTCAGGCAATACCACGCATCCATGTCCGTGATCCTGCTCACGCAGGCATAGTCCTTGCGAACAAGCTCTTCCTTGCCCTTGTCCCAACAACCAGCCGTCACCATCAGCTGATAGGTCGAGGCTTCGCCTTCTTCGCCCTCGATCTCCTTGACCCAGACCGCGACCTTGGCGTCAGTACCGTCAATGCTCGCCGTGTCCTCCTGGTCGAACGCCGTGAACTTGATCATCGTATCGACCAAGAGGCCGCCTTCCCCGATGGTCTGCTTCACGGCGTTGCCGTCAGCCCCCACGGCAATGGCACGGAAAGTCGGATCATCCAGCTTTCTCTCGATCTTGAGGTTAGCCTTGTCCTCCGTTTCCTTAAACTGTTCCGGGCGATCACCGGTATACGAGAGGCTCTCCTGCGAAATGCTGAGACCCTCCGTCGATGTCCACAGCGCCTTTTCGGTGTCGCTCGGCCAATTCTCGTCGTTGAACGACGTGCCGCTCGGATACGGAGCCCCCGCCTGAAGGCCAATGGCCGTCGCAGCCGCGGAAAGCATTGTCAGTAGTTTTTTCATGTGTGTTTTCCTTTTTGGTTGTTGGCAAATTGTCACCCGTTCGGGTGTCTTTTCCGCCTCACAATGCGAACTATACCATATTACCCATTTGGGTGTCAAGGGGGCTTTGAAAAAAACTGGGGGCTTCAGCATGAAAAACGAATCCTCTCACCGGGCGACAGTCGGCGAAGACGAACGCCTCGCTGCGGGCAGATCGCGTCTTGGCCCGTCGGCCCGACAGCTCGCGCGAACGGACTTCGCTGCGCTCCGTCTATGTCGGCCTGCGGCCTCGATCCGGGTCGCTCCGGGAGTCGCACCTGTCGCCACACGTCAGCCAATTGAACGTGACAAGACATTCCCCTCGGCAGAATGCGTTTCATCAAGCGAGACCGCCGAGGCGACAGGCGATCCCTGCGCTCCTCTCGCGCGACTGTCGGCTCCTCCGGGCCACGGGCGGCTTGCGCCGCCGCTTCGCGATTCCCTGCGTCCCCTGAATGAGGCGGCTTCAAAGGGAACGCACGTGCGAAGCCGCGAGCAAGGCGAGCGCGGCGAGCGGAGGGCAGAGCCGCGAAGAGTTTTTCGCGGGCCGACAGGACTGGCGACGCGCCGGTTCGCCTCGGTGATTGCGGGCGGAAGCGAAAGATGCGTACGCGATTCACCTCGGTGATGGCCTGTCAGCGGGCGCCCGCGAAAAACCTCGGAGCGGACTGCTGCCCGCAGCGAGGCGTTCGTCTTCGCCGCCTGTCGTCCGGTGAGCCGACTGTCGCCCAGCGCGGGGATCGTCTCTCATGCTGAAGCCCCGAAAAAGAACGAGGCCGCCCGCACCTCAATTCTCATCGCCCTTGTCGATGAGCGAATAGGTCGAGCCGTCGAAGCCGACGTCCACGCCCGCGCAGAGCAGAGCCGTCAGCTGCTCGTCCGAAAGCCCGCCGGACGTGCGCGGCGCCAGCAGCTTCTCCGTGTGCCCGTCGGCAAAGACGACGTGCGCACACCAGCGCTTGCCGCTCTTGTGGTTGAAGGCGATCGATTCCGCCTCGCCGCTCCAATCGGAATTGTAGCCCTTGCCGTTGACGTTCGCCTTGTACTGCAGCACGCAGTCCGTCAGCGGATTCCCGTCGCCAACCGAATAGGAATCCTGCTGCTTGGCGCTCATCTCGGTCGAAGGCACAGGCTCACCGCTGATCGGCAGCTCGGCGAACAGGAGGCGGCGGTCAAGGCGCGAGCTGCTGAAGTGGATGCCTTCGCTGCCGTCGCTCGTGCCCACGGCATCGCTTCCCTTCGTGAAGTCATAGCCAAAGGCGGCGTTCATCACGTAGCTCCACCGGACGCGCACGTTCTTCTTGCCGGCGCGCAGGACGTGCTCCGGGCACGTGTAGACCGCGCGCTCGCGCCCGACAGCCGTCCACAGCTCGCCGTTGGAGAGCGCGAAATCGCCGTCCTCGTCCTGTCCGCTCGGGCTGCAATAGGCGCCGGGATTGTCGCAGTTGACAAAGCTCGTCGGCTTCGAGCGTCCGCGCGTCCGCGTCCCGTACTCGTCGTTCTTCGACAGCCAGCTGATCCAGCCGACACGTTCGGAATAGACGGTCTTCCCCTCGCTGTTGGCGCCGACGACGGCGTAGCTGCCGGCATACGGGAACCAGGCTTTCTTCGACGCGACGCTGATTGCGCCCTGCGCAAGGTTGCGCATGTTCGAGAGGCATTTCGCCGCGCGCGCCGATTCGGTCCCGCCGGAGAAGCTCGTGAGCAGAACGCCGGACAGGACGCCGATGATGGCGATGACGATGAGAAGCTCGATGAGGGTGAAGCCGGGAGAAATAATCGAATGATCGAATGATCGAATCGTCGAAGGGGAAATAATCGGGTCGTCGAATGATCGAATCGTTGAATTGGGGATGGAATTAGAGTTCATTACTCGCCTTTCGTTTGTCATGAATACGTCGCCTGATGGTTTGAAAAATTCGAACAAGTTCGTCACATTCCTTTAGGAGATCTTGCGAGACGCAATCTTCCGCGTACAACCGATGGAGCATTTCAAGCCAATACAGCGATTCGGCGCATTCCTTGAGAACAATGCCGATTTTGTGATTAAAATCGTCAGGTGACTCCGCCCGATTGGCTTCACGGTAATTGGCGCCGACAGAAGACGCGGACTTCCCAAGCCGAAACGCGATAACCTTTGATGAAACGGCAAGCGGCAATGCGTCCAACATCCGAAAGACGGCAACGGCAAAATCAGAAGTCCGATTCTCCAGCCTCCTTTTGAACGCCAATTTATCCTCAACACTCCGCATCTTCAACTCGCCCATTCAATCCTTCCACAATTCGCCCATTCAACGATTATTCGACCATTCGATCATTCGACCATTCGATTATTTCCCATTCGCCCATTCGATCATTCGACAATTCGATTATTCATTCATTCGATCATTCGATTATTTCCCACTCTTCACTCAAACTGATGATAGAACAGCACACGCGTACAATGGGGCGGGCAGTCTTCCCTGACGTCCTTGATGTCCGAGCGAACCGAGTCGCCCGTACTGTCCGCGAGAGCCTGCCGCGTCTTGCGCTCACCCGACTGATAGCTCGGCACCGCAGGATCGCGCCAGACCAGCGCCACGGCCCGCCCGCCCAGCTGCGAGGACGGCATGGCCTTGCCGACGCTGCCGCCCGACGTCGACATCGGCTCGGCGCGCACGAACACGAGGAAAAGCTGCTGGCGGTTCTCGAAGCATTCGCGCCAGAACGAGTAGAGGAACTTGCGGTCAACCTGATGGAGCGGACTCGAATCCGCCTCCGCAAGTTTATCGATGCCCATGAACGCCTTGTTGTCATCGTTCCTCTGGGTCGTTTCCAGCCGCTGCCATTCCATCTTGTCGAAGCCGCCCATCCAGTCGGCGACGACGGCGGCGTCCGAACTCTTCGCCCGCTCGCCAAAGACGGATCGGAAATTGTCCATGATCGACAGGAGGTCGTCCGCCGACATTTTCGCGAGCGGCGCCTCGCCGAACGAGCACTGGCTGAGGCTCTTGTCCAAGTCCAAGGTGTCGATGAACGTGTTTTTCTTTCCGCCGACCTGCCGCTGGTTGTTGTTCGTCGAGGCCACGTAGTAGTCGAACGGCGTTCCCACAAGCGCGGCGGAAAGGACGCGATCGTCATCCGAATACGGGTTCACCTTGAAGTCGCCGACGCCCGCCTGGAAGCGAATCTCATTCCCGCCATATGGCAGGGCGTAGATCGGATCCGTGCCGTCCCCGTTGTCATAGGCCGTGTACGTGCGCCAGAAGCGGCCACCGTTGGCAAAGCTGCCGCCGCTCGCGCTCGTCCTGCTCGCAAAGCTGCTTCCGTTGAAATCCGGCGAATAGTCGCCGCTCAAAAAGTTTTCGTTCCCGTTCATCAGGCCCATGACCGGCAGGAACTGGAGCTCGCCGATCGACTGCAGATACTCCTGGTCGGAGACGAACATGAAGATGTCGCGGTCACGCCCGTCCTGCCCGAGCAGCGGGAGAATCTCCCCCGTCCATTCGCTCTTCGACACCGCCGTATTGCCGTTCTTCGCGAACCAGTCCTCCGGCGCGAAGTTGTAGCGAGGATCGACTGCGTACAGCGTCTTCCACTGGCCGTAAGACGCCGAGTCCTTCAAGTCGTCGGCAATCTTCTCCGTGAAAGTGACGGCGTAGTCGGCGCAGAAGCTGAGCAGCGGCGTCCCGTCGCCGCACTTGCGCGCCATGACGCCCTGCGGCACCGATCCGCTTGCATTCAGAAACTCCATGTCGTCCTTGTACGAAGCCGGCGCCATGTCCACGACGTTCCCATTTCCATCCATGACCTGCAGCCAAACAGCCGCATAGAGCTTATACGTGCCCGTGAAACCTGCAAATGAATCCGTGACGACGTTCAGCTGTTTCTCCTCGAACTTGTGGGCGGCCTGGGCGGCTTTTCTCAAGTTCTCCCAGGAGGCATCAACCTCGCCGTCGGCCGTCAGCGGACGGAACGTCGAATCGCTCAAACCTAGACCATCGAGAGAAAGAAACTTCTTGTTGTTCACGAAACCGTCCGCCGTCGGCCCGCTGCCGTTCTCACAAGTCTCCGTCACGACATACATGATCGGCATGTCAATGTCCCTGCAGTTGAACTTCAGGCTGACGGAATCGTCAATTGCGTCGTCCGTCTTCGTGACATCCTTGTTGAGGGCGTCCAATGACGCCTCTTCGCTGAAGAACGAGGCCACGCCATTCCGGGCGCTCTTGCCCTGCCAGGCGTTCGGAGCCTGCTGGGACGGGTAGAGGTTGCCGTTGCTGTCAAGCGGACGGCAGCCCATGTTCGCCGGCGCGGCGAAGACGCGCAAGACACCGCGCAACTTGAAATTCGAGCCGATGCGGCCCGTCGTCTCCATGCGCTTGAAGGGATACGTCATCAGCACCTGCGTCAGCACACGGTTGCCAAAGCCCGTAAACGTCAGCTTCGACCAGGAGCGCTTGATCTTCCACGTCTTGTCCTCCGGGTTGCTCGGATCGATTTCGGACGGTTTCTTCTCCACCTCAAACACGACCTCGCCCTCTGGGCGCGATTCGATTTCGGGTTGGAGCATGGCCGGACAGCTGACGCCCGTGACCATCGGCACGGCCTCCACCGTCGGCAGGGCGAGCGAGGTCGGCTGCTGGTCGCTGTCAAGGTAGTCGTAAAGCGCGACCTGACCCAGGCCCAGGTTCTTCTCGAAGATGTCGCTGACGCTATCCTGCGAATTGCGGCTCGCCAGAACCGACGGCCAATCCTTCGCGTCGAAGTTCATGAACGGCTGGTGCGCGCCGGCGAGGTCGTAGGTGACGGACGCCGACGACGAGCCGGACGAACCTGACGAGCCTGACGTGGATGCGACAGACGTCGCGGCCGGAAACCACGTGTCCGTGATGAACAGCGCGTTCGCGGCGTTGGCATCGCCGTTCTTCAGCAGCTTCGTCGAGGTCTTGCCGATGTAGTTCATGAACGGCGTGAAGCCCGACGTTCCCGCGAGCAGGTTGAAGTCGGCCAGCGACACGAACGGCGTGTCGTAGCCGCTTGACGACCACTTCTGCTGAAGCGTGTCGAGCGTCGTCGCCATGTCCGTGTTGATGTCGAACGGGTCGCCCGCCGTCTGCGAACAGAGCGGCGCAAGCGTGATGCGGTTTGGGCCGGAGTCGCGCGGAGCGTCCGCGCGCAGGCGGTTCACGTCGAAGAGGTCGGAGACGTTGACCGCCGTGTAGGCATAGCGCCCCGCCTCGTAGGGCAGCGAACGCCAGGCCGCCGTGCGCGTGTAGCGGGAGAACTTGCGGACGTCGTCGATGAGCGCGGGCGGCAGGTAGGCGAGCGCCTCCAGCGTCAGCGTCGGCACCGTCGCCTCGGCATACTTCGTCGGGCCGAACGGCATGAACACGCGGCGGAACCAGAAGTCGCCGTCCGTGTTGGCTTGGGGGTCGCGCTTGTAGCCACAGCCCGGATACGGATCGTCGTAGATGCCGTAGAAGCCCTTGCGGACATCCGTCTCGGACATCTCGTACTTGCCCCAGTTCTCGTCGTCGTTGTAGGCCCCGTCCAGCTCGTCGATCGCCCGCGCGAGCGCGGCGCGCACGAGATAGCGCGCCGCGATGTTGCGCCGAAGGTAGCTCGACGGCAGTCGGCTCTGGCGCATGTAAATCGAGAAACTCACGGCGGAAACCACCATGAACGACAGAAGACCAAGCACGATCAGCAGTGCAGAACCTTTTCTCATTGACGCTCCTCGTCCGTCAGCCGGTAGAAGTTGGGCAGGTTGGGGGCGCGCGTGAACGTGGTCGATCCCGACGTCTCGCTCTCGCCATTCAACTTGCGGATGCAAAACCTGTACGTCTGTCCCCACGGATCGACGACCTTTCCGCCGCGCAGCTGGGCATTGTAGAGGACTGGCACGTCATCGCCGCTTTCGGACTTCTCGTTGCCGAGAATCAGGCCGAGGTTGCCCTCGGTCGCGTCTTTCCAGCCGCCGGTGTCATAGTCCACCAGCGAACGGTTCTTGGCATAGTTGCGGAAGCCGAGAATCGCGTTCGTGATCTCCTTCGCGTCCTGCGTCGCCTTGGCGATCTTCGCGCGCCGCCGCGCCTGGCCCATGCTCGACCCAACCGCACCGACGAGAACCGCGATCATCGCGATCACGACAAGAAGCTCCAACAGGGTAAACGCCCGCCTCATCAGTTCACCTCCTCCGGGAACGTGTTGACGTCATCCGACGTGCCCCACTTCCGGTCCGGGCCGGCGCTCCACACGCCGACCACGACCCCGCCTTCGCGGTTCGGATGGCGCGCGCTCGCCCCCGATGTCTGCGCCGTGCCGTTCATCGCGCTCTTGATGTCCGTCACCTTCGTGGACGCCTGACCCCAGTTCACGGTGTCGAACGCGCGCTTGTTCTGGCGCAGCGTGTTGACCGAGCCTTTCTGCCAGATCGAGACCGTGCGGTACTGAAGATCGCGGTTGTCCGAACTGCCGCCGTGCGCGTTCTTCTGGGTGATGCCGGGCAGAAGGTCGTCCTCCACGTCATGGTAGGTGCCGAGCGACATCCGCTCCTCGCTCAGGTCCGAGACGCTCGCCAGCCCCGACGTCCAGGCGACGGACGACTGGTTGAAGAGCATCGTCAGGATCGTCACGAGCATTGACAGGAGCAGCGACGCCACGAGAAGCTCAAGTATGGTAAAGCCGCGTTTCACTTGTCATCCCTCCCCTGATAGCGGACCTCCGTGTAGTAGACGGGCTGGCTCATCAGGGCGTCCCGCCGACGCGAAGCCCGGAACGCGAGCGAAATGGTCGCCCCCTTGCGCGTCGCCACCAGTCCGTAGAAATACTCGCTCGGCAAGGCCGACGGCCACGTGATCGACAGGCTCGGGCTGCCGTCCATCTGGGCCCCGGCAATTTCCTGAAACGCCTGCTTGGCCTTCGCCGTGCAGCCGGAATCGACACGGTAAAGCCCGGAGGCGTCGGAACCGACCTTCTGGACGTAATCCGCCCAGCCCTTGCCGCTTTGCGTGATGCCGTCGCAGACCTTGGAACCTTCGCCCTGCGGTTCGCTGCCGATCGACGTCCAGCCCTGCCACGTCAGGTTGGTCGCCGACAGCTTCGCGACAAGCGGCGCGAAGACCGCATCCGCATAGCCGGCGACGGCCACGTCCTCCGTCGACTGGCGGCTTTCGCGCATGCCAAGCGAATAGAGGGACACCATCGCGAGGACACCCGTCGCCATGATGAAGATGGCGAGGTTGACCTCGATGAGCGTAAAGCCCTTTCTCACAGCCGTCATATCGTCGCATCCTCCTTGCTCGTCGCCGTGCCGGCCTTGTGGTCAGGCTTGGGGTTGCCACCGGAATCCGGGCGGCAGAAATACACGTCGATCGCTTCGTCGCTGTTCGGCGAATCCGGATCGAAATAAAGCGCCTTGACGAAGCTGACGTCGCCGACTTGGCTCGGCACGTTCCCGCCGCCGAACGTGAAGTCGTTCGGCAGCGAGACGTTCGCGAACTCGAAGCCGTAGCCGTCGCCGACCGTCCACGAAGACGGTTCATGCGCGCTCGTGCCCTTGTTGACGAACGCATAGGCCCGAATGTTCAGCTCGCCCTCCCCGGACGCGGATCGCGCGAACTTGAAGTCCTGCATATCCTCCGGGCCTGAGATGGTCTGGCCGGAAGCCGTCTGGCTCGACTCGTCCGCATTGTTGGCCCACCCGCGATACGTCGTGCCGTTGACGTCAAGCATCATGACTGCATCGGCGACGACCGAATACCGCATGTCGCTGATCTGGTTGTCGTCAAAGCGCCAGAGCTTCATGCCCTTGCCCTCCTTGGCCTCGTTCTCGTCCGTCACCACGTCGTAGCTGTTGGCGAGGTCGGCGAACTCGTCGGCGATGAGGTCGCCCTGCGCCCACGTCACGCGCCCCGCGCGGCGCACCGCGACCGCCTCGCCGACGACGATGGCGTTCTCGTCGTCCGTCGCCGCGCGCACGAGCCGGTTGTAGCAATAGACCACGGTCGGCGAGCGGTCGATCATCGCCCGTTCCTTTGCCGCCTGGAGAAGGGACGTCACGACCGCCGTCGCGCCGCGCTCCGACATGCCGCGCTGCAGCGCGTTATAGCCGCCGACCGCCGCGACGCCGAGGAACGACATGATCCCCACGACGACCATCAGCTCCATCAGTGTGAAGGCTTTTCTCATCGCTCATTCCCAGTCTTCGGGATACTGCTTGCCCGGATTCTGCCGCGACACGCTCACGGAATCGGTGCGTCCGTT
This sequence comes from Verrucomicrobia bacterium UBA1629, assembly GCA_002321305.1. Taxonomy (GTDB): domain Bacteria; phylum Verrucomicrobiota; class Kiritimatiellia; order RFP12; family UBA1067; genus UBA1067. The sequence continues at coordinate 45,919 of DCMF01000013.1, read as the reverse complement.
GTAGGTGATCCAGAACCGGCAGAACTTGCCGGCCCGCGTGCCCTGATAGCCGAACGCCATGTCGTTGACCGAGAGGCGGTTCTTCGCCCCCGCCCGCGTCGCCGACGCGAAGTCCTGCCCGTTGATGCAGTGCTTGTCGCCGCAGTAGGAGTCATACGTCTTGTCGTCGTGGTTGTCGTAGCAGCCCTCGTTGTTGTTCTTCACCTTGCTCGCCTCCGCGACGAACAGCGCCTGCGCGTCCACGAGCTGCATCGTCGCGCCGGAGCCGACCGACTTCTTGACGATCTCGCGGAACACGCTGTCGGCTTCGCTGGCCGTCAGCGTGACCGTCTCCTTCTCGCCCATGTTCTGCGCATGGGCCTCGATCGCCGACGGCCATTCGCCCTTCTGCGCATAGTAGGACGAGATCGCCTGGCTGAGAACGCTGGCCATTGCGGACGCGCGCTTGGCGCGGCCGTTGCGGATGGAGCCGACCGTCGCCGTCGAGACGATGCCCAGCAGGATGCCGATGATGGCCACGACGACCAGAAGCTCGACAATCGTAAAACCCTTCTTCATCATTTCGTCTCCTTGACTATTCCTTGACCTGTTCCCGGCCCCAGCTGTAGATGTCGTCCTTGCGGAGGCCGTCCTTGTACTTCTCGAACTTGCCGTCGTAGCCGGCGCACCAGACCGCGACCGACCCGCGAATCGTGACGGACTCGCCCTCGACGTTCGCCGTCACGAAGCCGCGCCCGTCCGTATCGACGGCGTAGCGCAAGCGATGCGTCTTGATCGTGCCGCCGGACGGGACCTTCGTTCCCTCGCTCACGCCCTGTCCCTTCTTGCGGCGAATCACGTCCTGCGCCCAGGGCGAGACGACGCCGCACTGGTCGAGGGCCGTCGTCTCCTTCTTGGTATCGTCATACGAAAGCGAGAGGCCGTTGTGCTTGGCAATCGTATAGGCGATCTTCTCGTCAATGCCGTTTTCGTTGTTGCTGCCGGTGAGAATCCGGCGAGGCCACGACCCTTCCTCCTGATAGATCTTCTCAAGGGCGGTGGCCACGTTGTGCACGAGCTCCTGGCCCTTCGCCTTCTGGGCCTTTTTCGTCGATGACGTGAACGCCGCCAGGCTGGCGCCGATCAGCACCGCGAGGATGCCGAGAACCACCAGCATCTCGATGAGGGTAAAGCCAGGTCGGGAAATGCGGGAAATAATCGAGTTGTCGAATGATCGAATCGGCGAATCATGGTTTTCCGCACACATTCTCTCGTTTCCCTGTCTCTTGCAATCATTCATATTCTAAACCTCCTTCAAAATTCGATCATTCGTTCATTCGGCCATTCGACCATTCGATTATTCGTTCATTCGTTCATTCGATTATTCGTTCATTCGATTATTTCTCAATGGCTCATCTTGACGATATCGTCGCCTTTCCATTCCATCACCGTCGCCTGGTCGGCGGTCGTGAGCTTGCGGATCTCCTCGTCCGACACCCACTGGGGGAAGGTCTTTCCGTTCTTGCCCGCGCTCCAGAGGATGTAGCTCTGGTGCGGCGGCGGCGAATAGTAGTAGAACTCGTTCTTCCAGCCGTCCACGACCGTCATCTCGTCCAGGACATACTGGTCGCCGCTGTTGCTGCCCTTGCCGCCCTGCGACTCGGTCGAATACAGCACCGGATGCGGATTGTTGGCCGAGATGTTCGAAAACGAGTTGTCAGGGTCCTGCAACTGGACGCCGTAGACCTCGAACGGATACTGCATGCGAAGCGACCTTTCGAGATTCGGCAGCCAGCGCGCGCAGACGGCCTGCGACGACAGGGCGGCGATCTTCCACCGATAGCGCCGCACGTCGTCGTTTACGGAACCCCAATCCGAATACGCCACGCCGTCCTCGAAGCGGCAGGGATACCGGTTGTTGGCCTTCCACGACTTCTGGTTCTCGTAGAGCGAATCCATGTTCGACTCGCCGCCGAGCATGATGAGATAACGCGGCAGCAGATAGCTGAGGACGCCGAACTTGAAGATCTGCACATCCGTCCAATCCTCGTCGTCGCGCTTCGACGACAGCATGCCTTCGTCCGTGATCGCGCGGAAGCCCTTGGCCAGCGCCGGGTTCTCCTTGAACTCCTTGTCTTTCGGATCGTCTGACTGCGACCGCTTGATCAGCATGTCCGAAACCTTCTTGATGTAGTCCGCAATGCCCGACTTCGTAAACGGATAGGCCATGCCGATGGGCTGGGACTTGCAGGCCGCCTCCACGCGCTCCCAGCTGATTTCCGTCGCCCGCGACACGCTGCCCGCAGACGAGCCTTGGCCCTTCAGCCCCGACAGGCTCCTCGTGCCGACCTGCTGGATGCCGTGCCCATCGACGTCGATCATGTAGTCGCGGCTGCCGTGCAGGCGGACGGGCGGGTAGCACCCGTAGGCCGCATAGTAGCCGGAGAGGCAGTTTTCAAGGCGCTGCATGCGGTTGACAGTCGCGTTGCGCGCCCCGGCATCGCCCCCCGCTCCCGTAATGCGAAATGAAATCGTCATCAGCGTGACGATCACGACGACGACGATGAGCAGCTCGACGAGTGTAAATCCTTTTTTCATTCTTGGGGCATTATACCACATCCCCATGGATTCCCGCAAGCGGTCACGTGAAATTCACTTGCCGACGCAGAAGCGCGAGAAGAGGCTGTCCAGCAGGTCGGACGAGTAGGTCGCGCCGACGAGCGCGCCGAGCGATTCGGCGACCGTCCGCACCGCGTTCCCCGCCAAAACAAGGTCGAGCGGCGCGTCGGACACGAGGGGCGCGAGGTGCGCGCGCGCCGCGCACAGGGCCGACAGCGCCCGGTCGTCAGGCGCGTCGGACGCCCCTTCCGGCACGGCGGACGCCGCCCGCCGTTCGAGCGCGTCCACGATCGCCCGCCTGAGTTCGCCCAGCCCCTCGCCCGTCTTCGCCGAGACGTTCAGCCCTTCGCCGCGCCCCAGGTCGCACTTGGCGTGGATGGGGAGGAGGGAGGGCGAGTTGAGAGGTGAGGGGTGAGAGGTGAGGGGTGAGGGGGACGAAGGACAGCCGACAGCGGACAAAGGCCGAACGCCCAGAGCGATTATCACGTCGGCTTCGGCGATCAGATTCTCGGCGCGCTTCACGCCGGCGGCCTCGAGCGCGTCGTCCGTCTCGCGCAGACCCGCCGTGTCGATGAGCCGGATCGGCCAGCCGTCCAAGTCCAGCCACGCCTCGACCGAATCGCGCGTCGTGCCGGGCACGTCGCTCACGAGCGCGCGGCTCTCCTCCAGCAGCGCGTTCAAGAGCGAACTCTTGCCGGCGTTCGGCGGCCCCGCAAGGACGACCCGCGCACCGTCGCGCAGGATGCGTCCCGCACGGATGCGCGCCGCCGCCGCGCCAAGCGCCGCGTCGAGCGAGGCGAGCGACGTGCGGAGCGACGCGAAGAAGCTGTCGGGCAACTCGCCCTCGTCGATGTCGAGCGCATGCTCCAGTTCGGACGACAGGGCGAGCGCACGGTCGTAAAGGTCTCGGTTGGTGCGCGCGCGGCGTCCGGCGAGTCCGTCCAGCGCGGCGTCCGCCGCGCGCGCGGTCTTCGCCTGGATGAGGTCGAGGACGCTTTCCGCCTGGTCGTAGTCGAGCTTGCCGTTCAGGAACGCGCGCTCGGTGAACTCGCCGCGCCGCGCGAGCCGCGCCCCGGCGGCGAAGCAGGCCTCCAGCACGCGGCGCGGCGTGACCGCCCCGCCGTGGCACTGGAACTCGACGACGTCTTCGCCCGTGTAGGAATGGGGCGCGCGAAAGGCGAGAACGACGGCGGTGTCGAGGTTTGGAAGGTTTGGGAGGTTTGGGGGTTTGGGAGGTTGGGGGGGGTGGGAGGTTGGGGAGGTTGGGAACAGGGCGCAGACGCGCGCCTGCGGCAAAGCCCCAGACGGGGGCGCGAAGCGATCGCGCGTCAGGCGCGCGGCGACGGCGAACGCCTCCGGCCCCGAAACGCGCACGACCGCGACCCCGGCAGGGCCGGGCGCGGTCGCAATCGCGGCAATGGTCTCTTGACTCACTTGACGCTCTTGAAGAACTTGCGCATCTCCTCCGCCGTCGTGCACTGCGCGAGCTTCTGATAGCCGTTGTCGCCGCGCAGGGCCTTCGAGATGAAGCTCATCAGCTGCAGGTACGGCGTCTGCGTCGCGTCGTTCGCGATCGTGAGGACGATGATCGACAGCGGCGAGTTGTCGATCGTCTCGTAGTCCGGGATGCAGCCGTTCGCCGTGCCCGCGTTGTCGAGGATCGCGACCGCGCCGACGATGCCCTCCACCTCGGCGCACCGGCCATGCGGCACGGCGATGCCGTGGTCGAGGCCGGTCGGCATCGACGCCTCGCGCCGGAGAACCGCCGCCGTCGCCTCCTTGACGTCCTTCACGTGCGACGGACACGCCGCCGCGATCTCGGCGACCATCTTCTCGATTGCCTCCTTCTTCGACGCCGCCTTGAACTTCGGCAGCATCACGAAGTGCTGGAGATGGCGGCCGACGTTCGTGTGGCGCGGCTTCGCGGCGGACGGCCCGTCCGCCAGCATCCGGTCGACCTCCTCGCGGCGGATGGGCTTCGCGATCTGGCGCGCGAGGTCGTTCATCTCGGACGCGACCTCCATCCACGCCGTCATGACGATCGCCTCCTCCGCCGGCGTGCAGGAGACCTTGATCACGTTCCCCGAACGCTCGACCGAAAGCTCCATGTTGTCCATCGCGATCTCCCAGATGCTGTCCTCCTTCGACAGGAGCGACGTGAAGAAGCCCTCCTCGCGGAACTCCGCGACCAGCTTCTCCAGGACGAGCTGCGCGACTTCGGGCGACGAGAGCTCGAAGACGACGGGACGCGAGTTGTCGTGGCTCTGCTTCGGATGCCGCACGCCCCGGCGCTTCGGCGCGAACAGTCCGACGAGCGCGGGCGGCGCGACGACCGTCGTGACGAGCGTCATCAGGATGCCGATGCCGAAGATCTCCTGCGTGAGGAAGCCGCTCGACAGGCCGAGGCCCGCGATGATGAGCGCGACTTCGCCGCGCGGCACCATGCCCGCGCCGATGCGGAGGCCGCCCAGCAGGTTGAAGCCGCAGCACATCGAGGGGATCATGCAGCCGACCACCTTCGCCGCGACGGCGAGCGCCGTGTAGATGCCGCCGAAGATCAGGACCGGCTTCGAGCAGAGCGCCGAGACGTCGACCATCATGCCCATCGAGCAGAAGAAGACGGGCACGAGGAACGTGTAGACGGGCGTCAGCATCTCCTGGATCGGGTGCTTCAGGTCGGTGCGCGAGAGCGCGAGGCCCATCACGTAGGCGCCGATGATCATCGCCAGCCCCATGAACTCGAAGAAGCCCGCGAGGACGAGCGCGAGGCCGAAGGCCATCGTCGCGATGACGACGGGACTCTTGAACGCCGCCTTCAGGAACTTCGCGATGTAGCGCGCCGCGAGAAGCCCGATCGCCGTCGCGCCGAGCCAGACGCCGAACGCCTTCAGGGCGACGAGGCCGATCGCGCCCCAGTCCATCGCGCCCGCCGCGCCGCCGGCCTTCGCCGCCGCGTGGTTCGCGACGATGATGCCGTTGCCGATCGCCAGCACGATGAGGCCGAGGACGTCGTCGATCACGGCGCCCGCCATGATCGTCACGCCCTCCTCGGAGTCCATCTGCTTCTTCTCGGAGAGGATGCGCGCCGTGATGCCGACCGACGTCGCCGTGGACATGATGCCCATGTAGAGCGGCGCCTCCTTCGTCATCGCCTCCGCAAGCGGCAGACCCTTCAGGTAGGCGAAGTGCTCGAAAAACTCCGGCAGCAGGTAGACCGCGCAGAGGTCGCCGAACAGGAACGAGACGATCACGCCGCCGAGGCCGACCATGAGGCCGACGAACGAGTAGCGCAGGAAGAGCTTCAGGTTCGTCTCGAGGCCGGACAGGAACAGGAGGATCACCGACGCGAGCGTCGCGATGCCGTAGAGCGCGGGCGACGTCGCGTCGAACATGTGGCCCGTCTCCTTCGCGATCGCGCGCAGTTCCGCGCCGTGGAAGAGGCCGGACGCGAACAGCCCGTCGCCGAAGCCGATGCCGCCGAGCGCCCACGGGCCGATCACGATGCCGGCCGCGAGTTCGCCGAGAATGGACGGCAGCTTCAGGCAGGAGGCCAGTGCGCCGCCCACGCGGGCCGCAAAGATGATGAGGCCGATCTGCAGGACGAGGAACATCATCTCTTCCACACGGGGCAGGCCGAAGTTCGGATAGGGCGGGGGACCGCCCTCATGCGCCGCAAAAACACCCGCCGCGCACATCACTGTGGCGGCCACCAAAAACATCTTCTTGTTTTTCATATGGCCGCGTAGTATATCACAAATCAGCGCACCGTGCCGTGGTCGGCGGTCATGTTCTCGCCGAGGAGAGCCAATTTCGGGTCGGACGCCTCATAGCCCTGAATCCAGCCGTTCTCGAAGCCGAAGTCCGCCGCAGCCTCCGTCACCGACTCGTATTCGTCGCGCATCACCGCGCGGTCGAGCGGCGGCGTCTCCAGCGCCCGGTAGGCGGGCGTGTACTGCGCCATAATCGAGACGGGAACTTCGTTCGAGAGTTCCGTCGCCAGCCACGCCAGGCTCTCAATCGCCTCGTCCGCCAGCCCCGGCAGGACGAGGATGCGCACGATGAGGCGCGGCAGGGAAGATTTTCCGCACGGCGTTCTCATCCAGGCCCAGCGCACGGCGTCTCGCGCGGCTTCGACATAGCCGGGCGCGGACGAATACCGAATCGCTGTCGCGTTCTGCGCATACCGCAAGTCGAAAAGCGCGCAATCGCACAGTTCCGTATAGGTTTCGAGGGTCTCGACGCGCTCATAGCCAGACGAATTCCACACAAACGGAAGCGAAACGCCCTCTTTCTTTAAGATTTCAGCCGCCTCGCGGATAAATGGCAGATAGGGCGTCGGCGAGACGAGGTTCCAGTTCTCGACCCGATCCTTCACGGCCAGGTCGCGGAGGATGTCCGCCAGCCCCGCCACCGTGAGGTCTGTCCCCGCGCCCTTCCAGCTCCACGGCGAATTCTGGCAGTAGAGGCACTTCATCGTGCAGCGCGAGAAGAAGACGCAGCCCGAACCGCGTTCGCCCGTGATCGGCGGCTCCTCGCCGAAGTGCGGCCCCCACCGAAAGACGCGGGGCCTGTCCCCAGCCCCGCAAAACCCATGGGGTCTGTCCCCAAGCCCTGTGCGGTCAACCCCGCACCGATGCGGACAGAGGACACACGACCGAAGACTATTCAACATATCTTGCCATTTCCGGCGGCAAAAGATTCGCTTCGTTCAGTTTCGCGAGCGGCCACCAGACAAATTCGATCCAGCCCTCCTGCGCCACCACAGCGGGCAACCGTGGGGACAGCCCCCGGCCATCGACGTGGGGACAGACCCCCGAATCTTGGGGACAGGCCCCCAGTGCGAGTCGATAGACAAGCGAGATTTCGCAGTGCGGCTTGCCGTGCTGCTCAAACTGGCTTTCGACAACGCCGAGGAAGCCGCCAACGGTTGCGTCCTGCCCCGTCTCCTCCTTCATTTCGCGGACGAGGGCCGCGCGCGACGTCTCGCCGAATTCGATGTGCCCGCCCGGCAGATACGTGTAGCCGCCCTTCTTCGGACGGCACAGGAGGACGTGTCCGTCCACGACACAGACGCCGCGCACGATGTTCTCAATGCCGGAAAGCTCGTATTCGGGCAAATCTACTCGTTTTGCCTCAGTTTCGTTCATATCGGTTTCTCCATTGACAGGCGCGAATGGGAATGGGCATGGCAGATGGCGAGGCCCAGCGCGTCCGCCGCGTCGTTCTGCGGCAGGTCGGACAGCGCGAGAAGCGTCCTGATCATCCGCTGGATCTGCTCCTTTTCCGCCAGCCCATTGCCGCAGATCGCCTTCTTCATCCGGCGTGGCTCGTATTCGTAGACCGGCAGCTCCGCGTCCGCCGCCGCCGTCAGCACCGCGCCGCGCGCCTCGCCGAGGACGAGCATCGTGCCGGCGTTCTTGCCGTAGATGACGGATTCGATCGCCATCACATCCGGCCGGAACGTCGCGATCAGCGCGGACACCTTCGCATGGATCGCCCGAAGACACCCCGTGAGCGGCAGCTTCGGCGCGTTTCGGATGTTGCCGCAGTCCCGCATCACGAGCCGCGAGCCCTGGACCTCCAGGACGCCGTAGCCCGTCGAGCGGAGCGACGTGTCGATGCCCAAGACGATCATGTCGCCCCGCCCGCGTCCGCTTCGCCTTACTTCACGCGGCCCGTGTAGGCGTTCGCGCCGGAGTTGTCGATCACGTACTGGAAGAACCTCTTCTCCGCCTCGCCGCGCGCCCTGTCCCACGGACGCGGCCCGCCCTCGAGCTGAACGGCCCAGAGCTTCAGCTCCTTGCGGTGCCAGTTGACCATGCAGCTCGTGCCCCACGCGCCGCCGTGGCCGAACCACTGGTCGTCGCCGTCCTTCACCGGCGCGGCGAGGCCAAGCGAGTAGCCGCCGAGGCCCGCCGGACGCGTCGAGACCGCGAGAATCGACTTCACCGTCTCCTCCTTGAGGATCCGCGCGCCGTTGTCGCCGACGCCGAGGTTCATGAGCATCTTGTAGAACTTGAGCTGGTCGTTCGCCGTCGTCCAGAGGCCCGCGCCCGCCGAGGCGAAGATGCGCCCGCGATCGTTGTAGGGACGCTGCTCCATCTTGTGCTCGTAGAGATACGTCGCCGGCTTGTCCTTCTGGCAGGTGTAGCTTTCGACAAGGTGCGCGAGCTGCGCGTCCGTCGGCCAGAACGTCGTGTCCTTCATGCCGAGCGGATCGAGGACGGTCTGCTGGAGGTAGTCCTCCCAGTGCATCCCCGTCACGACCTCGACGACCGCCGCGCCGATGTCGATGCCCGTGTTCGAGTACTGCACCTTCGTGCCCGGCTCGAACAGGAGCGGACAGGCCGCCGCGATCGCCGCCGTCTGGCGGAGCGGCGCGCCGCCCGACCAGCCGCCGCCCTTGAGGTTGCCCTGCTTCGCGCAGATCTCGAACGGGAAGCCGCCCGTGTGGTTCAGCACCATGCGGACCGTGAGGACGTTCTTCGCCTTCACGAGCGTCCGTACGCCGTTCGTCTCCGTGCCCTTCACCCAGAGCGTCTTGAACTCCGGCAGGTACTTCGAGACGGGATCGTCAAGCGTGATCTTTCCCTCCTCCACGAGCTTTGCGATCGTCACGCCGCAGAAGCCCTTCGTCTGCGAACACTGCATATAGACGTCATCGAGCTTGATCTTGCGCTTCGCCGCGACGTCCGCATAGCCGATCGCGCACGTCTCCTGCACGCCATCCTTGTAGAAGACGCTGATCGCGCCCGGCAGTTCGCCGGACTCGACATGAGGCTGAAGCGCATCGCGCGCAAACGTCGTGCCCGAATCTTTCGGGCCGTTGGCCGTGCAGCAGCCGGCGACGACCGCCGCCAGCATCGGAAGGAGGAGTTTCTTCATGTTCATTGGGTTGTGTGTCCTTTCAGGGTTTCGGCTATTATAGCAAAAAAGGACGTTGCCGTTCAGCACGGCCTGCGCCAGGGATTCAGCGCGAAAGGCCCGCCGTCAGCCCGCGCGGCGACGGAAACATGGTATAATATGCACCCTTCAAACGAACAAGGGCTTATCAGAAACTATGCTTCTCGCAGATTCACTCGTCCAGGGCTTCCTCGGCTCGAACTTCATGGGCCAGGCGCTCGTCGTCGTCCAGCTTCTCGGCTCCGTCGTCATGGTGGCGACGGTCCTCGGCAAATGGAAGGAGCTCGGCTTCGTCGGCATGGCGACGCGGCGGTTCCTGCGCGACTTCTCGGCGGGGCGCGACGTCCTCGAATACTACCTGCAGAGGCGCCCCTCCGCCTCGACCGGCATCGAGGGCATCTACAAGGAGACGTGCGAGCGCCTGCTGAAGCTGCTCTCGCCGGACGTGCGGTCGCTGCTCGTCGGGCGGCAGGGCGGCGACGCGGCGCTGACGGCGCGCGAGATCGAGCTGGTGCGCGGCACGTGCGAGCACGTCCTTGACGAGGAGGAGCTGCGCGTCGAGCACGGCATGGGCGTCATCTCGACGATCGTCGCGCTGGAGCCGATGCTCGGCCTCCTCGGCACGGTGTGGGGCGTTCTCGACGCCTTCGCCGAGATGGGCACGGCCGGCAGCGCGAACCTCGCGACCATCGCGCCGTCCATCTCCGCCGCGCTCGTGACGACCGTCGTCGGCCTCCTCATCGCGATTCCGGGCGTCATCGCGCACACGCGCCTCAACGCCTCGGTGCGCAACATCACGTCCGACATGGAGGGCTTCGCGGACGAGCTCATGGGCCGCATCGCGTGCGAGTTCCAGGGAAGGGGCGCGTAAGATGTCGATGCGCAGGCGAGCCCGCGCGCGGCGCGAGGGGGCGAAGGCGAACATCGACATGAATTCGCTCATCGACCTCACCTTCCTCCTGCTCGTCGTCTTCATCGTGACGCTGCCGACGCTGGAGCAGACGGTTCACATCGTCCTGCCGGTCGGCAAGACCGAGTCGCAGAAGGAGGACAAGAAGAAGATCTGCTCGGTCTCGATCGACAGGGACGGCAAGCTCTTCCTCGGCGAGGCGCCGACGACGCACGACGCGCTGAAGGCGGCGCTCGGCCAGGCGGTCGCCGAGGACCCGGACGTGAACGTCCTCATCCGCGGCGACGTCGGCGCGGAATACGGGCAGATCTACGAGATCGTCCGCATCGCCAAGAACTGCAACGTGAAGCATCTCGGGCTCGTCTCGAAGGAGAACTGAAGCGTGGAGCTTTGGCGGACAGAGGTGATCGAGGGCAAGCGACCGGGCGTCCTGTCGGTCGGCACGGTCGTCTTCGCGCTCGCCCTGCACCTCGCCGTGTTCCTCGTCTTCGGCCTCTTCGCTCTCGTCAGCGACGAGAAGAAGGAGACGATCATCCCGATCGACCTCACGGTCGTCGTCAACGAGAACCTCGACGGCGTGGAGAACGAGCCGCCGCCCCTCGTGAATCCGCCGCCGCCGGAACCCCCGAAGCCGAAGCCCCAGCCGCGTCCGAAGCCGGCGGACAAGAAGCCGGAGCCGCCGAAGCCGCTGGAGCAGATCGTCACGAACGTCGTGAAGCGCGTCGAGAGGAAAAAGGACGAGCCGAAGAAGGATCCCGAAAAGAAGAAGCCGGAGCCCAAGAAGCCCAAGAAACCGGAGCCGCCGAAGAAGACGGCGAAGGAGCTGCGCGAGGAGCGGATGAAGCGCATCCGCGACCGCATGAAGGCCGTCAACAAGCCGGTCACGATCGAGGTGAAGAACGCGAAGGCGAGCGGCAACGGGCGGACGGCGCGGCAGACGCTGTCCCGTGCGGAGATCGAGAAGCTTCTGCGGCAGGGGTACCGTCCCGGCACGGAGACCCGGCTGGCGGCGAACGAGAAGCAGCGATGCGTCTCGCTCATCCAGATGGCGATCGAGGACAAGTGGGACGCGCTTTCGCCGAAGGTCGGAAACAACGGCACGGTGCTGCTGTCCGTCCAGCTCAGCTCGGCGGGCGGGCTCGTCAACGTGCGGCTCGCGCAGGGGTGCGGCGACGCGCTCTCCGACCAGGCGGCGCTCTCGGTCGCGCGGGCCGTGACGAGCATCTCCGGCCTGAGCGCCGAGTTCATCGCCGAGTTCCGCAAGGAGCCGCTGACAATCCGCTACAACGTGAAGGGACGGTAATTCAAAGCCCATTAGCGGCACTTGGTTGCCGTTAATGGGCTTGATGGTTGCTAACGGCAAAATAATGTGGTAAACTACCCGCCTGATGGATGGCTACGAATTGAGATTGATTGAGCCGCGAACTGTCTTGGCTGAAGTGGCCGACTATGTGCGGCGGCTACGGCAGCGCGATGGGCTGACGCAGGGTGAGTTGGCGCGCAAGGCCGGTGTCCCGGCCACGACCATCTCCCGCTTGGAGCGCACGGGACTCGCCTCGACGCTGGTCCTGTTCAAGATTCTGTTTGCGCTGGACCAGATTGATGTCTGGGAGGCCTATGTGAAGGATCGGTTGCGGTTGGCGGCATTTCCGAAGTCGTTGTCGGCGGCGGACGAACGACCGCGAAAAGTCCTTCGCGTCCGTCACCGAAAGGAGGCGACGTGCGCCTGAACGTCAGTCTGCGGTTCTCGTCTGAAACGGTGGTGCGCGTCGGTACGTTGTCCGACTGGGGGCGAGACACGGCTTTTGAGTATGCGACCACGTTCATCGGCAGGGGCCTGTCCCCTGCGCCGTTTCGTCTGCCGGTCAGGGCCGGTGTGTCCGCCTATGACCGTCAGGGCGGGATGGAGACGTTCGGCCTGTTCGAGGACTCCCTGCCGGACGGTTGGGGCCGGCGGCTTGTTGACGCACGGTTTCGGAAGCGGGTTGGGCGCCTTCCGACGGCGCTTGAACGTCTGGCCTGCGTCGGTTCGGGTGGGCGTGGCGCGCTTGTCTATGAGCCGGAGGACGAGGAGCCGATCGCCGAGCATCCTTTCGATCTGGCAGCCCTCGCAAACGCGGCGATGGATTTTGACGCCGGACGTGCGGAGGACGTGCTGCCGGCGTTGCGCCGCCTGGGCGGCAGTTCGGGTGGTGCGCGCCCCAAGGCGTTCGTCGGCTTCAATCCGACGACGGGGGAGGTCTGCGCGGAACGCGAACAGCTGCCGGACGGCTTCGAGCATTGGATGGTGAAGTTCAATACGCGCGCCGAAGGCGACAGGGCGGGGCTGAACGAGTTTCGCTACTACGAGCTGGCGCGGCGCGCGGGGGCGGACATGGCCCCGTCGCGTCTGATCGAGACGCCCGCCGGTCGTTTCTTCGCGACACGTCGCTTTGACCGCCTCGGCAATCGGCGGCTTCACATGGCGTCCGCAGCCGGCCTCCTCCACGCCGACTTCCGCATTCCGGGCGACGAGTACCGGATCCTCTTTCGGCTGACGGACGCCTTGACGCGCGACGATGCGGCCAAGAAGGAACTGTTCAGGCGCGCGGCCCTGAACGTCTTGGCGCACAACCGCGACGACCATCTCAAGAACTTCGCTTACCTGATGGATGCGTCAGGCCGCTGGACGTTGGCGCCGTTCTACGACTTCACCCGTTCGGAAGGGCCCAATGGCTGGCAGACGCTCTCGGTCGCCGGCGAAGGGGCCAATCCGGTGCGGGCGGATTTGCTGCGGCTGGCAGATCAGGTCGCACTGGACAGGGCATCTGCGCATGCGCTCGTCGATCAAGTCGCGTCGGCCGTCGCCGACATGCGCAATTTGCTATAATAACCGCCTATGCAGTCCGGCGCGGACTGCGGAGACATGACGATGACTTGTGGCATTCTTCTTCTGGGCGTCCTCGAGCTTCTCGGCGTGCAGGGCAGCGCCCTGCGGGCGCGGGCGTTCTTCGACGCGAACAACGTGAAGGTCGGCGATCCGCTGATCCTCACGATCGACTTCATCGGCGACGCCGACTTCCATGCGCTGCATCCGCCCGCGCTCGCGAAGGCCGTGGACCGCGCGGACTGGAAGGTGGACGACGCCTCGGCGAAGACGGACACGTTCTCTGACGCGCGGCGGCTCACGTACCGCGTCCGCCCGCGCCGTGCGGGGCTGCTCTGGTTCCCTGCGCTCGCCTTCGCCTACCGGTCGGCGGACGGCGCGCCGCGCACCGTGCGGGCGAACGCGATTCCCGTCCACGCGAAACCGGGGGCGGATATCGTCGTCGCGGAAATGGGCGAGGATGCGGACAGGCTGCCCGCGCCGCCCGCACTCGTGACGGAGCCGGGCGTGCCGCTTTCGGACGACGCGCGCTTCGCGTGGAAGAAGGCGTGCGCGCACCCGACGGCGGACGCCTTTGCGGCGTTCGGCTTCCCGGCGGCGCGGCTGAACGAGGCGACGTGCGCGATCCGCGAAGGCAACTGGGCGCGCGCGCAGAAGATCTACGCGCGGCTCGAGTGGCTGACGGGCCAGACCCCCGCGATCGAGCAGGGCCTTGTCGCCGCGCGCGCCCTGCGCTTCGACAGCCCGTCCGCCGAACTGCCGGTGGCGCGGCAGGTGCTGCGTCCGCTGCTGCGCCACGACTGGCGCGGCCGCGTCGGGATCGTCCTCGGCGGGCTGCTCGCGCTCGTCGCCCTCTTCTGGGCGCTCGGCCGCGGCATCCGCGCGCTCGCCTGCCTCGCGGTCGCCGCCGTCCTGTTCGGCGCGCGCCCCGCGCGGGCGGACATCTTCCAGCAGATGGAGGAGCAGGTGCGCCGCATGCAGCAGTCGATGCGCCAGTCGATGAGCCTCTCCTTCGGCAGCGGCTTCGGCGGGGCCGAGGAACGCGAGCCGGTGAAGATCGCCGCGACGCTCGCGACGGACAAGCCGGAACTGCGTGTCGGCGAGCCGTTCGCCTTCATCGTCTCGCTGGAGGCGCCGAAGAACGTCTCCATCGGACAGGTCTCGATGACGCCCTCGGAGCGGTTCGGCCTCACGGTCACGGGCCGCGCCGAGAACCTGACGGATCTTCCGGCGAAGAACCCGACGAACGTGATCAAGCGACTCTCCGTGCCCGTCCGCTACGACGTGCCGTTCCGGGGGACGCTCGCGTTCACGATCCAGGGCATGGTCTCGGGGCGCGAGACGCGGCGCGGCGGCGCCTTCAGCCTCACCTTCTCCAACTCGTTCGACTGCGAGACGCCGCCGCTCGCGCTGGACGTGAAGCCGCTCGCGGCAGCCGGCCAGCCGACCGACTTCGCGGGCATCGTCTCGGAAGGGCTGCGCCTGCACGAGACGTGCGACATCCTGAAGGTCGAGACGAACGACGTCGTGACGATTTCCTACCGCCTCTACCCGAAGGGCTACGTGCCGGACGACTTCCTGCTGCCGGACGCCGCGTTCGAGTGGACGCGCCAGACGGACCGCGAGGGGCGCGTGACGGAGATCGAGTACCGGCGGTTCTTCGTGGCGGACGGCGCGGCGGCGACGCCGAAGGTGTCCGTGCCCTACTACGACCCCCGCACGAAGTCCTACAGGCGGGCCGAGACCGGCGGCACGAAACTTTCCTACGTCGAGTGATCGGCGCGGCGGCGGCGAGATATGCTATAATAGACGGACTTATGAACAAGCTTACGGACATCAGCTGGGAAGACTACGCGAACCTTTCGCTGGACGCCAAGCGCCCGTACCTCGCGCGCGAGGAGGGCGACGGTCTGCCGTATCACACGCTCTTCGCGCAGCAGTTCGACCGCGCGCTCCTCGAACGGCTCTGCGCGCTCGCGAACCGCATCCGCTTCATCAACAAGTCGAAGGAGGGCGCGCTCTACCTGAAGAACGTCCTCGCGCACAAGCGCGCGATGCTCTACTTCTCGCAGCCGAGCTCGCGCACGTTCCTCTCGCACCTCGCCGCCTGCCAGCTGCTCGGCATCACGACGGGCAGCGTGCGCGACGCGGCGACGTCGTCCGAGTTCAAGGGCGAGTCGAAGGAGGACTCGATCCGCACCTTCTCGTCGTACTTCGACATGATCATCATGCGCAGCCCCGAACAGGGCCTTGCGGAGAAGATGGCGTGGGAGCTCTCGAACTCGGATCGTCCGATCCCGATCCTGAACGCCGGCTCGGGCAAGGATCAGCACCCGACGCAGGCGCTCCTCGACATCTACACGCTGATGCGCTCGTTCGAGAAGTCGGGCGGCATCGACGGCAAGACCGTGACGTTCTGCGGCGACCTCATGCGCGGGCGCACGGTGCGCTCGCTCTCCTATCTCCTCACGAACTTCCGGGACGTGAGGCAGGTCTTCGTCGCGCCGCAGGAGCTTCAGGTGCCGGCGGACGTCGTGATGATCCTCGCGAAGAAGGGCATCTCCTTCGAGGTCTGCGACAGCCTGCGCGACGCGGTGAAGATCTCCGACGCGGTCTACATGACGCGCATCCAGGACGAGTGGGACTCGTCGAAGGGCGCGTCCGCGCGCATCGACACCTCGCGCTTCAAGTTCGGCGCGGAGGCGCTGAAGCTGCTGAAGCCGACGGGCGCGATCCTCCATCCCCTGCCGCGCCGCGACGAGATCGCGACGTGCTGCGACCGCGACCCGCGCGCGATGTACTGGCGGCAGATGCGCAACGGCATGTGGATCCGCGCGGCGCTCATCGCCGCGACGTTCGGCTTCGAGCGGACGATCATGGACTGCGGCTACTGATGGCGAAGATTCATGGCATCGCAGGCGAATGGGCGCGCGTCAAGGGCATGGTCGCGGGGCTCTGGCCGCTGTTTCTCGGCGTTTTCGCGTCGGGATTCGCGCTCGCTCTCTTTCTCGTCTCGCCGCTCGTCGCGGCGACGGTGCTGGTCGCCGCGCTCGTCTGGGTGATCTACAGCCTCGTGCGCGGGCTGCGCCACGTCGAGCGGTTCTTCAAGGGCGCGCGCGGCGAGGAGAAGGTCGCGGGCATCCTCGCGAGCCTGCCGGACGCCTACCACGTCTTCAACGATTTCGCGGCCGGGCGCGCCCACGTCGACCATGTCGTCGTCGGGCCGGGCGGCGTCTTCTCGATCGAGACGAAGATGTGGCGTGGCACCGTCACGGTCGAGGACGGGCGCATTCTCCTGAACGGCCAGCTGCCGGACCGCGACCCGCTCGCGCAGACGGCCAAGGAGGCGACGCTCGTGCGCGGCACGCTCGCGGCGAAGGGCTGGGAGGGCGTCGTCACGCCCGTGCTCGTCTTCGCGTCGGATTCGTTTGCGGCGCATCGCGCGGACGTGCGCGGCGTCATTGTCATCAACTCGAACGAGCTCAAGGCCGGCTTCGCGTCGGATCGCGTCGTCATTCCGCAGACGGAACTGGACCGGCTCGTCGGTCTCATGGAGATTCACGCATGAAGAGCGTCTTGTGGCTGGGGTTGGCCCTGGCCGTTGGGGCGGCTGAAGCCGCCCCCTTCGATAAAGAGAATTCGGCTGGGGCTTTCGATAACGGGGGCGCGGTGGGGGCTTTCGGTAACGGGGGCGCGGCTGGGGCTTTCGATAACGGGGGCGCGGTGGGGGCTTTCGATAACGGGGGCGCGGCTGGGGCTTTCGGCAGCGGGGCCGCGAAGGCCGTCGAGCCGCGCAACTACTACGGGCGCATCGCCCAGCGGTTCGGGAGCATGCTGCCGAAGTACCATGTCCTGCAGCAGCCGCTGAACGACGAGATCTCGCGCCGCGCCTGGACGAACCTCGTCACGTTCTACGACTTCGACCATTCCGTTTTCCTGAAGTCCGACCTCGACCGCCTCGCCGCGCACGAGACGACGCTGGACGACGAGATCGGGCGCGGCGACGTCTCGTTCGGCTACGACCTCTACAACCTCTACGTCGCGCGTCTGCGCGAGCGCGTCGATTTCGCGACGAACCTCCTCGCGCACGGCACGTGGGACTTCTCGACGAACGAGACGTACCGCATCAGGCGCAAGGACGCGCCGTGGCCGGAGACGCGCGAGGAGGCCGAGGAGCACTGGCGCAAGCGGATGAAGAACGAGCTGCTGGTTGCGCAGGTCAGCCACGACCTCGATAAGTCCACGAACAGGCTCGACGCGGCGTCGGATCTGATCAAGAAGTACCGCCAGTACGTGACGGTGCTGACGGAGCCGGACGAGGAGACGGTCCTCCAGAGCTACCTGAGCGCGCTCGGCCGCGCGTACGATCCGCACACCGACTACATGTCGCCCGCGTCGAAGGAGGACTTCGACATGGAGATGAACCTCACGCTCTGCGGCGTCGGCGCGGTGCTGTCGATGGACGAGGGCGCGCTCAAGATCGTCGAGGTCATGCCGGGCGGCCCGATCGACGTCGACGGCCGCATCAAGGAAGGCGACCGGATCGTCGGCGTCCAGCAGGACAAGGGCGAGATGGAAGACGTCATGTGGCAGCCGATGAAGAAGTCCATCAAGAAGATCCGCGGCAAGAAGGGCACGCGCGTGACGCTGCAGATCGTGCCGCGCTCCGACACGTCCGGCGCGACGAAGAAGCTCATCGAGCTCGTGCGCGACGAGATCAAGCTGGAGGACCAGGCGGCGACGGGCCGCGTCGAGCGCGTCACCCTGGACGGCGTCGAGCGCAAGCTCGGCTACGTCTACCTGCCGGGCTTCTACGGCACGATGGACAAGCGTCCGAACGACGACGGCTTCCGCAGCTGCGCGATGGACATCGCGCGCTACCTCTGCGACTTCAACGCGCTCGGCGTCGAGGGGCTCGTCCTCGACCTGCGCGGCAACGGCGGCGGCTCCCTGCGCGAGGCCGTGATGCTCTCGGCGCTGTTCGTGCCGTCCGGCCCGGTCGTCCAGATCCGCGACGTCCGCTCCGTCGGCTGCCTGCCGATTCCGCCGGGGAATCCGATCGCCTTCAAGCGGCCGATGGTCGTCCTGACCGACCGCGCGAGCGCGTCCGCCTCGGAGATCGTCGCGGGCCACCTGCAGGACACGGGGCGCGCGGTCGTCCTCGGCGACGTCCGCACGCACGGCAAGGGCACGGTGCAGACGGTGCTGGGCCTCGGCCCGGAGAAGTACGGCTCGTGCAAGATCACGACGGCGCGCTTCTACCGCATCGACGGGCGCTCCACGCAGGTCGAGGGCGTCGCGGCGGACGTCCACCTGCCCTCGCTTCTCGACTCGCTCGACATCGGCGAGGACAAGCTGACGTACGCCCTGCCGTTCAGCCGGATCCGTCCGGCGGACTACGCGCTCGCGTGGGACCAGCACCGCTACGTCGCCGCGCTCGCCGAGCTCTCGCGCGAGCGGACGGCGAAGGACGAGAAGTTCGCGAAGCACATCGCGAACGTGACGGGCATGAAGGAGATCTCCGAGCGCGAGACCGTCTCGCTCGAATACGCCGCGCGCAAGGCCCAGATGGCGGCCGACCGCGAACTGCGCGAGCTGGACGACGAGGAGGACGAGAACGACGACGACGAGACGGCGGCGAAGAAGCGCCGTCGCCGCCGCAACGAGCGGGCGAAGAACGACGTCGTGCTGGACGAGTCGTTCCGCGTGCTGATGGATCTCATCCGCCTCAACGGCAGCGCCGAAGTCCCCGAACCGAAGGGCTGGTGGTGACGATGACGGTGCGCTTCACGAAGATGCACGGCGCGGGCAACGACTTCATCCTGATCGACGACCGCGCGGAGACGATGCCGACGGACCGGGCGACGCTCGCGGCGCTCGCGGCGCGGCGGACGGGCATCGGGTGCGAGGGCGTCATCCTCGTGCAGCCGTCGGCGGTCGCCGACTTCAAGATGCGGTTCTTCAACCCGGACGGCGGCGAGGCCGAGCTGTGCGGCAACGGTGCGCGGTGCGTCGCGGCGTTCGCGTGTGCGATCGGCGCCGTGGCGGGGCCGCAGATGCGCTTCGAGACGCTCGCGGGAGAGGTGCGGGCGGAAGTCGTGGACGAAGCGACCGTGAAGGTCTGGATGCCGACGCCGAGGGACTTGCGCGACGGTTTCGTCAACAGCGGCGTGCCGCACAAGGTCGTGCCGGTCGCGGATCTCGCGGCGGCGGACGTCGCGGGCGAGGGCCGGCGAATCCGCTATTCGTCCGCCTTCGCGCCGGCGGGGACGAACGTCGACTTCGTCGCCTACGCGCCGCCGCACGAAGCGGCGATGCGCACCTACGAGCGCGGCGTCGAGGCGGAGTCCGGCGCGTGCGGCACGGGCGCGGTCGCGGCGGCGGTCGTCGGCGTCGCGCAGCACGGGATGTCGTTCCCCGTCCGCGTCCGCACGACCGAGGGGTACGCGCTCGCCGTCGACGGCACGCGCACGGCGGACGGCGGCTTCGCGGACGTCACGCTCACCGGCCCGGTGAAGACGGTCTTCACGGGCGCGTTCGTTTGCGCATGAACCGGATTCTCCTTGAGCCAGACGAAATCCGGGACGGCGTGGCCGTCTTTGGCGGTGCGCGCGCGGAGCACGTCCGCACGGTCCTGCATGGCGAGGTCGGCCAGGTCCTGAAGACGGGCGAACTGAACGGGAAGCTCGGCACGTCCGAGATCCTGGAGATGGGCGAGACGGTCAAGGTGCGCGTCCGCCATGGCGACGAGCCGCTGCCCCCCTGGGTCGATCTCATCCTCGCGCCGCCGCGTCCGCGCGTCCTGAAACGCCTGCTGCCGCAGCTCGCGACGCTGGGCGTCGGACGGATCGTCCTCGTTGGCGCGCAGAAGGTGGAGAAGGACTTCTGGGGCGCGACGCTGCTGAAGGAGGAAATCTACCGTCCGCTGCTCGTCGATGGACTGATGCAGGGCTGCGTCTCGTCGCTTTTGCCGACGCTCGAGACGCGGCGCGGTTTCCGGCGCTTTGTCGCGGATGAGCTGGACGCGGCGTTCCCGACGACACGCCGCCTCGTCGCGCATCCGTATGAGGCTGCGGCAATGCCGTCTGATTGCGGATGCGGCAAGCCCGTTTCCTCCCCCAAGGGCGGCCGGTTGCTGTTGGCCATCGGGCCGGAGGGAGGCTGGACGGATGACGAGGTGGCGCTTCTGGCAACACGAGGCTTTGTCCACTATTCGCTGGGGTCTCGCATCCTGCGTACCGACACGGCCACCATCGCCTTGCTGGCTCAGCTGATGCCCTTGGCTGAACGCGGTGCAGACAGGCCGGCGACCGCGTAGCGAACGCATCGTCCCTTTCATGCCAAGGACCCGCACACGGCGGCTCGCGAGGCAAGGTTCAACGCGCGCGAAGACGGGCGTCCGTCCGCGCGACCTCGGCGACGAGCGCGGGCGGCAATTGCCACATCCCGACGTTGCCGCGACAGGGGATCGGACGGTCAAAGCAGACGATTTCGGACAGGTCCCACCAGTACGGATACCCCTCGTCCCACGGGAGGGACGCGCTCCGTTGCGGACGACGACTGGACACGTCCGCCGAACGCGCCGCTTCCGACTCCAGGACCAGGTCGTGCCGTCCGCGCACCGCATAGTCGCACGCGCCGACGATCTTGCCCGGCCAGTCCTTCACGTTCGCCCACGGCGGGATCAACTCAAAGGCCCTTTCGGAAAGCGCCCGTGACGCCCAGTGGACAAACGCGCCGTACTCCTCCCTGCAGAAGGACTTCGAGCAGCTGACGGCGCAACGCCCCCGCTGCGGATCCGGCAGCGCGCTGCGGTTCTCCACACGCTTGATGCCAAGCATGATCAGAATCGCATACGGCCCGGTACAGGTAAAGGCTTTGGTGAGCCTGCTCTCCACGTATGCGCCCCCTCAATAGAAAACCTTCCAGAGGAAGAGACCGCGCGCGGGGGCCGTCTCGACGCGGGCCGTGCGCGGCGGATGCGTCGCCAGCAGCTCGCGCACGGCCTCCGGTCGCTCGTTCCCCTTGCCGACGGAGATGAGGAAGCCGACCATCGAGCGCACCTGCTTGTAGAGGAAGCCGTCGCCGCGCACGACGAACGTGTAGCGGTGCCCGACCCGCTTCACGTCGAAGGAGAAGATGCGCCGCACCGTCGTCTCCAGCTCGCGGTTCGGGTTCGCGGCGAACGAGAGGAAGTCGTGCTCGCCGACGAAGTGGCGCGCCGCCGCCTGCATGGCCGCGAGGTCGAGCGGACGGTGGCAGAACGTCCAGTAGGGCGCAAGGTGCGGCGGCAGGATGTCCGCCTGGTAGAGCTGGTAGCGGTACTCCTTCCCCTTCGCCGAAAGCCGCGCGTCGAAGTCCTCCGCCGCATACGCCGCCTTCAGCACGCGCACCGCCTCCGGCAGCTGCGAATTCATCGCGCGCACGAGGTTCTTCGGAGGGATCGGCTTCGTCAGGTGGAAGTGCCCGACGAACCCGACGGCATGCACGCCCGCGTCCGTCCGCGACGAGCCGAAGATGCGCACGGGCGCGCCCTCCAGATAGGCGAGGGCCTCCTCGACGACCTGCTGGATGCCGACGGCGTTCTCCTGGTACTGCCAGCCGGAGTAGCCTGTGCCATCGTAGGCCAGAACGACTTTGTACTTGCGTTTCATGAGCGAACGCACGGCGTACCGAACAGCCGCTTCATCTCGGCGAGGCGCAACTTGTCCGCGACGAGGACGGCGTCAGGCGTCGTGACGACGACGAGGTTCTTCACGCCGAGCAGCGAAATGCGCGCCGCGCGCGCGATGCAGATGTTGCCGTCCGCCTCGACGACCGTGCAGGGGCCTTCGCGCACGTTGCCGCGCGTGTCGTGCGGGAAGTAGCGGTCGAACGCGCCGTAGCTGCCGACGTCGTCCCAGCCGCAGTCCGCCGCGACGACCTCGACGCGCGACAGCTTCTCCATGACGGCGAAGTCGAAGGAAATGCGCGGCAGGGCCGCGTAAAGCTTCGCGAGGGACGCACCGGACGAAGACGCGAGCGGCGCGAGCGCGGGCGCGTAAGACGCGAACGCCGCGCGAAACGCCTCCGCGCGGGCGATGAACATGCCCGCGTTCCAGAGGTAGCCCCTCTTGAGATAAGCGCGCGCCCGCTTCTCGTCCGGCTTCTCGACGAACCGTCCGGACGCCGGATCGACGTAGCCGAAGCCCGTCGCCGGATATTCGGGGCGGATGCCGAGCGTGACGATCGCCGCGCGCCTCTTCGCCCGCGCCACCGCCGTCCTGACGGCCCGCGCGAACGCCTTGGGCTTCGTCACCATCTGGTCGGCCGGGAAGAAGCCGATCACGGGATTCGCGCCGCGTCCCGCGACGCCGACGCCCAGCGCCACCGCCGCGCCCGTGTCGCGGCGCATCGGCTCGCCGAGAATGTTCCCCTTCGGAATCTCCGGCAGTTCGCGCCGCGTCGCCGCGACGAGCGCCTTGGACGTGATGACGAAGACGTCTTCGGGACGCACGAGGCCTCCGAGGCGCAAGACACTCTGGCGAATCAGGCTCTCACCTCCGAACACGCGCAGGAACTGCTTGGGCTTCTCCGGCGTCGAGAGCGGCCAGAACCGCTCGCCCGACCCGCCCGCGAGGATGACGGCCTTGAAACGAGAGGTGTCTTTTGTCATTTCGTCTTTCCTCCGCCGAAACGGCCCTTGGACAACGCGGCGCCCGCCAGGAGCAGCGCGAGCCCCGGCACGAGAAAGACCTGATAGCGTTCGGCGGCGCGCTCCGCCTCCTCGTTCTGCTCCTTCGCGGCGACCTGCCGCAGGAACTTCCTGTAGATCGACCCCAACGTCGTCTCGGTCGTGCCCGCCGTCGCAAGTGGCACGTAGCGCCCCTTCGAGGCTTCGGCAATCGCCTTGAGCGCCGACTCCTCCAGCTTCACCTTCACGACCTCGCCCTTGTATTTCAGATAGCCGCGTCCGTCCTCGGACGGCATCGGCGCACCGACGCGCGGGTCGCCGATGCCGACGGTGAAGATCGGGATGCCGCGCTTCTTCGCCAGTTCCGCGTTCGACAGCGCCTCGCCGCGCAGGTCGCCGCCGTCGGAAATCATGATGATCGCGTTATGGTCGTCCGCCGCCGGATCGAGCGCGTCGAGCGACGCACGAATCGCGCTGCCGAGATCCGTCTCGCCACGCGGGGCGGACTCGACCGTCATCTGCTCCAGCGCGCTCCGCAGAAACGCGCGGTCGGTCGTGAGCGGACAGATCTGCACGCCCGTCCGACGGAACGCGACGAGCGCACACCGATCACCCTTCAGCGAATCAATGAGGTCGGCAACGTCGGCCTTCGCGCGCTCCAGGCGGTTCGGCCGCACGTCCGCCGCGAGCATCGAGCGCGAGACGTCAATCGCGACGACGACATTGCGCGAACGCTCGACGACCTTCTCCGTCACCTTGCCCCACTGGGGACGCGACGCGGCGAACAGCACGAGCGCGAGGCCCGCGAGAACGAGCGTCATCTGAAGCCCGGCGGACGCCGACTTCGGCACGGACAGCGTAATCTTCGTCAGGGCCTTCTCGCGCCGCGCGCGCAGGAACGCCCACCACAGCCCCACGAACGGAACGAGGGCGACGAGAACGAGGAAGAATGGGTTGACGAAACGCATGGTTCGCCGTCAGACCTTGATCTTGCCGGACGACGTGCGCGGGAACGGCTCGGTGCGCACGACAACCGTCTTCACGCGCTTGTAGACGGGCAGCGTCAGGTTCAGCTCGCCGATCGCGCGGCGGATCGCCTCCTCGGACGCCTCGCCGTACACCTCGGCCTTGATCTCGCGCGATTCGCCTTCGCCAGACACGACAACTTCGCAGATGCCGGGGAGCGCGAGAATCTGCGCCTCCAGCTCCTCCGGCGCGACCTTCTTGCCGCTCGACAGGACAATCGTGCGCGAGCGGCGCCCCGTGATCCAGACGGAGCCGTCCGCGTCGATGCGCCCCAGGTCGCCCGTGTGGAACCAGCCGTCCGCGTCAATCACCTGCGCCGTGCGCTCCGGCATCTTGTAGTAGCCCTTCATCACCGCCGGGCCGCGAATCAGCAGCTCGCCCGTCTCGGACACCTTCGTCTCGAGGGACGGGCACTGCGTGACGTGTCCGGCGCATCCGGCGCGCAGGTCGCCCGCCGCCGGGCCGACCGAATAGATCGCCGACGTCTCGGTGAGTCCGTAGGCGCCCAGCACCTTCACGCCCTGCGCCGTCAGGCGATCGTAGGCGCACGGCGACATCGGCGCGCCGCCGACGAGAATCCAGTCGATCGGCTGGCCGAGCGCGGCCTCGGCCGTCGCGCCGCGTTGGGCGATCTTCTTCGAGAGCAAATCGGCGAGCGCCGGCACGAGCGCGAGAACGTTGACGCGGAAGCGCTCCACGGCATCGTAGACGCGGCGGAAGTCGGGGCAGACGCCGAGCGCGACGCCCTGCGACAGAAAGAAGTACGACGCGCAACAGCCGTAGATGTGGTGAAGCGGCAGCAGCATGAGCGAGCGGTCGCCCGGCTTCGTCTCCAGCGCGGCGGCGTAGGACGCGACGAACGCCTCGATGCCGGCGATCGTCAGCTCCGCGCCGCGCGGCTCGCTCGTCGTGCCGCTCGTGAACATGATCATCGACGTGCGCGACGTGTCGATCCGGTCCGCGTCCCAGATGCTCTCCTGCGGCTGCACGAGCCCGCGCACCTTGTCGAGGAAGCGCTCCGTCTTGATGGAGCCGAAGCCGCCCGTCTTGAGGCCGGGGCAGAGGTCGCGCACGGCGTGCGCCTTCTCGCAGTAGAGGGCCGAGTAGACGAGCACGCTTGCCCCCGTGAACTGGATGCGCGCGGCGATTTCCGCCGGCGTCAGGTTCACGTCCATCGGAATGACCGTCGCGCCCGCGAACATGATCGCCACGTGCGCGACGAACCACTCGTAGGAGTTCTCGCCCAGGAGCGCGACCTTTTCGCCCGACGCGTACTTCCGCACGAGCCGCACGACGAGGTCGACGTCATCCGTGAACTGCCGCCAGTTGATCGGCAGCGAGCGGTCGCCCGACGTGACGAGAAACGCCGGCGCGCCAGCCTGCTCCTTGCGCAGGCGCTTGAACGACTCGAAGAGCGAGAAGCGACGTTCGGTCTCGTAGGTCTTCTCGACCTCCTCCCACGTGCGCGTCGTGAAGAAGCGCGCGATCGCCGTGTCGTATTCCGCCGTGTGGGCGAACGCCTTCTTCATGAGCCGGAAGCGTGTGTCGAGACCGAGCGTGCCGTCGTGCGCCGCCAGCTCGTTGACGAGGTTCGGGTAGTCGAGCGGATCGGTCACGGACGCGACGCGCAGGTAGTTCTTCGCCGACGCGCGCACCATGCAGGGGCCGCCGATGTCGATGTTCGTGCGCGCCATCTCCGGCGTCACGCCCGGCTTCGCGACCGTCTCGCGGAACGGGTAGAGGTTCACGACGACCATGTCGAACGGATGCGCCGCGAGGCGGCGCAGGTCGGCCTGGTGCGCGTCGTTGTACGTCTCGGAGAGGAGGCCGAGGTAGATCTTGAAGTCGAGCGTCTTCACGAGGCCGCCCTGCATTTCCGGCTGGCCCGTGTAGTCGGAGACGGCGACGAGCGTGTCCTTCGCCGCGTCGCCGAGAATCTCCTTCACCTTCACGTAGGTCCCGCCCGTCGAGTAGATCTTCACGCCGGGGCACGCCTTCACGAGCGCGGGGACGAAGGCTTCGAGCCCCGTCTTGTCCGAGACGGACATGAGGACGTTGCGCACAGGGACGCGGTTGTCGATGCGGGTGACGATGTTCAGCGACATGGTGTTTTCTCCGTTGACGGGATTCTGGTTTTCCGTATTATATCAAAGCTTCGCGTCGTGCGCCGTCTGCCGGCCTGCGGTCGGCGGACGCGGCGCCGCCTCATCCCCGGTAGCCATCGAGCACCGTCTGCTTCGGACGCCTGGACTGGCGGGGGTAGTCGAGGGTGTAGTGGAGGCCGCGCGACTCGTGGCGCTTCTGCGCGCTCTTCACGATCAGCTCCGCGCAGACCGCGAGGTTGCGCAGCTCCAGCGTGTCCGGCGTGACGAGATAGCGGAAGTAGTAGTCGTGGATCTCGCGGCGGAGCGTCCGCAGCCGGTGCGCCGCCCGCGCGAGCCGCTTGTTCGTGCGGACGATGCCCACGTAGTCCCACATCAGGCGGCGGATCTCGTCCCACATGTGCGAGACCAGGACCGCCTCGTCCGGCGGCACGGCGCTCCCGATCTTCCAGTCGGGAATCGCAGGTGCGGCGAGTTCGGAAGGTTCGGAAGGTTCGGAAGGTTTGGAAGGTTTAGGAGGTTGGAAGGTTTCCGGATGCGGGCCGAGGCGGGCGGCGGTGAGGCGCGCGCAGACGAGGGCCTCCATGAGCGAGTTGGACGCGAGGCGGTTCGCGCCGTGCAGCCCCGTGCAGGCGCACTCGCCGACGGCAGAGAGCCCGCGAATCGACGTGCGCCCGTCCGTCGTCGCCTGGATGCCGCCGCAGGTGTAGTGCGCGGCGGGGACGACGGGGATGAGGTCTTTCGCCATGTCGATGCCGAAGGAGAGGCACTTCGCGTAGATGTTCGGGAAGCGCGCCTTCAGGTAGTCCGCCCCCTTCTTGCGGATGTCGAGGAACATGCAGTCGTCGCCCGTGCGCTTCATCTCCGAGTCGATCGAGCGCGCCACGATGTCGCGCGGCGCGAGCGAGCCGCGCGGATCGTACTTCCGCATGAATTCCTTGCCGTGCTTGTTGACGAGGACGGCCCCCTCGCCGCGCACCGCCTCGGAGATGAGGAAGCGCTTCGCCTGCGGATGGTAGAGGCAGGTCGGGTGGAACTGGATGAACTCCATGTTCTCGATCTTCGCCCCCGCGCGCCACGCGAGCGCGATGCCGTCGCCCGTCGCCGTGTCGGGGTTGCACGTGTAGAGGTAGACCTTGCCGCAGCCGCCCGTCGCGAGGATCGTGTTCGGCGAACGGATCGCGTAGATCTCGCCCGTCGGCTTGTCCATGACGTACGCGCCCACGCAGCGCTTCTCGCCCCTGAGGCCGATGCGGTTGGACATGACGAGGTCGATGACGATCGTCTGCTCGCGCACCTCGATCGCCTTCTCGCGCTTCACGCGGCGGATCATCGCCGCCTCGCACTTCTCGCCCGTGATGTCGCCGGCGTGGAAGATGCGCCGCGCGCTGTGGCCGCCCTCGCGCGTCAGGTCCCACGCGCCGTCCTCCTTCTTCGCGAAGCGCACGCCGCAGTCGATGAGGTCCTGGATGCCGGCGGGCGCGTTCTCGCAGATCTCGTGGACGACCTCGGTCTTGCCGAGCCACGCGCCGGCGATCATCGTGTCGCGCGCGTGCCTGTCGAAGGTGTCCGCCGGATCCGCCACGCAGCAGATGCCGCCCTGCGCGAAGTTCGAGTTGCAGTCCTGAAGCCGCGCCTTCGTCACGACGGCGACCTTGCCGTACGCGGCGAGGTGAAGCGCGCTCATGAGGCCCGCCATGCCGGACCCGACGACGAGATAGTCGCAGTCGACGGTCCTCACGCCATGCTCCTTCTGTCCGGCCACGCGGCCAGTCGCGAATTCTGGTGTCTGTTCATCATCAGTCCTTCATCTTGCACTCCGCATAGTATACCAAAAAGGGCGCGATGAATCCGATTCGGGCCTTGCCAAGGACAGCTGTCAGACGCCCAGCAGGACAAAGGAATAGTTGTCGGGCGCGCCGTGGCGGACGACATCCGCCGCAATGCGCTCCGCCGCCGCGTCCAGCGTCGGCGCGGCGGACACGAAAACGGCGAGACGCCCGGCCGAGACGACGTCGTGCACGCCGTCCGTGCAGAGAAGGAAGCGCGAGGCGTCCGTCGATTCGAGTTCCGTCCATTCGACGCGCACCGTCTCCGCCGCGCCGATCGTGCGCGTGAGCGCATGGCTGCCGCCGCCGAGGCGGTGGTCATGCGTCAGCAGTTCTGGCATGCCGCGCCGGAAGCGGTAGATGCGGCTGTCGCCGACGTTGCAGATCGCCGCATGGCGCGGGTTCGCCGGATCGAGCACGAGCGCCGCGACCGTCGAGGCCACGAGCGGCACGCCCTTCTCGCGGGCATAGGCGAACAAGGCCGCATTCGCGTCCTCGATGGCCTTCTGAACCGCCGACGTGCGGGCCTTGAACGTGTCCGCCGCCGCATACGTGACCATCTTCAGGTTCGCGCAGACGATCTCGCTCGCCCGCGCGCCTTCCGCGCCGCCGCCCACGCCGTCCGCCACGCAGTAGACGAGACGTTCGTCATCGACGAAGAGGTGATCCTGGTTGTCGGTGCGCACCAGCCCCGTCTCGCTTTTCGAGACGGAATGAGCCGCGCACCCGTTCTGCGGCGGCGCGGACGCCTCCGCCTGTGCCCTGTTCCGAAAGCCAAACAAGATCATCTTCGCACCTCCCGAATCCGCATTATACCATACGCGCCACAGGCCCGCAAACGCCGCTCCGCGCCAGGACTCGCATCACGGCTGGACGCGCGTGAAGATCTGCTTCGGCTCGGCCATGCGGCCCATGCCCGTCACGCCGCAGGCGAGCTCGCCGGCGCCCGGCGTGATGACCGTGACGCCGCGCGCCTTCAGGACGGCGAGGTTCTCCTGCGTGGCGGGCGCCTCCCACATGCCCGTGTTCATCGCCGGCGCGACGAAGACCGGCGCGCGCGTCGCGAGCAGCGTCTCCGTCAGCAGGTTGTCCGCCAGCCCCCACCGCATCTTCGCGAGCGTATTCGCCGTCGCCGGCGCGACGAGCGCGACGTCCGCCGCCTCCGCGAGCGAGACGTGCTCCGGCTTCCACGCGGCGACGGGCGCGAACGCATCGACGAAGACGGGATTGCGCGACAGCGTCTGGAACGTGAGCGGCGTCACGAACTTCGTCGCGGCCTCCGTCATCACGACCTGAACCTGGTCGCCGTTCCTGACGAACAGCCGCACGAGCTCGACGGCCTTGTACGCGGCGATCGACCCCGTGACGCCAAGAAGGATATTCCTGTTCATGTTAGTTTTTGTTTTGACTTTAACCACGGATTTCACGGATTTACACGGATTCAGGCATTTCTCTATCCACGGATCTCACGGATTCGCCCAGATTCAAATCCGTGTCAATCTGTGCTAATCCGTGGATAGGAAATCCGTTTTCGAAGTTCTTCAACCGCAGCCCTCATGCTGGGTTGTCTGAAAAGATAGGAGCCGGCGACGAACTGGTTGGCGCCGGCGCGCGCGGCGAGAACGGCCGTCTCGGCGTCCACGCCGCCGTCCACCATCAGGTCGATTGTCGGCAGCCGTTCCCGCAGATACGTCAGCTTGGGCAGGCAGTCCGCGATGAACGTCTGTCCGCCAAAGCCGGGATGCACCGTCATGACAAGGATCTCGTCCACCTCGCCGAGATACGGCTCCAGCCGTTCGACAGGCGTCTCGGGATTGAGGACGATCGCGTTCTTGAGGCCGCGCGCGCGGATGCGCCGCAGCTCCGCGTGCAGATCGCAGTCCGCCTCGACATGCACCTGGATCGTCTGCGCGCCCGCTTTCGCGAACGCCTCGATGTAGAGGTCAGGGCGGCTCATCATCAGGTGGACGTTGCGGTAGAAGTCCGGACACGTCCTGCGGCAGAAGTCGACGATGGACGGCCCGAAGCTCATGTTCGGCACAAACGTCGGATCCATGATGTCGAGGTGAATCGCGTCCGCCCCGGACGCCTCGGCGCGCCGCAGCTCGTCCGCGAGGTGGCCCAAGTCGGCCGCGAGAAACGACGGGAGAACCTGAATCTTCATCTTACGCCCTCACCTTGACGATCAGCTTGCGCGCGGACTTCACGACATCCGTCGTTACCGCCGGCGCGTGCGCGCACGTGATCGGCCACGTGATGCAGAACGCGCCCTTGCGGATGACGTGCCAATCGACGTCCTGCGCATAGAACCCGACGTCCCTTGCCGCGTCGAACGCGCCTTTCGCGCGCGCGTCGAACGCCGAAAGCCCGATCTGCTCGTCTGACGTGAGCGGCACGTGGATGTCGAAGTAGCGGTGGTGGACCTCCGGCGTGCGATCCGCCGGCAGCACGTAGGTCGGCGTGTCGAGATTGGCGAAGACGTTCTCTCCGTCGATCTCGTTTCGCCCCGGCTTGAGCGACGCGAAATCGCCCTTCGCGAGAAAGGCCGCCGCCGTCGCGAAGTTCGCGCTGAGGCTTGCGTACTTTCCGATGTTCGCCAGATTGTCGATCACATAGACGTATTTCTGCTCTTGCATCTCTTCTGACCTTTCTCTTTCATTGTTCCGCGACACGTAATGTTTCGCCGAGAATCCGCGCGGCGAACGCCTCGAAGGCGGGAATCTCGATCGTCTCCGCCGCGCCGCCGTCGATGGCGGACGCGAACGCCGGGTCGATCGGCAGGCGCACCGTCTCGGGAATCGCGAACCGCTGCGCAAGCGCCGCCGCCTTCGACTCGCCGAAGACGTCGATGACCTTGCCGCAGTCCGGGCACTTCAGATAGCTCATGTTCTCCACGAGGCCGAGGACGGGCTTGCCCATCAGCTGCGCCATCTTGACGGACTTCGCGACGATCATCTCGACGAGATCCTGCGGCGAGGTCACGACGACCACGCCCGCGACCGGCAAGGACTGGAAAACCGTCAGCGGCACGTCGCCCGTCCCCGGCGGCATATCGACGAACAGCACGTCCAGCTCGCCCCAGTGGACGTCCGTCCAGAACTGCTTCACGCACCCGGCGATGACCGGCCCGCGCCAGATCACGGGGTCGGACGGATCCTCCACGAGCATATTGAGGGAGATGACGCGGATGCCGCCGGTCGTCACCGCCGGCTCGATGCCGGCGTCCGTCTTGTAGCTCGCGCCCGCAAGCCCGAAGCCCTTCGGAATCGACGGCCCCGTGATGTCCGCGTCGAGGACGCCGACGCGGAGGCCGCGCCGCATCGCCGCGACGGCGAGCATCGTCGTCACGAAGCTCTTGCCGACGCCGCCCTTCCCGCTCGCGACGGCAATCACCTTGCCGACCTTCGAGGCCGCATTGAGCGGCACGGCGAAGCCGGCCCTGACCTTGCGTTCCGCGCAGCCCCTGTCGCAGGCCGAACAGTCGTGTGCACATTCCTCAGACATGATCACGTTCCTTTCATTCAAAGAGGGCGAAGGCCGGGAGGCCCCGCACACGCTCGAAGCCCGGCAGGCGCCGCAGCTCCGCCAGGTCCTCGGTCTGCAGGCGAACGACCGTGCAGCCCTTCAGCGCCGCGACGACCTGGGGGTCTCGCAGGGTGCCGCGCGCCATCGCCGTGCAGCTCTTGCACCACGTCGCCCAGCAGTCGACCAGCACGGGCTTCCCGGACTTGCCGCACGCCGCCAGCGTCCGCCCGAACGTCGCCGGCGTGGCATCCAGCCACGCGACATCCGCCGAGGGCGCATCCGCCGCTTCGGACAGTCCGCAAAAGCCCCGTATCGCCAGCCGGCCATACCAGAAGGCAAAGGCGAAGACCAGGAGCGCAAAAGCGCGGTTCATCCACCGCATCCACGCGCCGGGCCTCGGCAGGACCTTCAGGCCCGCGCCGAGGAAGGGCCACGGCAGGCCCATGCCCAGCCCCAGCGCGAACGGAAGCCCCAGCGCCAGCGGCTTGCCTTCGGCATACAGGCGCGCCGTCAGCACAAGCGCCGAAACCAGGACCGGCGCGACGCACGCGCCCGCGAGAACGGCCGAAAGCGCACCCATGAAGAGCGGGAACAGCGCACCCTCCGACGCCGATCGCCCCACGAACCGCCGGAACCGCGCGAAATCGAGCGTGAAGGCGCCGCAAAGGGAGAGTCCGAGCGCCGCGAAGACAAGCGCGACAAGGGCATTGAAGAGCGGATGCGCCTGAATCGTCCCGAACGCCAGTCCGCCGACTGCGGCCAGCACGCCCAGCGTCCCGTAGGCGAGCGCGATGCCGAGACCGTACAGAAGGCCGCGGCGCGGCGACTGGCCGATCACGACCAGGTTCACGGGAATCATCGGCAGGACGCAGGGCGTCAGGTTCAGCGCCGCACCGGCCAGCAGAAGCGACAGCAGCAGGAGCGCGACGGACGTCGGCAGCGCCGCCGGCTCGTCGCCGCGCAGGAAAGCCAGGAACGCCTCGGCATCCATGTAGCCCTCGCCCAGGCGCACGGGCCTCGGCAAGGTCGTGTCGGACGCCCCGGCAGAAGCGGACGTGGGCGCGCCACCGGAAACGGGTGCGCCCGCCGGCTCGTCAATTCGGCGGCAGAGGCCGTCCGAACACTCGTAGCGGACGCCGTTGATGACCTGAATCTCCGCCGACGCGCACAGCGCGCAGAAAGCCAGCCCGACGATCCCGGCCCACCTCATTTCAGTAGCTCCCCTTCATCTTCAGGACGGCGGCCGCCGTGCGGAAGACGATCCAGAGATCCATCCACGGAGACCAGTTCAGGATGTAGTGGACATCCAGCGCGACGCGCTCGGCGTAGTCGGTGTCGCTGCGGCCGGACGCCTGCCACAGGCCCGTGATGCCGGGCTTGACCGACGAGAAGATCTCGTAGGCCCGTCCGTAGCGCGGCACTTCCTTCTCGACGATCGGGCGCGGGCCGATGAGCGCCATGTCGTGCGTGAAGACGTTGAAGAGCTGCGGCAGCTCATCGATGGACGTCTTGCGCATGAACCGGCCGAGCGGCGTCACGCGCGGATCGTTCTTGAGCTTGAAGTCCCGCTCGAACTCCGCCCGGAGCGCCGGATCGGCGTCCAGCATCGACTGGAGGCGGCGGTCGGCGTCCGCATACATCGAGCGGAACTTCCAGACGTAGATCGTCCGCCCCTTCTTGCCGAGCCGTTTCGCCTTGTAGAGGACGGGCCCCGGACTCGTCAGCTTGATCAGGATCGGCATCACGACGAAGAACGGCAGGGCGCAGACGAAGATCACGGCGGCGAGCGCACGGTCGAGCAGGCTCTTCTCCAGCAGGAGGGAGTGGAACTTGCGCTGGTTCGTCATCTCCAGCCCGCCCAGACCGCCGACCTGGATCACCTGCGCGCCGCTGACGGGGAAGGCGTCGGACGTCGGAAGGTACTCGACGAACGTGAAGGCGTCCGAAAGCTCCGCGAACCGGGTCCTGAAATAGCGGTCGTCCGGATAGCAGGCGAACAGGTGGCGGACGCCGCGCGCGCGCCCTTCGGCGATGACGCGGCGGAAGTCGTCCTTGCCGAACGCGCGGACGATGCGGAAGCCGCAGTAGCTCGAGCGCGCAAGACGCGCCTTCACCTGCTCGGCGACCGCGCCCTCGCCGACGAGAAAGGCCGGAATCTGCCCCAGCCCCGTGCGCGCCAGCGCATAGCGCATCAGGTAGCGGAACGGCTGGGCGGCGCACGCGCACAGGAGGCCCGAGAGGATCACGACGGCGCGCGAGACCTGGTCCTGCCCATGGGCGAAGCCGAGGAACGCCATCAGGAGGAGATGCGTCGCAAAGGCCGAGAGGACAAGCCGCCGGAACTCCTCGACCTCCGGGAGCGGCATGCCCGGCGCCCATGCCCGGCCGTGGTAGAGCCGCGCGAACAGGTTGATCAGCACGAAGACCACGAGCACCGGCCAGAAAGTCAGGTAATAGGAGACGTCGGCCTGATCGAGCGCCAAGGCGTGGTAGACCTTGACGACAACCGCCCAGACGCACGCGACGCACGCGACGTCCGCCAGTGCCAGGCACGCGACCCGAAAGCGCCCGGCGTTCATTTCACCGCTCCGTCAACCCGCTTGTAAAGCGCAAAGGTCCGACGACCGAAACGCATCTTCTCCATCAGCTCGTACCGCCCTTCCGGCGGGAACTCGACCTTGCGCTCCTCGTCCACGATGTAGTCCGGCAGGTCAACCGCCCCGAACTTTCCGTAGTCCGCCTGACGCCCGCCCAGCCGATACGGCACGAGCCCGGTGTGCGCCAGCACCGCCGGACGGCCGGGCGAATGGTATTCGGCGTCGTCGTAGAGAAAGCCCTCGTCGGCGGCCGGCCCCTTCCAGTCCGCGCGAATCCTCGCCTCCGCCCAGTCGCAGGCCCGGAGATAGGCGTTTCGCCGCGAGCCGGGCACGTGCGGCTTCACGAGCATGCCCACGTCAATCGCCGCGAAGACGGCGACCGCCAGCGGCAGCAGGAAACGCGCCGCCGCACAGCGCCGAGACGCCCACCGGGACGCTTCGGACAGCCCCCAGACCGCCCAGCCCAGGGCCAGCACGCCGGACTGGTACCAGTAGCGCGTCTCCGGCGGCAGGTAGTAGCGGAAGCCGAAGCACCCCAGCATCTGCCCCGCCAGGACAAGGTAGTTCAGCAGCACGATGCCGAGCAGGAGCCACTCGGCGCGGGTGAAGCGGCGCGTGGCGAGACGCCAGGCGACGGCGACGGCGGCAAGCGCGAACACGACGATCATAGCCAACCTCCCAGATACTTGATGTAGTGCGGCGACGGAAGCCAATGCCCGGTGTAGGCGTGGGTCACGGCCGTGACGGCGGCGGTTCCCAGCGCCCAGCCGAGAACGGGCAGCGGCAGGGCCGCGAGAGGCTGGCGCGTACAGAGGACGTAGAGGCACCACGCGAAGACGAGGACGCAGCCGACCGCAAAGCCGTAGGACACGAGCGAGACGAGGACGAAAAGCCCCGCCCCGATCCACACCGGCTTCCGCTCGACCGCGCCATAGCCGACCAGGGCGAAGGCCAGGCACTTGCCGGTGTCGCGCAGGCCGTCCATCGCATACCGCGTGAAATCGTCGCTGGCCAGCAGGAGCGCCAGGCTCCACCAGGCGACCCGGACGCCGAAGACGCGTTTTGTCAGGTAAAAGACCGGAACGCCCGACAGCGCGAGGAATCCCGCCGAGACCACCTGCACGGACTTGGCGCCCTCCAGCCCCGTCAGCCACGACAGCCCGCCGCACAGGACCTCGAAGATGACGCCGAATCGCGGATGGAAGACGAGCTTCCAGTCCTCGTGCGCGAAGCAGTCCGCCATCGGGGCATAGCGCGTGATGCTGTCCGTCATCGTCACCGGGTACAGCAGCGTGCACAACAGCCCGAAGACGAGCCAATAGCCAAGCACGGTCAGTCCAACGCGTCGAGCCTCCGTCATTCTCTCACACCTCCTTCAGGATGCGCAGCAAGTCTGCAATCCGCCGATCCCGGCGCACGATGTCAAACGCCACCCAGAGGGAGTCCGGGTGCTTCTCGATCCGGCGTGCGGCGTACCGCAGCCGCAGCACGTTGACCATGATGGCCAGCTCTTCGCGCGGCCCGGGCCACAGGGACACGATCCGGCGCGTCACCCGCTCAAGCCGGCCGCGCGACGACGACGGGAGGCTCAGCAGGGAGAAGCGCTCCACAAGCGCATTCGCGAGGTCGCCGCCGGCGAGGCCCTCCGTCAGCTGGTCAAAGTCGAACACGCTCGAAAACCGGTCGCCGTCGAAGGCGAAGTTCTTCGCATGGAAATCGCCATGCATCACGCACAGCCGCCGGCCGGCGAACGTGCGCGCCTCGGGCGGAATCGACAGGAGCCGCGACAGTCCGCGGGCGGGAAGCGGATGGTCGGCGGCATACTTCGCGAGTACGCCGTACAGCCGTTCGGGCGCGACCGGCGACGCGGCCAGCGGCGTGAACGCCGTCGCCCGCTGCAGGGCCTCCGACAGGCGCGCGCACCCGGCGACGAAGCTCTCGGCCTGCGCCCCGTTCATGTCTTCCGGGAAGACGACCCGCGACGCGCGCCAGTCGAAGACAAACACCGCAAAGCCCCGATAGGTGAGCGGCTCCGTCACGCGCAGCGGCGCGAAGAGGTCGCAGCCATCGACATCCCGGAGCAGACGCCGCGTCCGCAGCCACTCGTCCATCTGCCCGACCTTGACGAAGACCGGCACGGCGCCATCGCCCGCCTCGCCGCGGAAGACGGGATACGTGCAGCGGACGTGCAGCGACGCCAAGCGGTACGAATGCCCGGCCGCGCCCGCGACAAGGCGCGAAAGCTCGCCCACGTCGATGTCGAGGTTCAGGAATTCGGAATGGACTCTGTCTGGCACGTCCGGCACACTCATTGCGGGGGATTATACCAAAAATGTCAGGTCAGGTGGGCAAGCGTCCACGCCATGGCATACCAGCCCCGGCGCGCAGACGCCCAGACAAGGGCCTGAACCGGGTTGAGCCCCCTCGGGACAAGGCCGTCCTCGCGCTCCAGGCGCGCCAGCGTCGCGCCGGCCTGGCGGAAGAGCGCGCGGCGCTCCGCCGCGTCCGGGTTCTTCTTGAGGTTCTTTCGCAGGCACATCCGGTAGGCGTCTTTCGCAAGGTCAGCGACGTACGCCGTGCGCAATTCCGGCGGGACCCGCCCGGGCTTCAGGAAGACCTCGCAGGACAGGCGGATACGCTCAAGGGTCGCCTCCACATACTTGCGGAAGGGGATGCGAGACGTGACCGAACGCGGATTGTCCCGGTAGGCGTAGAGCGCCGCCGCGATCCGGACTTTCCGTCGGATCTTCGCGTTGAGCTCGCAGGCGAAGAAGTAGTCATCCTCGTAGGAAAGCGTCGTGCGGAAGCGCAGGCCGCCGATCGCCGCGCGGCGGTAGAGCTTGTTCTGCTTGTTGATCCAGCCGTCGGGGGCCGTGCGCTTCAGCCAGTAGCGCGACAGGTCGACCGTCTCATACGCCCCCGGTCGCACCCGATCGGCAAACCAGGTGCGCGGATGCGCCGATTCCGGCACACGCGCCAGGCGACATTCGGCCACGTCGGCCCCCGACCGGAGCAGGGCGTCCTCCAGGACGGCAAACGCATCAGGGTGCAGGAAGTCGTCGATGTCCAGGAACGCCACCGCCTCGATGTCGTCGTCCAGCCGGTCGAGCAGCGCGTTCATCGTCCGCACGAGCCCGCAGTTCGCCTGATGCCACAGCCGGATGCGCGAGTCCCGGTCGCAGTAGGCCCGGATGGCCGCGCGCGTGCCGTCGCGCGACCCGTCGTCCATGACATAGGCGACGAAGTCCCCATGCGTCTGCGCCAGCAGGGAGTCCAGGCAGTCCGCCACATAGCGTTCGGCATTGTAAGCCGGGATCACCACGCCGATCCTCATCACGTCCGCTCCTTCGAGATCGCCGCGTTGAACGCCGTATGCTCAGGCCGCCAGCTGTCGTCGAAGCGGTTGTGCGTGAAGACGCCCGTGTCGCAGAAGCCGACCTTGAAATGGCGCTGCCGCCACCAGCGGCCGTTCAGCGCGTGCTCCATGACCGGCGCGCCGTTGACCGTGCGAGAACGCGGATGCGCGCGGCACCAGTCGGACAGCTCGAAATAGAGCCGCCGCGAGATGAGCAGCGGCTGCTCGGAGAAGTTGGCGATCTCCGAATCGGCCAGCAGGAAGCGCCCGCAACGCGAAATCCACTTCGGACAGACGGCCTCGGGATGCGCCTCCAGGTGAATCGCGGCAATCAGGCGGCGGCGCGCGGCCCACGGACGGCACAGCCGGTGCAGCCGACGCGCGAACGTGTCCCGCATCGCGTCTGCCGGCAGGCTGAAGTCGGCGGCCTGCGCCGCGCGCGGATCCAGCGCGTGAACGGGCCAGTAGCCGTGGAACTTGCGGAACGAGATGCCGTCCCCCTGCCGAAACCGATGGCGCAGGCGGATCAGGTCGGCCTGTCCCGCACGGATGAGCGCGACGCCCTCCGCCAGGTACGCCGCCGTCTCCTCCGGCGTCGCCACGGCCGGGCAGTCGTTCTGCAGCAGCAGGATGACGTCGCCCGACAGGGCTTTCGCGCAGGCGTCCATGCCGCCCCAGATGCCGAGATTCCGTTCGCTGCCGACGGCCTCCAGCCCGTATTCCGCCGCCAGCGCGCGGTCGTCTGCGGAGATCTCGTTGAAAAAGACCTTGAACTCGTCCGCGCACGCGAAGAGATTCGCGCGGCGGTAGGAATCGAGCGTCTTGCGCAGCGTCTGGCGCGCCTTCCAGCTGAGAAGTCCGATCGAGAGCATGCCGTCCTTACGCCTCCCAGAGCTTCTTTACCCAAGGGCAGGGACGCGTCCACGTGTTGAGATGGCGGCCGCGAAAGCCGGCGATCGCCTGGTCCGGATCGGGCTTCCCGTGGAAGCAGAGGATGCTGGCGCCCGGCCTGAGGCGCGGCGTCAGGAAGTGGTTCAGCGGCCAGGGCCACGTGCAGCTGCGCTTGAACGACCGCACGAAGCTGTCCGGCCAGAAGTTCACGTTCCCGAACCCGACGGCGTGCGTCATGTACTGCTGCTCGGTGCTGAAGCGGGACTGGTCAAGCGCGATGTCGCCCTCCCGGAGGAACGTGCGGTAGATGTAGTCGCTCGCATCGCCCGCATCAAAGCGGAAACAGGACGAATTGCCGCAGAACGGGACCTTGCGGAAAATCCGCTTGCGCCATTCGACCCAGTTGTGGATGATGCAGAACTTGCCCGGCCTGTAGTCGAAGAAGCGGTCGAGGTCGCCCATGACGATCTGGTCGATGTCCAGGAAAAGCGTCGGCCCGACCAGCCCCGCAAACCCCTTCTCGAAGACGAGCAGCTTGACGTAGATGTTCGGCCAGCCCGCATACTTGCCGGGCATGCGGACGCCCTTGGGACGCGGCGGAAACGGCACGGCCTCCACGCCCTCGACAAGCCCCGCCGGGTCGTCCGTCACGCAGACGAAGCGGAAGGGACGGTGGAGATGCGCCTTGACGCCGCGATAGATGCGGTTCACGTACTCCGCCGGATAGCGCGTGCCCCACTTGAGGGTCAGGACGTTTACGGGTTGTGTTTCCATGTGGGAATTATAGCATATCTGACGGAGCAAAACTTGCCAGATTTCGGTCCTGCGCTGCAAAATTCATTACGTGCCGACAAAAATCGTCACAAATGGCCTTCCCTCCGCAAAAACCATCACGCCTTTTCATTTCGCCTCCAACTGGCGCGCGACGTCCGCCGGGACGGGTTCGCGGAAATAGTTGTAGTTCAGCACCCATTTCGACGGGTGGCGGCGGATGACACGCTCCAGATCGGTCGCGCACCGCTGGGTCGTCGCGCGGATGTCCCGCGCCGCGTCGGGCGGAATCGTGTCGAGGACTTCGCAGCGGTAGCGGCCGTCCTTCAGCGGACGCGACCACGCGACGACAATCGGCGCCTTTGCCTTCGCCGCGAAGAACGCCGGCGCGGCCGAGACCGGCAGGGGACGGCCGAAGAACTTGATCCACACGCCGCCCTCGTTGGGCGCGACCGTCTGATCGACCAGCAGCCCCAACGACTTGCCCGCCTTGATGCCCGCCATCAGCGGACGGAACGCGCCGTCCGCCGGCACGATCTCCTGTCCGATCGACTCGCGCGCCCGCATGAGAAGCCG
This sequence comes from Verrucomicrobia bacterium UBA1629, assembly GCA_002321305.1. GTDB lineage: Bacteria > Verrucomicrobiota > Kiritimatiellia > RFP12 > UBA1067 > UBA1067. The sequence continues at coordinate 6,297 of DCMF01000013.1, read as the reverse complement.
CGTCATGCCGGGCGTGCCGATGCGCTTGGCCACGGACATCATCCGGTGGCCCTCCAGAAGCGCGAGCTGCGACAGGATCTCCCAGCAGCCCATGTGGCCCGACACCGTGACGGCCGGACGGTGCGCCCGCAGGAACGCCCGCCCCGCCTCGTCCATGACGCCGACCGCCTTCACCTTCTTCAGCGCCCCGTGACACGTCCAGAAGGCATGCCCGACCGTCCGCGCCATGTTGCGGTAGGAGCCGCGAATGATCTTCGCCTCCCGCACCGTCGGATCGTAGGGGGCCTTTTCCGTCTTGAAGGCCGGCGTTCCCTCCGCGCCCCGGCATCTGCCGAGGACGACGTGCAGCGTCTCCAGCGCACGCCGCTTGCCGTGATAGTCAAACGCGTACATGACCCATGCCGCGAAGTCGCAGAGCGCGAACAGCGCACGATGCGGCAACGGCGTCAGGACAAGAAGCCCCAGTCCGACGCCGACCCACTCGAACGGCGCCTGAAGCGCGTGCTTGAGCCTTTTCCTGCGGCAGCGCCGTTTCCACATTCTCTCCGCCTTCGTCATCCGTTGCGCTCCCTCACGGACAGTTCCTCAGATATTCGCCAAACAGCCGGTCATACACGACATAGCCGTCCTTCGTCTTGTACAGCAGCTCATTGGCAAGAAGCCGCTTCAGCGCGCCGGAAACAGTGGACGGCGCGCGCAATCCGCATCTTGCAATGAAGTCCGAAGCCATCGGAGCAGACACGCACCCCGTTTGTGCCACCGCGCGCAGGAGCGCACGTGCCGAATCGCTCTGGCTTGCATCCAGGTCATGAAACGTCAGAGACCGCCGCGCCACCAGGTTCGACACGGCGCGCCCGACCTGTTCTGCAGACGACAGCCCCTCATCCGTCGCCCAGATTTCGTTCAGGACAGCCTGGACGTACCACGTGATGCCATCGAACCGCCGATAGAGGCTGGCGAAGGCAGCGGCCTCGAACGTGCGCCCGTCATTCCTGAAAAACCGCGCCGCGAAGTCTCGGTACTTCCCCTCGGGAATCACGTCAAGGGACAGAAACGTCGTGCTCTGATAGAACGGCCTCTTGGGCGAGGCGAAAATCTCGCTCATGAGGTGCATCTGCGATCCGGCAAAGATGAAATGGACGTTCGGCGGCAGGAACTGAATCCGACTGCGCAAAAGCGCCTCCGTCCCCTTCTCCGGATAGTTCGCAACCTGCTGAAATTCGTCCAACGCAACGACAATCTCACGATCCCGCTTCTTCGCCAGATAGTCGAAGACCTGTTCCAGAGTCGCTGTCGAAGACGGCTCGGACATCTCGAACGAGAAGCTGACGTCGCCCTCTGCATCCGTCTTCAGCGTCGGACGGACCCTCTTGAAGAAGGTGGCAAACGTCGAAGCCGCCTTTTCAAGGCGCGAATCCAGTGCGCCCACGACGGCATTCGCAAAGACCCGGATAAAGTCGTCCAAACACGTCGTCGCCAGCAAGTCGGCATAGACAATGGCGTAGTCGCGCGCGTGCAGACGCAGCGTATGCTGAATCAAACCCGACTTCCCATAACGTCGCGGCGCCAGCAACGTGACGTTGCGACCGTTCTCAATGTCGCCCAGCAAGGCTCGCGTCTCGGCCTCGCGGTCACAGAAATGCGCGCGATCGACATAGCCCTGCGTGACAAATGGATTCCGAGTTCTCATGGACAGTAGTATACCATATCCTCGCGTAATTTCGCAATCTGCGAAACGTCATTTGCGAAACGGCTTTTGCGAAATCTCAGCCAGCTGGCGTTGGAGATTGGCAATCTGGCGCAAGTCACGCGCGTGCTTCCAGTCGTGCAGCCACGCGAGTCCGCCGTCCTTCGGCGGCGTCTGGCCAACCGCGCGCATCGCCGCGTGATACAGCTTGCGGTACGGACGGTGGCACGGCTTCCACGGCTTCTTCGGCCCCCAGAAATGGAGAATCGCGGGATGGAGCGCCGCGTCGAGACATTCGGACGGCGGATTCCCCTGCCAGAGCGGCAGACGCGGATCGCGCTTCGGATAGCTCTTGATCAGGCGGTCGTGGAAGTTCCACTTCAGCGGCAGGAGAAGCGTGCGGTCGTGGTAGAGCGCGTTCCAGGCGTCCTGCTCGATGCGGTCGGCGATGTCGTAGTGGTCGCGATACCAGGCGAGAATCCTCTCCCACGCCCGCTCCGCCCGGCACGCCGCCGCGTTGAAGACGATCGTCCCCGTGTTGAAGTAGCGCGTGACCGTCGGCGGCAGGATGCCCGTGCCCCACACGGCCTCGGTGATGACGGGATCGCCTTTGCCGTATTCGGCCACGGCCGCGATGAGGTAGGGTCCGGGCTTATCCACGGATTGACACGGATTTTCACGGATTGGATTCGTGTCGAGTCGTGAAGATGCGCGGCCGCCATCGTCGAGATTGAGCTCAAAAAGAGGTGAAATGTCGGCGTTGACCAACATGTCGATGTCGAGGTGGACGATGTTGCCCGTCGCGTCGGACAGGATCTGCGGCGCGAAAATCGGCGTCCACGTGAAGACGTTCCACCGCGACCCGGCGCGGTTGAGGATCAGGTCCCTGTACGGTTCGAGGAACGGCTCGACATTGTGGTAGCGGACGGAGAACTTGGCCACGGATGGGCACGGATTTTCACGGATTTCCTCCGTGCCCATTCGTGATGATCCGAGGACAGCCTTTGCGTTGAACGAATCGATGACGGCCTGCAGCTTCGCCTTGCTTTCCGGCGAATGTCCGCCAAGGCCCTCGAAGACGTTGATGCGAAGCGACTCCGTGCCGCGATAGCTGTTCAGGAGCGACCAGACGGTGACGCGCAGGAATTTCGCGCCGTTGTCATCACAGCTAAAGGCAATGTCACGCATGGGATCGTCCTTTTTTCAGTTCGGCAATTTGGTCGCGCAGGTAGGCCGCACGCTCGAATTCGAGGTTGTCCGCCGCCTGCAGCATGTCGCGGGTCAGCTCTTCGAGGAGTTCCTCGTTCTCCTCCTCACCTTCCACCTTTTCACCTTTCCGCCCCTCAACCTTTCCACCTTTCCACCCTTCCACCTTTCCGCTCTTGAACACATACGCCGACTCGTTGATGGCGCGCTTGACGGAATGCGGCGTGATGTGGTGCGCCGTGTTGTAGGCGATCTGCTTCTCGCGGTGCGCCTTCGTGATGCGCAGCAGCTCGCGGATCGCGTCCGTCTTGTGGTCGCAGTAGAGGATGACGCGCCCCTTCTCGTGGCGCGCCGTGCGGCCCGCCGTCTGCACGAGCGAAGTCGTCGAGCGAAGGAAGCCCTCCTTGTCCGCGTCGAGGATCGCGACGAGCGCGACTTCCGGCAGGTCCAGACCTTCGCGCAGGAGGTTGATGCCCACGAGGACGTCGAACTCGCCCTTGCGCAGGCGCTGGAGGATCGCGACGCGCTCGATCGCGTCGATGTCCGAATGCAGGTACTCGACGCGGATGCCCGCCTCGTGCAGGTAGTGCGTGAGGTCTTCGGACGAGCGCTTCGTGAGCGTCGTCACGAACACGCGGTCGCCGTCCTTCACGACGCGGTCGATCTCGGCGATGAGGTCGTCCACCTGGTTCTTGAGCGGACGCAGCTCGATGACCGGGTCGAGCAGCCCCGTCGGACGGATCACCTGCTCCGCCACCGTCTGCGCCTCGGCATACTCGTAGTCGCCCGGTGTCGCCGAGCAGTAGACGACCTGCCTGACCTTCGCGTTGAACTCGTCGAACGTGAGCGGACGGTTGTCCTTCGCGCTCGGCAGGCGGAAGCCGTAATCGACGAGCTTCGACTTGCGCGCCTGGTCGCCGTTGTACATCGCGCGGATCTGCGGCACCGAGACGTGGCTCTCGTCGATGATGGTCAGGAAGTCGTCCGGGAAATAGTCGATGAGGCACTCGCCCGCCGTCCCCGGCGCGCGCCCCGTGAGGGGACGCGAATAGTTCTCGATGCCGTTGCAGTAGCCGAGTTCGCGCATCATCTCGATGTCGTACTCGGTGCGCTCCTTGAGGCGCTGCGCCTCCAACAGCTTGCCCTTCGAGGCGAAGAACTTCAGCCGGTCGGCGAGCTCCGCCTCGATGCGCGCGAACGCCGCCTCGAAGCGGTCCTTGCCCATCACGAACTGCTTCGCGGGCGTGACGACCGCCGCCGGCATCGACACGCCGCACTTGCCCGTGAGCGGATCGAGCGCGCGGATCGAGTCCACCTCGTCGCCGAAGAACTCGACGCGCAGCGCCTTCGTCTCGTAGGCGGGGAAAATGTCGACGACATCGCCGCGCACGCGGAAGACGCCCGGCGCGAAGTCGTAGTCGTTGCGCACGTACTGCGCCTCGACGAGGCGGGCGATCAGCCCGCTTCTACCCACCTCACTTCTTCCTTCTTCCTTCTTCCCTTTTCCTTCGAATTCGTCGCCGACCGTGATCCTCACGGCGAGGTCGCGGTACTCGTCGGACTCGCCGAGGCCGTAGATGCAGCTCACGGACGAGACGACGATCACGTCCTTGCGAGCGATGAGGGCGTTCGTCGCGGCGAGGCGGTAGCGCTCGATCTCCTCGTTGATCGCGGCGTCCTTCTCGATGTAGGTGTCCGTCTGCGGGATGTACGCCTCCGGCTGGTAGTAGTCATAGTAGCTGATGAAGTACTCGACGGCGTTTTCGGGAAAGAACTCCTTCAGCTCGGCGAAGAGCTGGGCGGCGAGCGTCTTGTTGTGCGAGAGGATGAGGGTCGGACGGTTCCACCGCTGGATCAGGTTCGCCATCGTGAACGTCTTGCCCGACCCGGTCACGCCCCGCAGGACGAGCCGGTCGTCGCCGCGCTTCAGCCCGTCCAGGAGGGCCTGAATCGCCTCCGGCTGGTCGCCCGTCGGCTTGAACTTCGCCTTGAGCTTAAAGATGCTGTCCATACGGAATATATGCCTATGAAAGGCTGACAATCATTGATACCGCTAAACTATGAGACCAAATGTAAGCTATCAGTCCTCCGCCGCATTGACTTCACGGAATCTGCGAACGGTTGTTCGGACGTCATGCACAGCCGTGTAAGTGTAGCGGCCGACATATTCGTAAAAGCCCGCTTTCAAGAATTCACCGTCTACATAGTCTTTGGACGTCTCAATGTAGATCGTCATCTTTTCATTGACCGCAGCCAAGCCTCTCCATTCAAGCTCCATCACTCCAACAACAGGGCACACCAATACACCATTTTCCAAAGACTGAACCACTCTCATGGTTCGACCTCCTTTGTGGACATAGACCTTACCGATTTCCGGCGAACGCGTGTTGTGCGCCATCGCCCGCAAAGAAACGTTCTCAATTCGGCGACCATCGGCCGTCGTCCCCCGTGACGAGGAGCATCCGCCACACGCCATCGACACGGCGGCCGCCAAAGCAAGCGCGCACGTCTTCGTCAGTACGCCTTTGCGCACGGGTGAGTTCGCTGATGTCGAAAGTTCTTCTCGCCTGCCCATGATGGCCACCTCTATTCTGCCCCTCGCGCGCACGGCGAACCGCACCCACGAGAAAGTACAAGTCTCTCGAAACGAAAAAGATTTCCACTCCTCAAGACATGATCCTCTGGCGACGCACACGCATCGCCGTCGCCCTTGCATCAGCGGCAATCTCTTCAATGGTCTGGCCTTCAAAAAGCGTTTGCTGCCATTTCGTGTAGTCCATTCGCTCGCGATTGACATAAGCGATGAACCGCTCCGCATCAACAGGCCCGACCTCTCGTGCCAAGATGCAGAAGCAGCGAGACCCTAATTCAACATCGCAAGGCGTGTTGCTACTCATTGTCATCATCTTCCCCTCCTTGAATCATAAAGGTCGCCGGATTAGCTATTTGAACATCGCCTATGCTCGTCAACTTCTTCAGGATTCCCTTGTCTGTCGTGAAAAACAAATCACATTCAGCCTTTTCTGCTGACGCAAGGTGGAGCGCATCCTTTGGCTTGATGCCATATCTCTGTATTTCGATGCCGCGTGCAACGACTTCTTCCGTCATTTCAACGTATTCCGACGCACGATCCATCCATTCCAAAATAATTTCACGCCGATCTAAAAATGGATTCTGCGCAACTTCGTGAACGAGAATATCAGACCAAACATACTCCCACTCGCCAGATCTCATCAGTGCCTGTATACGCATCTTCGCCATCGTCTCCAGACAGATGCGCAAATCCGTTTGAGGATCAAACGGACGATTATAACAGCAGTTGTCCAGATAGACGCGCATATCTGTCATAAAATTATGAACGCGACATGTTCCCACGCGCGCACGGCGAACCGCACCCACGCGAA
>DCMF01000055.1:19183-19385 GCA_002321305.1 Verrucomicrobia bacterium UBA1629 | reverse complement strand
CCGCTTCGCGGGGCAAGGGGAGCGTCGCGAGAGAAGCGCTTCGCGCGTTCAGCGAACTCTTCTTGCGCCCTGCCGTCTGGCTGTCCTGAACAGGGGCTTCGCCCCAGACCCCAGCAGGCGAACGGGCGACGAAGCCGACAGGCCTGCGCGAAGCGAAACTCCCTGTCATCTCCTGTCGCCCGGCCGCAGGCCGCTCTGTGTT
>DCMF01000055.1:10188-19037 GCA_002321305.1 Verrucomicrobia bacterium UBA1629 | reverse complement strand
CGTTTCGTGTTCAGCGTCGCAGCCGCCCAGCTCGGCATGCGGAAACTCATTTCGCCAGACCTTTCGGTGTCGCCGCCCCTGCACAGGACTCGGCCTGAACGCGGTCGCGGCTGAACGTGACAAGCCGCGCCAGCAGGATGACCACGGCCGCCGCAAGAGTGAAGAGCGCGAGCGCGGCCATCGAGGCGCGGTCGCCGAAACGGTTGATCATCCAGCCCTGCACGAGCGGCCCCGGCGCGCCCAGCAGACAGCCGCCGCAGCCGAAGATGCCGACCGAGAAGGCGCGGTAGCGCGGATTGACGACATCCAGCAGCGACGCGTAGAGATTGGAGTCGTAGACGCCCGTCGCAAAGCCGAAGGCGAAGATCGCGCCGCACATGAGCGCGAGGTTGCCCGTGAACGCGGCAATCAGGACGAACGGGATCGTCAGCAGGAGACCGACGAGGTTCGTCTCCAGCCGGACGCCCGGGCGCCGCGTCTGCAGACGGTCGGAGACGACGCCCGCGAGCGTCACCCCGGCAATCGCGCCGAGATAGAACCAGAACGTCCCGTTGAACGAGGCCGCCGCATGATCCAGGGCCATCGTCTTTTCCATGAACGTCACCGACCAGGTCTTGAAGCCGTTTGTCGCGTAGAAGTAGAGCCCGAGCGCCAGCATGAGCAGCAGGGCCGTCGGCTTTCCGAAGAACCCGCCGACGGCCTCCCGCACCGAGGGACGCGCCGCGACCGGCTGCGGCGTGTCGCGCAGGAACTTCGCGAGGACGACGGACCACACGAGCCCCAGCGCGCCCAGCCCCATGAACGCCCAGCGCCAGCCGCCGGACGAAAGGCCCGTCAGGAATCCGCCCAGGCAGGCGCAGACGACGATGCCGACGTAGAACGTCGTCTGGTAGACGGCGAACGCGCGGGCGCGCGTCTCCACGTGAAGCTGTCCGATCAGCGACGAGTTCGACGGCGGCAGCAGCGACTGGCCGAGCGCGTTGACGATGCCGTAGGCGACGAGCAGAAAGAGGAAGCCACCGGCGAAGCCCGTCGCCAGCACGGCGGCGGAGAAGACGGCCATGCCGACGACGATCGTCCACTTGCGGCGGAAGAAGTCGGCGAAGAACCCGGCCAGCGGCACCATCAGCCCGAAGGTCGCGAAGAACGCCGTCGCGACGGCGCCCTGCGCCGCCGGCGAGAGCCGCAGGTCGGCGCCGATCGCGGGCAGCACCGCCCCGTAGACGTTGCGCGTCCCCTGCGCGAGGAAGTACGCGCCGGACACGAGCGCCAGCATGAGCCACTTGTAGTCGATCCTCTTCACGGCATCCCCCGCCCCGCGTTGTCCGGCATCTGCCACGCGATGGCGGCGGCGGCCTTCTTGAAATTGCGGATCGTCGGCTGGTTGTAGGGAGTCCCGGCGATGTAGTCGTTCACGGCGAACTCGACCGCGCAGCCGAAGTGCGGGCCCAGGAAGCGCTGCATCCGTCCGTACTTGCCGCCCGCAAGGAACACCCACGGCGTCTTCATCTCCGTGCGCAGGCGCGTCATAGCCCGCACGCCCTCGACGAACGCCTCGGACGTGTCCATCATCGTGACGAGCTTCACGACGTCCGCGCCGCGCGCCTCCTCCATCCGCAGCTGCGCGACGATCTCGTCCGCCGTGCGCGCGCGGTCGAGGATGTGCGAAGACAGGATCGCCTTCGCGCCCAGGCGGTGAACCTCGTCGATCACCGCGCGCTGACGGGCGACGGCCGTCTCGTCCGTCGCGATCTGCAGGGGCGACGGACAGTACAGGTCGGCCATGACGTCCACGAATTCCGCACCCGCCTCCGCCGCCGTCAGCAGGGAGGCCATGCGCGCCTCGTCGTCCGCGCCGAGGAACTCGTCCTCCCGGTAGTCCGTGAACATGAACGGCAGCGGCACGGACGAGACGACCTCGCGAAAGCCCGCAAGCGTCCGCGCCGCGACGGGGAAGCGGTTCAGCTCGACCGCCACGCCGTCCGCGCCGGCGTCCAGCGCCGTCCGCGCGAGCGCGACCGCCTCGTCAACCGAGGCGGGACGGCACAAGAGCGAAACGGCGCCACAGGGGCAAGACAAAAATGACCTTTCTTTCATGCGGCGCGTAGTATAGCATTTCCGCGCGCGCAAGACCTCATTCTCACCCTAAAATTTATCTCACTTTCCGCCTAATTTTGTGCCTGTCGCGTTCAGACCGTCGAGCCGACAGGACAAAAAAATGGCGCCCTGCTGCAGCAGAGCGCCAATCGTCGGCGTTTCTTTTCCCGCTTACCGGATGATCACGCAGACGCCCCGGCGCTGGTAGAAGGCGAGGAACGTCACCGAATCGTCGTCATTCGTCCGCTCGGAGACAATTCCGCGACGGCCGCACAGCCGCCCCGCGTCGATCTTGTCGCGCAGCGCCTCGGCGGCGGCGGCGGACACCGTGCAGAGCGCGACCTCAACCCCGTCGGCAACCGTCGCCGCCGGCTTGTCCGTCCGCACCTCGAAGCGGATCTTCCCGTCGGCGGCGGCCGTCGTGAACGGCGTCGCGACCTTGACGTTGACAAGGCCCTTCGTCTCGCCCACCCCGTCCGCGTCCAGCGCGATCCGGCAGGACTTGTCGGCGAGCTGAATCGCGACGCCGTTGAGGGCTTCCGCCGTCAGCGCCTCGACCGAGCCGCCCTCGACCGCCAGCACATTCTGTCCTTCGGTCGGCGTGTCCGCCTGCGCCGCGCCGTTAAACTTCGCCGCGCCGCCGAGCGCCAGCCGGCCCTCGCCCACCTTGTAGACCGTGCCCGCCCACGTGGTCGGCTGCTGGATCGTGAACGTCAGGCCGTTGGTGACGGTGAGCGTCGCGTAGTCCCCGAACGAGACGCCGCGGTTCAGTCCCGCCGGCAGCGTCACGTCGTTGCGGAGGAACACCTCGCCGTAGTGCCTCAGCGCCAGCGCGTCGTACGCGAAGTCCGACCGGCGGCCGCCCAGTCCGGCGGCGCTCGACAGGTAGAGGCGGCAGTGGTTGGCGTTCGCGCGGTTCGGGCAGCTGACAACCGTCCCGTCGACGTCATAGTCCTTGTACGTGCCGTTGTTCAGTCCCTTCACCAGCAGCTTGCCGGCCCACTTGGCGTTGTCGCCCGTCAGTTCCAGCGTCGCGTTCAGCGCATCCCGGTTCGCCGACGGGTAGGTCTGCAGTTCCAGGTTGCCGTCGCCGGTGAGCGCGCTTTCCAGCTTCAGGAAAATGCGCGTGCCGTAGATCTCGACGTAGTGCGTGACGTCCGGCGACGCGCCGAGATCCAGCGCGCCCTGAAGCCGCATGGTGGCGTACTTCTGCCCAAGCTCGTTCACGTCCCCGACCGACAGGCCGGCGCGGTCAAGCAGGCGGATGCCGCAGCGTCCGGAGGCGAAGCGCAGCCGCGGCACCGCGTAGCCGGGCGTCATGAACGAGGTCTCGAAACCGCCGGAGATCAGGTTGAGCGACTTCCCCTTGAACTGCGGAATCTCCGCCGTCGTGTTCGTCGGGAACGCGAGAACCGTGCCCGTCGCCGAATAGGCGACATCCGAGACGCCGTCGTCGCCCGGGCAGCTGCCGTCCGACCAGAAGTTCTTGGCGGACTTGCTCGACTTGGCAAACTGGAGTTCCGAGCGGTAGCCGTCGTTGTCGTCGTTCGAATTCGTCCAGTACACCTGGTTCAGCACGGACGTGTCGCGCGTCGCGACCTTCGCGGGCTTGACGAGGTACAGCGTCTTGCCGCCGTCCGCATCGTCGCGCAGCTCCGCCTCGCAGGGCGCCATTGCCGCATCGGCATTGATGAGAACCACGTCCCCGAAGCCGAAGCCCGCCGTCTCGGCGGTCGCGGAGAACTTCACGACCGGCCATTCCGTCGCGTCCGCCGCGCCCGACAGGCCGCTGACGTCAATCCGCAGCTTCGTCACCTTGCCGTTGACCGTCAGCTTGCGGTCGGCCGTCGTGCCGACCAGCACGGACCCCGCGTCCATGACGAGGTTCGAGACCGTCGCGCCCGACGTGCCGGTCAGGACAAGCCGCGTGTTGTTCGCGAGCGAGACCGTGCCGCCGACCGTGATGTCCGCGAGCTTGAGCTGGGCGACACACACCGCCGGCGCGGCCGGGAAGTTCGCGACGCGGAGCGTGCCGTGGAACGCCGCGCCGCTGCCGCTTTCCCAAGTGAAGTTGGCGAGCGTGCAGCCTTCTTTCGCGCCGCCCAGAACGACAGACGCCTGGTCGTCGCCCGTGAACGTCACGTCCTTGAGGAAGTAGCCCTGCGACTCGTCTGTCGTCGCCGCCTCGATCTTGAGGGCGTTCGGCTTCTCTTCGGTCGAGTAGAAGTTGAACGTGCCGTTGGCCTTGAAATAGGCGCCGTACATCGACAGCGAAGCCCCCGCCAGAAGATCGACCTGATCGCCAAAGTCGAAATAGGACTCGCCCGTGCATCCCAATCCAGCCGTCTCGGAAAGCGCCAGAACCTTGCAGGGGAACTTTGTCACGTGGTCCTGATCGGGCTTGGCGTAGACAAACATCGTCGCATACAGCGAGGCGTCCGCGTCAAATGCCGATGCCACCGCGCCTGAACTGTTCTTCCAGTGGCTCGGATTCGAAAAGGACGGCCCGCTCCAGCCGGCCATCCACTGCGTCCAGTAGCCGGTCGTGTCGTATTCCCGCGTTTCCGGGTTCCAGCCCGCCGCCTGCGCACAGCCGAGCGCCAGCGCACCGGCGGCCAGCATGAGATGTTTCCTGCTTCTGTTGTTGTTCGTTTTCATTACTTGCTCTCCTTTTTGGTGGGTTCATAAAGTTTCCGCGTGACGCTCACGCAATCCGGCAGGTTCGTGAACGTGACGTCCCGAAGGTTCTGGTTGGGCCCGACCCCCGAAACCCAGGCCCTGACGCTGTTCGTCTCGCCGTAGACCCTGACGCCGTCGAACACGATGCGCTCGAACAGCACCTCCTTCCCCGGCACGGGCGGCAGGGGCTTGCCGTCAGGCCCCTTGGGGCGTTCGGCCCAGAGGCTCGCCAGCGAGCTTTCCGTCTGGCGCGTCGGCACGAAGCGCGCATCGTGGCGCGACTGGTACTGCGCCTTCCAGCGCGGCGGGAAGTCGACCTCCAGGTTCTCGTAGCGGATGTTGCGGAAGACGGTCGCCAGCGACGCGCGCGACTGGATGCTGCAGGCCGTGCCCTCGACGCCGACGATCTTCACGTTGCGGTAGAGGACGTTCTCCACGAGCGGGTTCGCCGTGCCGCCGTCGTAGATGATCTCCAGCGCGCGCCCCCAGTCGCACCACAGCACGCAGTTGTCGACGAGGACGTTCCGCGTGGGGCCGTTCGCCTCCAGCGTCGCCCGCAGGACGATGCAGTCGTCAAACGTGCGGAAGAACGAGTTGCGGATGACGACGTACTCGGACGACGTGATGTCGATGCCGTCCGAGCAGTACCGCCACGCCCCGATGACCTTGACGTTGTTGATGCGGACGCTGCGGCTGTGCCCGCGCACGAGCATCGTCCACCGCGCGGGGTCGCGCATCACGACGCCCTCCACCGTGACGTTCGTGCAGCCGTAGAGCGTCAGGCAGTTCAGCGACCGCGCCGCCGAATCGTCGTCGAGCTTCAGCACGTCCTTGACGTACCGGTACGCCGGCGCGTCGGGGTTGCGGTGCAGCCGCGACGCGTCGATCACGCCGCGCCCCGTGACCTTGACGTCGCGGACGCCGTAGGCGTAGATCGTGCCGTAGACGACCGCGCCCTCGTCGATGCAGACCGTCTGCCCGTTCGTCGGCGCGATCACGCCGACGTCGTGTTCGCCCGGCCCGAAGTAGATCTCGTCCGGGACGTGCCGGTAGCTGAACGGCGGATCGGCGAAGACGTACACAGTCGGCCCCTTCTCGCCCAGCTCGAGCGAGAACTGCTCGGGACGCTCCACGGCGACCGTCAGGCGGTTGCCCGCCGCCGTCACCTTGCGCGGCACGCCCATCGGGCGGACGCGCACGTCCGCCGGCGCGTCGCACGGGAGCTCCAGCGTCAGCTCGCCCGGCTTCGCGGCGTCCACGGGGACCGAGACGAAATAGGCGATCTCCGTCTGGTCCTTCGGACGCTGGTAGCCCGGCCACTCCCAGTTGAACGGGACCGCCGACACGCGCGCGGGCTGCACGCGCACGGGCCGTCCGTCGTGGTAGGCGCGGAACGGGACCGGACGCGAAACGATGTCGTCGTCCGCCGCGCTGTTCAGCGCGTTCGCGAACCGCTTCCAGAGCGGCTGCGCGGACGGCTTCACGAGCCGGCAGTTGGGGACGGCGGCGGCGGCTTCCGCCGCATACGGGTCGGCGCCGTCCACCGCCACGACGACATCGCCCTCGCCAATCGCCTGGCGCAGGGCGGCGACCGTCTCGCCGAACCGTTCGGCCGAGCCCGCCGCGCCGCCGCCGTGCCAGAGGATGCCGGTGAGGACGCCGTCCTTCATCGCCGCCCGGATGCGCCGGACGGCGCGCGCGAAGTTCGGCGAGCCGGGCCGCCAGTCGTCCGGCGTCGAGTCCTTGACCGCACACGGCACGAGTCCGACCGTGTGCAGCGGGCCGCTGAACTCCAGCCAGCGGCCGAACTCGATGCCGCGGCTGCAGGCGCGCTGCCACGTACCGTCCGCGTCATACACCATCAGCCGCCCCGCGAAGGGAGGCCCCTTCCGCCAGGAGGCGTCGTCGCCGAACAGGCCGTCCGCGCTCGGGCGCCCCAGCAGCAGGTAGAGGTGCGTCCGCCGCGCCAGCGGCATCTCCCCCGGCGGCACCTCGACCGCGCCCGCGAGCGAGGCGACCGCCAGCGACACGAGCGCACAGCCCGTTCGCCAACAGTCCCGTCTTCTTCTTTCCTTCATCTGAGCCTTTCCTTCCTTTTCGTGTTCCCGGATCAGTCCCGCTCCACTCGGAACAGGGCCGTGTCCGGCGTGCCAAACTCAAAGTCAAACGAATCGGCGCCCTCCGCGACGACGCGGTTCGACCACAGCTCCGTCACGCGCGCCGCGCGGGACGGCAGGCGGATCGTGCGCCGCCCGCCGGCGGCGGCGTGGACGGAGAGGAGCCGCCCGTCCGTCGCGACCGGCAGCCCGGCGTCCGCGTAGAAGTGGACGCCCGCCCGTTCCTGGACGCGCCGGAGGAGCGGCATGTCCACATCCGCATGCTGCGCCACGTAGGCGACTTGGCAGCCGTTGCGCTCCGACCAGCTGAGGCCCTTCGTGCCGAAGGCCGTGCCCGTCAGCGCGCGCACGCGCGCCACGTCCAGCGTCCGCCCGTCGCTGATGCCGGGCGCATAGACGAACAGGGCCGTCTTGCCGGGACGGAACACCTCGCGCTCCAGCCGCGCGCGGCGCTCGGGCGTCAGGAGGAAGGTCGCGGGGAAGATGAAGAGGCGCACCGCCGACAGGTCGACCGCGCCGAGGTCGTCGAACGAATACGCCTCGAACGCCGCGCCCGTCCGGTTCAGCTCCGAGCGCAGGCGCTGGTACAGCAGGGGCGTGTACCGGTGCCGGTCGTTGACGTGCAGCAGCGACTGCGGATCGACGATCAGCGCCGTGTCCGGAACGAACGCGCGGCGTCCCGCCTCGGACGACCAGATCGCCTTGGCGCGCGCGAGCGTCTGCATCTGCGCGTCGGTCGAGAAGAACCCGCCCCACATGTCGAAGCACCAGAGCGATTCGCCCATGACGGTCGCGAAGCCCGTCTCGCGCTTCAGGCCGGCGAGGATCTCCCTCTCCGTCTTCCACATCTTGTCCGCGCCCGGCGTGATCGAGGCGTGCGGCGAGCGGGAGCCCGTCATCCAGTGGTCGATCTCGTGGACCCACGTCTTCCCGTAGCGGCGGCACGTGCCGTGCACGCCCATGAAGCCCGTGCCCGCGCCCATCGGACGGTCAAAGTAGCTGCCGGGGCTGATGAAGAAGTCGAGGTCCGGCGAGGCGAACACCTTCTCGTAGCCCAGATGGCCGAAGCTCGTCAGGGCGCCGCTCCACAGCTGCAGCACGTAGCCGAAGAAGACGCCCAGCTTGCGTTCCGCAGGGATGACCTCGCGCGCCCTGGCCGCGAAGCGGACGATCGCGTCCGCGACGGTCTCGTTCGAGAACGCGACATAGTCCAGCTCCACCCGCTCGCGCGACGGGTCGCGGATGAAGTTGTCGAACGTGGCGCGCTGCAGGCGATCCGGCGACGGGACGGACGCGGGCGCAAGGCCCTTCGCCCGGCGCCAGGCGTTCCACTTCTCCGTCTTGTTCGGCGAGGCGTACCAGTCCGAGACGTCCATCCACTCGGTCGTCATGCCGCAGGCGAGGACATAGCCCAGCACGCGGTCGGCATAGCGCGACTCGACGTGCGCGAGGAACAGGCGGAGGTAGGCCTCCGTCTCCGCGCGCCACTTGTCCGAGCAGAGGGCGTTCGAGAGCCCGCAGAAGGAGTCGTAGCCCTGAAGGCCCAGGCGGCGGTACATCCAGTACGGCGTGTTGAGATCGACCATGCAGATGAACCTGACGTTCGGGTTGACGGCGATCACCTCGTCGAACTGGCGGTCGATCGCCGCCGTGTCAACCGTCCCCCACCATGTCCAGTTCGGCGGATAGGCGCAGTAGGGCGAGCCCAGCAGGTTGTACGTGTTCGCCGGGAAGAGCGTGACGACGTTGACGCCCGCCCGCGCGGCGAAGCGGCGCATCGCGTCATGCTCGGGCAGGAACGAGCGGTAGGCGAAGAACGGGAACTTGTGCGCGGCCGGGGCCGAGGCGGCGAACAGGGAAAGCGCGACGAGGCAGGCGGCCCGCCGCACGCGCCGAGGCCACGCGCAGACGGCCTCTCCGAGGCCTTCAGCGCGCGCGGCTATGAATGGGGGGGGG
>DCMF01000055.1:156-10145 GCA_002321305.1 Verrucomicrobia bacterium UBA1629 | reverse complement strand
GGGGGGGGGGGGGTACTAATGCCGCCCACGGACGGCCACAGGCCGCCCTCCGCCGCGCCTGCGGCGAACGGCGCGGAACCGAGTCTCTCTCTCATCTTGCGCATCGTCGAAAAATCTTCCTTCTGTCAGACAGCGGACAGTATACCAAATTTTTCGACGAAGGTAGTTCTCATCTACGCAAAAATTTTGCGCTCAATTTGCGCAAGACCCCTACTTTCTCAAGATCATCCTCCGCGCCTTCCATCCTCCGTTTCCTCCGCATTCAACGCCGTCGGCCGCCGCGTTCCGGGGCCTGTCCCCAGGGCCTGTCCCCACGTTCAGGGGTCTGTCCCCAGGACCTCCGGGGCGTTCCAGGCGGAGACGGACGGCGCGCCTCGGAAGCCGTCCGTCGGCTCGACGTGCCGCGACTCGCCCGGCAGCAGGTGGAAGTAGTTGTCCGTCATGCGGCGCGGCTTGACCTCAACCATGAACGCGAGGCGGCTTCCCGCGTTGGCGACGCGCCAGCCGTCCCCCTCCCGCGTCACGGCGAGCCGCGTCGCCGGCAGGCGCGGCAGGCTCTCGAAGCCGCTCGCCGCGCCGCCCGCCAGCGAGTCCTTGCCGCCGTAGGCGTCGGTCGAGCGCCAGTAGAACGTCCGCCCGACCTCCCCGCCCGCCGCATCGAGCAGGCGCAGCCGGACGAAGTGGACTTTCGTGATCCCCTCCGGGACCTCGACCCTGAACGACCTCACCGCCGCCTCGGCCGGGACGGACACGGGCGCGCGGCGCGACCAGACCTTCCGCGTCCCGAAGTCGTAGACCTCGGCGGCCAGCGTCAGCTCCCGCGCCGTCGGCCAGTCGTTCGACACCCAGACGTCGCCCGTGAGGTAGTCGTACTGCGCGTGCAGGGGCTCGAGCGCGTTGCGCTGGGCGAAGAACGCGGCGGTCGGCTCGAGGTCGTAGTCCCAGGCGTGCGAGCCGAGCTGCGGGACCGGCGTGTTGTTGTACCAGAAGAGGACGCCCGTCGCCTCGTTCCGCGCGCGGTTCCACACCTCCCAGAGGATCTGGTGCTGCAGGGCGTCGACCGCCTGCGCGTGGCGCACGTACTCCTCCAGGGTCGACGCCGGGCCGTAGGCCTCCACGAGCGCGCGGTGCGTCGTCGTCAGCCGGTCGAAGCCGCCGCCGGAACGGTACTTCCACGCGGCCTCGTGCGCGTCCATCGGCCAGAGGTCCGCGTCCCGCATGAACTTCCGGATGCCGTCGATGGACGGCAGGGCCACCGTGCCGTACTCCGGGCTGAACCCGTAGACGCGCGGCCCCCGGTCGGACGCCTCGTCGCGGAAGTGCCGCATGGGGTTCACCGGCACGTAGGGCGAGCCGTCGTGCACGCCGTCGCACTCCGACTGCATCATCCAGCTCGACGTGCCCGTGAGCCTGCGGACAAGCGCCTCCGTCCCCGCCACCTCGGTCGACTCGTTCGAGGCCGTCCAGTGGGCGAGCGAGGCGTGCGCGCGGATGCGCCGGACCTGCTGGGCGACCTGGTCGAGGTAGAGGCCGGGGTCGTCCGGGTGGCGCGTGTCGCCCGTCATCCAGAACTCCTGCCAGACGAGAAGCCCGTACTCGTCGCAGAACTGGTAGAAGTAGTCGCTCTCCGTGATGCCGCCCGCCCAGAGGCGCACGAGGTTGACGCCCGAGTCGCGGGTCAGCCGCAGCTCCTCGGCCATCCGCGCGTCGTCCGCCTTCAGCATGGCCTCCGGGATCCAGTTCGTGCCGCGTATGAAGACCTTCCTGCGGTTCACGTGGAACTGCCGCGCGCCGCCCTTGCCGGACCGGTCGCTCGTCACCTCGCGCACGCCGAAGCGCACCTGCACGGCGTCGGAGACGCGGCCCGTCTTCGCGTCGGCGAAGCGGGCGCGGAGCGTGTAGAGGCTCTGCGGCCCCTTGTTGCGCGGCCACCAGAGCTTCGGGTTCGCCAGCGTCGCCGTCAGCCGCTCCGTGCGCCGCTCGCCCCGGAAGAGCGTGACCCGCTTCGCGAAGCGGACGTCCGTCCCCTCGACCTCCGCCGTGAGATCGCCCGCGACCTCCTGGCCCCAGCCGTTGGCGGCGCTGTGCAGGTCGATCTCCAGCGTCAGCTCCGCCGCGTCCATCGGCCCGTTGAGCTTCGTGCGGACGTATGGCGCGTCCAGCCGGACAAGACCCGTCGCGAAGAAGGCGATGTCCTTCCAGATGCCCGTGTTCCGGTCGCGGATGCCGTCCGAGAAGGTGAAGTCCCACCCGGCGGACATGAGCATCGTCACGTCACGCCCGATCTCGCCGTCGCCGCCGTTGTGCCACTCGCCCGCCGCGCCCCAGGGCTTGGGCCGGCACGTGCCGGGGTGGTCGACGGGGACGACCCTGACCGCCAGCACGTTCCGCCCGCCGGGCTTCGCGAAGGCCGTCACGTCGACCGCGTTGCGCGCGAACATCCCGCAGGTCGACGCCGCGAGGCGTCCGTTCAGCCAGATCTCGCTGCGGTAGTTGATTCCCTCCGGGCGCATCCAGACGACCTGGCCCTTCCCGGCCGCCGGCAGGTCGAACGCCGTGCGGAACCAGGCCGTGTAGAACGTGCGGTTCGTGCTGACGTCGGGGATGAGGCCCCGCGAGATCTCGTTGTTCAGGCCCCGGTAGGGGTCGGGCACGGCGCCGTTCTTGACGAGCGTCGTCAGGACCGTGCCCGGCACGACGGCGGGCATCCACGCCGCGTCGTCGAAGCCCGGTCGCGAGACGTCCGCCCCGTCGAGCGCGAGGGCCGCCGCGCCGTTCAGCATCCGCCAGCCCGCGCGCGGCGCGGTCACCTCCCGCTCCGCGAACGGCGCGCCCGCGCCCGTACAGGCGGCTACGGCGCGCACAGGCGCCACCTCCAGCGTTGCCGACACGGCAACGGCCAACTTGAGCAATCTGTTCATCTGCCTTGTTCCTATATTGATGATGCAAATGCAAAGCCTTTGCGGTTGCGGACGGGACAAGCCCGTCCCTCCCGCAAGGTGGCGAGATTCTATTGTTCCTCAAGCCGCAGCCCGCCAAGATAGACTTTCGACTCGACCTCCGCCTGAACGGACAGGTTCAGCTTGAGGCCGTGCAGGACTTCCGGCACGGAAAAGTCAAGGCGGAAGTCCCGATAGGGAAACGTTCCCGTCGGGGAGAACGTCCGCGTCGCCGACCACCTTGAGCCGTCGCTGCGCGTCCCCTCGACCCGGATCGCCACCGTCGGCACGGCGTTCTTTCCGTCGCCGTAGCGCAAGTAGTCGATCGACCGCACGGCGCGCACGGGGGCAACGCCCTCTCCCCGCAGGCGGACAGCCAATGTCCGGTGACCCGGCTGTGCGCGCGGCGCAAGAAACTGCGTGAAGACGGGATCCGGCTGGTCAATCCGATAGGCGACGCCCGCCTCCGCACCCGGATCGGCAACGAAGCTCCCGAAATGCTCGGCTGCCCACCGCACGCCGCCCGCCAGCCCCGGCGGCGGCGCGAAGTGGCGTCGCCCCTGTGCGTCCGTGAAGCCCGTCCGCGCCGCCAGCGACAGGTCGGTGCCGAACGGCCTGGGATCGAACGTCCCGCGCCCCGGCTGCGCACCCTCCGGCCGCGCGGGGCCGTCGGAGAGGACAAACGAGCGGGTGAAGTCCTGCCAGGGCAGGACGCGGCGCGCCCCGCAGAGCAAGTCGAGCCCGCATTCGCGCGCCCCCGTCTTCCGTGCGCCCGGCAGACGAACACGCCTTTCGCCGGTCTCCGTCAGGCTCATGAGCCAATCGACCGAATGCCCTTCCGCCGCCTCCAGAGGGCGGACGAGCGTACGTACGCCCACCTGCGCCGACGTCGCGTCAAACGTGTACTCGAGCGCGCTCTCGATCTCGCGGCGGGTCTTCCGCCGCGTCTCGCACAGGTAGGAGCAGAACGTGACGACGAGGCGGTCTCCGATGCGGCGGAATCTCGCCTCCGTGTCGAGATCCCAGCCCGCCACGCCGCAGATGCCGCCGTCCGCCCGCCGCGCGACGACATCGCTCCCCGTCACGAGTTCCGTCCCCCGCGCATCGCGCCAGCTGCGGATTCCCCCGCCTAGCCGGCGCAGGAGAATCGAATAGTGCGGCCCTTCGATGCGGTAGCCGAGCGACTCGCCCCGGACGGAAAGTCCTCCCTGCGAGGACGCGACCGCGCGTACCGGGGCCTTGGCGATCGGCACCGCCGACTGCGTCAGAAGGACGCCCGCTTTCGGATCGTCCGGCGTGACGACCAGCTTCAGGCCGGGTTCCTCGCCATCCTTGACCAACAGGGAGAAGGTCGCGGCGGGGAAGTCCTCCGCCCGGACAAACAGCGAACGCCCCTTTCCGTCCGCGAACTCCAGCGCGGCATTCGTCGGGTCGAGCGGCTGGCTTTCGGAATCCCAGAGCGTCGAGCCGGCCCAGGTGCGCCACGCGAGCGTCGTCTTGCGCGAACCGTAGCGACGCTGCCGAACGGCCTCAAGATCGACAAAATCGTCGAGTCCCCCGTCCAGCGTCCGAACCCGCCAACGCGTGAAGCGCGTCAGGTCAATGACCTGCGGCGCCGCCCCCGCCAGCCGCCGCGTCGTCACGGCAGCCTCGGAAACCCGCGTCAGCGGCTCCTGCCGAAAGGGGCGGAACTCGCGTCCGTCCTGCACGTCGATGTAGACGAACTCCCAGGGCGCCAGCGTGACGGCGCCCAACTGCGGCGCCCCCTTCAGGGCCGTCGTGACTCGCGCCGGCGAGAAGTTGACGAGGCCGATTCCGAACGACGAATCCGTTGATCGGCGAACCGCAAAGACCCGTCTGTCCGCCGGACGCACACCCAAGTAGTCAGCCGCGCCGCGCCGCAGTTCCGCGCGTTCCGCCCGCAGGGCGTTCAGGCGTCTGACGAATGTCCCGTGTCCCGTCTCGTCCGGGTCGAACACGAGGGGAACGCCGCGCACCAGGTAGGCCGAAGCGAGGAGCGCGCGCCATGCCGCCGCGCCCGTGTAGCCGTTCATGTAAAGCTGGTCGTGGCAGGCGGTGTAGCGCAGCAGGACTGCATCGGCCGGCGTCACGCACTGTCGCTCAGCCATCCACTGCGAGAGGCCCGCGACGAAGTCTTCGCTGCCGAGGTCGAGAAGCCGAAAGGCCAGATACGGATACGTCATGTCGAAGAGCATGTCCGCACACCGGTGAAACGGCAGCCCGAACACCTCGGCGGCAACGGCGCCGTCCGGCTTCCCCTTCCGGGCGGCGGCGCGAATCGCCTCCACCATCCGGCAGCCGCCCCAGCACTGGGCCATTGACGCGCGCGGATACGGCAGCGGCGAGAGCCGCCCGCCCCCCTTGGCGAGCGCCTTCGCCCAGTCCGCAGAATCGTAGGCGCCGCGGTCGCTCCCCGTGTCGAAGCGGCTGACGACGTGCGGCAGGTTCGTCATCGACGGATGACGCCAGTTCGGCTTCAGCGACCCGTAGGGCGCGTCGATGCGGAAGCCATCGACGCCCAGGCTGCGGTAGTGGTCGGCAACGCTCGCCATGTACCGCTGCCAGGCGGGGTCTGCGAAGTCCATCCCCCAGAAGTCCAGCACGTTCCCCTCCGGCGTGAAGACGGCCGCATCGACGGAGACCGCGCGGTGCGGCCAGGCGCGGGACGTGCCGCCGTGCGGCACGATGTCCTGCAGGAACCGCAGCCCGCGACGCCGGAAGCCGGCGACCATCTCGCGATACTCCGATTCCGTTCCGCGACGCGGGTCGATCCTGAAGTAGTCCGTCGGCGCATAGCCGACCGTCCCGAACTGGACCGGCAGGCACCAGACGGCGTTGAAGCCAAGGGCGGCCGCCCGACGCGCGACGGACTCGGACGCCTTCAGACCGCCGACGCACGAGCCGCCGCGAACGCCCAGCGAATCGAAGCCGTAGATCGCGGCATCGGGAACCCAGTCCGGGCGGTCGCACGGCGGGCGGATGCCGAGATCGTCCAGCAGCTGCGGGAAATCGCGCGTCAGCGCCGTCTCCTGGTCGGCGTCGACAACCTGATAGACGTCATCGCCAACCGTCTGCGGAACGTCCGGTTCGGCCCAGCCCTGCGAGCTCATGGCGGACTCGTAGGCGAAGACGTCTTTCGCGAGGCGGACGAACTGCGGCGTCCCGTTGTCCGTCGTCGGATTGAGGAAGAACAGGATCGTCTTTCCGCCCGACCGTTCGCTGAGGAGGCCCTTGACCCGGTAATGCGAACGCAAGACCCGTCCGACGGGAACGGACTGCACCTTCCCGCGTGACGGATGGGCGCCGGAAGCCCTCCGCCACGTCGGCAGATCGGCATCCGGCATCTCGTTCTGATAGCCCCAGAACATGGCCGGCAGGCAGTAAAGGCCCTCGGCCTTCATCGGGACGCGCAAGGTGACGTCACGGAAGGCCCGCGTCACGCCGGACACGTTCACGAGGCGAAGCGCGCGACGAATTCGCAAGGGCGCATCCGAGAAGGCCAGCCGCTCCTCGACACGCCAGACGGCCGACGTGAAGGACAGGGCCAACGTCTCGCCGCGCCACCCGGCGGACGCGAACCCGACCGTCGGCGCGACCGAAACCGGCTCGGGGCTCGCGTCCTTCGCCTGCGGACGGTCGGCCCCGTCGATGTGAAGCTGCCCCGCCTCACGCAGAGCCGTGCCGCTGTCGCCGACCCGCTCCGCCGCCCGGAACTCCCAAAGCGGCCCCTCCGCCGGAGCCATGAGCCGCGCGCCGCCGACGGAGGCCGACCAGCCGCCGCGCGGCGAGACTTCGACGCGCCAGGGGCCGCGTGCGAAGACTCCGCCCGGGAGTTCCCGCGCCGCGCCCGCCAGCCCGCCGGCAAGAATCGCCGACACGGCAAAAACCTCGTTCAGGGGACGCATCACTTGACCGCTTTCGCCGGGGCCCAGAAACGGAATCCGATGGAATAGGAATGCGTCGTCGGGGGCGCGATCCTCTCGCGCACGCCGACCTGCAGCGTCCAGTTGCCCGGACCGGCCCACAGGCGCCCGTCAACGCCAAGGCCCCCGGCCTCCGACGCATACGAGCCGCCGCGAACGATGCGCTGGGCGTCTTCGGCTTCGCTTTCCGACGGGCCGACGGGATCCTCCGCATAGGGGGTTTCCGTCGGCAGGGTGCCCTTCTTGAAGTCCAGCACCCATTCGGCCATGTTGCCCATCATGTCGTAGAGGCCGAAGGCGTTCGGCCTTTTCAGGCCGACCGGATGCGGGAAGCACCCGTAGTCCGTTCCGTCCTTTTTGTGCGGCACGGCCGAGTTCTCCGCATACCACGCGAAATCACCCACCGCCGTTTCCGACTCCGTTCCGCCCCCTTGCGCGGCGAACTCCCATTCGGCTTCCGTCGGCAGGTCGAAGTCGATGCCGTAGCGTTCGCGAAACTTGCGAAGATGGCATTCGGCGTCCATGGCCGAGGTCCCGCGCGCGTCGCTCGGCCACGTCGCCTTGCGCAGCCTGTCGTAGGGGATCTGCACCGGGCAGGCCTCGTCGTTCCAGGCCAGGTCCCAGCCCGCGATCGTGGTCGAGTATTGCAGGGCGTCGGAAAGGTTGCCCATGAGGCAGCGGTACTGCGACACGGTGACCTCGAAGACGCCGAGATAGTAGTCTTTCGTCAGCCGCACCCAATGCGTTCCGCCGCCCTTCATCTGGAACTTCTCCGTCTCGGACGCGGGAATGCGCCGGAACAGCATCCACTCCGTCTTGTAGAGTCCGCTCGTCGGCGAACCGGGGACATCGGACGCCGAGGCGTAGTAGCGCGCCGCGCTTTGCGGACGGTAAAGGTCGACGGCCATGTACGGCGGCGGGTCGTCCGGATCCCAGACCGAAAGCTTCACCTTCAGCTCGCCCGGCGAATAGGATCCGGCACCGCCCTCGTCCGGACGCCAGAAGAACGTGTGTTCCCCAGCGACCAGGCGCGCGTTCACCGCGCCTTCAAAGGCCCCCGGACACGTGACGCCCTTCGCGCAGATCTCCGCCGTGACGACCGCCTCGCCCGTCAGCTCATAGGACACCTTGGCGCGCTTGGCGTCGGTTTCGTCGACCGACAGCGACACGCGCTCGACCGTCGGGACTGCGACGGACGAAAGCGCACACAGGCAGACATTCACGAAAACTTGGAACTTCATAACCTTTTCTCCTTTCTTTCAATCACTTGACGACCACGGCCGGGCAGACGACGCGCAGCCCCTGACACCACATCTCGGCTTTCGCGCCGTCCCTGACGCTCGTATCGCCGCCGTTCGACGCATAGCTGCACGAGTTCCTGTAGCGGAAGTTCACGTGCGCGGACGACGGCGCGTGCGCATAGCTCCCGCCGACCAGCGTACGCAGCCACGTCGAAGACGAGTCCGCATCGAAAAGCCCCGGCTTCGGGCATCCGGATGGATCGACGGAAACCTCAACGCCTGATTCGGAATAGTAGCCGTCCCACCGTCCGGCGGCGCCGTCCAGCACCCATTCGTGGACGTTGCCGAGCATGTCGTAGAGGCCATAGGCGTTCGGCCGCTTGAGGCCGACGGGATGCGGCAGCCAGCGGCCCTCGTCCGTCCGGCTGTTCGCCATCGTCCACGCATACGCGGAAATGCCCGTGTGGTAATACCGCCCGTCCGCCACGCCAAGGTCGCTTCCGTCGCCCTGCCCATTGTAGAACGGGACCGTGCCATCGCCATAGCAGGCCCGCCACCACTGCGCCTCCGTCGGCAAGTCGAAGGCCATCCCCGTATGGGCGTTCAGCCGGCCGACCACCGTCTTCGCATCCGCGATCTCATGCCCCTTCGCCGGCCAGCCGGTCGTTTCCCCGTCGCCGCCGTCACGGCACGCCGAATAGGACCTGTTCAGCAGGGGGTAGGTGCGCGAGTCGGCCGGCCGGGCATCGTCTCCGGGCCACCGCGTCCCGTCCTCCGGCATGCCGTCGACGCTGGCGTCATTGCCGTAGGTGTATTCGTACACGCCGATGTAGTAGTCGGACGTGAGGCGCACGCGCTGCTTGCCCGCCGCCTTGTCGGCAGCCCAGTCGCTGGCTCCGAAGACCGTCTGCTGGACGGGCTGCGGCCCCCGCTCGAACGTCTCGTTCGCGACGGGGATCTTGCGTAGCGTGAGGCCGCAGGTCTTGTAGTAGTCGTGCCCGAACCCAAGCGGGAACGCATTCGTCGAGGCGTAGTAGCTGACCGTCACGGGGCTGTTCGTCAGGTGGACAACCATGTAGGGCGGGGGCGCATCCGTGCGCCAGGCGCGCAACTCGGCACGGAACCGCGCCGGATCGCCGAAGTCAAAGTCGGTCGGACAGTCCCAGACGATCGTGCGGCGACCAGGCGGGACCAGGCGGTTGACGGCGCCCGAGACATCCCGATAGGCGCATTCGTCCACGGGTTCCGTCCCGTTCCGAAAGAGCTTCAGCGTGACAACGGCCGGCTCCGTCAGGACGTACTTGATCTTTATTCGGCCGTCCTCCTTTCCGCTGAACGCCATCCGCTCAACTGTCGGCGCGCCCGACAAGGCGCAGGCCATGAGACAGGCCAGATGCAAAAGCAATGTCTTCATCGCGAATGCCCTTTCTCACTTGAAGATCAGCAGAAGCCCCCACGACGGGGCGAGACCGATTTTCTCCGCAAGCGCGTAAGAAAACCCCGTATTGACCGCCGTCGCGTTTGTCGCCTCGACAACGGTCGGTGCGGACTGGACCATGCCGCCTGTCAGCAGCAGCGCGCCCGTCAGCAGCCCGGCGGCGAGACGCCTCCGACGCGACGTCAGATCCAACTGACGGCATTCCCCTTGGCGGCTTTTCTTTTCGGATGACTTTATCTGGGTCATTGATTCGTTCCTTTTTGGGTGTTTTCTCGTCGTCGCCCCGTCACAGCCCCCATCTGGACGTGACGGACAACGAACGACATCTCTTCAAGGCAACGAATCCCGTCGGGCGTCGTCAGCCCGCCGTCATGGCAATCGACAGGCAAGGCTGCAATGCCGCGAGGCTTGCCCCCCCCCCCCCCCC